>CAJXRD010000004.1 GCA_913058295.1 uncultured Flavobacteriales bacterium | reverse complement strand
GAGATGCTCAGGAGTCTCGTGGGCTCGGAGATGTGTATAAGAGACAGTTCTTAATGAGTCTCATCGAATCATTTATATTGACAGTAAACACTTGTGTAGACATTACTTTATGAACTCTATCATTTGAACTCGCATCTTCCCTTGCCAAAGGTTTTGCTAATTCCCATTCACTAACAGGCAAATTATCAAGTTGATTTTTATGCATATGATAGGTTAATAATATATTAGCTTCTTCTCTTGATACTTTCTCTTGAAGCATTCTACTACTTCTTACTAACCATTTGCTACCAGTTGTATTTTTTTCAACGCGATCTTCTATGATATTAAGATAAAAGGCAATATCCCTTTCATCTATATTTGCTTTCAATAATCCTTCATGAGCCATTGGTAATAGTACCAATCGTATTAATTTTTTTGCCGAAATACCTTCGCCAAACCAATTAAAATAAGTGTCCAAACCAGTTCTTGCAGCTTTTATAAAATTTCCTTTCGCATCTTTAAATGCCATACGTTTCCATATCGATTTACAATCGTCAGGCATTCCTAGCATGACACCAACCCAAAACATGGAATTGGCAATTTCATCTTTAATACTTGGTCCAGATGGTATGTATCTATTTTCAATTCGCAGATGCGCAACATTTTCATGAACACCATAACACACTCGATTCCATTTATACAATGTTCCGTTATGTATGCCAATGGCTTTAAGATCTGGTTTAATTCCGTTTTTTAAATCTTCAATAGGATTACCAGAAAAATCTGCGGTCACCAAAGGTGTATATCGTGCAACATCATCAGTAAATACTTCTAAAATTGAATCTCTAATCCAATCATTTCCGAAGTTTACACGTGCCTTTTGTTCTCTGAGTAATTGTGATGTATTTCTTAAATCTATACTTTGCTGAAATAAGGCAATTCGCGTTTCGCTCCAAAGTTCTCTTCCTAAAAGCATAGGCGAATTCGTCATTACAGATAATACAGGGCCAGCAATAGCTTGCGACCAATTATACTGATCTACAATGTTATCTAAATCAATTTGTAAATGCACTTGAAAACTCGTATTACAAGCTTCAAATAAAATAGATTCGTGATCTAAAATAAGTTCATCCACTCCTCGTACTTTTACTCTAAAGTCGTCACCTCGTACTTTCTTCATCACATCATTAAGTACTTTATAACGTTCATGTGGTGTCATGTTTTCAAACACAAGATCTTTACGTTTAAAGGTTGGCAAAATTCCGGTGAGTATGATTTTATTATAATCTATAGATTCAGCAGCTTTATGAGCTTTATCTATTAAATTATAAAGGTCATTTTCTAATTGTGAAAAGCAGTTTCCATTTAAAACCAATGGATCTAAATTCGCCTCGACATTAAAAAGACCCAACTCAGTAGTAAAGTGTGGATCATTAATTTTTTCTAAAATTTCCAAGGCATTAAAAGAAGGTCTGTAATACCGATCTACAATACACAATTCTTGTTCTGCACCAATACGCTGAACGCCTTTTTCGAAGGCATCCGTTTTAATCATCATGTCTAGCGCTTCTATATCATTTAGCAAATGATTTATAAACTGCTTTCTCTGAATTTTATTCGTAATTGGTTTTACAGATTGTGATCCCATAATTATTATGCACTATTCTCAAATTTAAGGCATTAGTTGCGCAGGTAATATGATTTTTATCATAGTTTTTTGGAGCGTATTCCTCTAACTTTAATAGTGAATTTAAAACCTAATAATCATGAGAAAGCGTACACCAGTGTCAACAATAATGACCAAAAACATCATTGCAGTAAATAGAACAGATGAATTGGAAACTGCTGAAAAACTATTTAAACAACATCGTATAAGACATATACCTGTAGTAGCAGGAGACGTTATTATTGGTATGTTAAGTTATACCGATTTACTAAGAATTAGTTTTGCTGATGCTTCAAACGAAGACGAAACTGAAGTCGATACAGTTGTATATAATATGTTTACTATTAGTCAGGTCATGTCAAAAAATGTAGTGACCGTTACTTCGGACACTACGATTAAAGACGTTGCTGTAATATTAGCTAAAAAAGAATTCCATGCTTTACCTGTTGTTGATAATGGAGAACTTGTAGGTATTGTAACAACTACAGATTTAATCAACTATTTGATTGAACAATTTTAAACCTTAACATTTAAACAAAGAAAAAGAGTTAGGAAACTAACTCTTTTTCTTTGTTTATACTTCAACACTATTAGATCTTAAATGTAATCACTGGTAAGGTTGAATGATTAGCGATATCTTCGCCTATACTTCCACTAAAAAAATGTGAAATTCCTCTGCGACCATGTGTTGGTACAGCGATCAAATCAGCTCCAACGAGATTCGCAAAAGTGAGCACACCTTCTTCTACAGTATAATCTGATATATACTGTATATCGTTAATCTTATTTAAGTTGCCATCTGCCTTTTCAAGAAATTTTGCTACAGTTGCTTCCATTTCGGCAGAACTTTTAAAGCGCTCTCCTGGTAAGTTCACATATAAGAGTCTTAAGTTAGAAGAAGATTTTTCAAAAAACTGACACGCATTTAAATACGGTTTTACCATTGCTTCTGAAAAATCACAAGCGAAAACAACCGTTTCAAAGTTTACATTAACTGGTTTCTGCTTTACGACAAGCACAGGAATATTAGAATGTCTTACGACCTTTTCAGTATTCGAACCTACAAATATTTCGGTAAGACCACTTGAACCATGAGAACCCATTACAATGATATCTGCATTGTGTTCTTCGGCAACATCACTAACTTCACGAAAGACTTTAAAATGCTTTACAACAGGCGTTACCTTTACATCTTTTAAATAGTCTCTTTCTAAAAACTCTTGAAATCGCTTTTCGGCAAGTTTCATAAAGAATACGGTTTGCATTTGTTGATCCTCATTAGAATCTGAAATTATATTATTAGCCATTTCTAACATGTGCAATGCTAAAATTTCGGCATTATTTTTCTTTGCCAAAATTGCAGCAGTTTCAAGTGCATATTCTGAATGTATAGAAAAGTCAATTGGTACTATTATTTTATTCATAATTTAAGTTTTAGTGGTTTATATTTAAGCTTATTACTAACTACAGTAAATCATACCTTTTAATTATACTGTAAAGGTATTGGCTAGCCTTCAGAATAAAAATGACATTTATCATATAGATATAAACTTTATTTTAGTGCGAATTAAATAATCAGTATCTTTCAAACTGGAATTAACAACTAAAACACTTTACCATGAAACACAAAATTTTAGGACTTGCACTTGTTGCAGTTTGCCTATTTGTAAGCTGTAAAAGCGATAAAAAAGAAACAGAAACTGTTACTGAAGAAGCAGTTGAAGCAACAGAAGTTGTTACAAAAACGCGTGATGCATCTGAAACAGTTGAAAAACCAGCTTACTATTCTGAAAACCGAAAAATCACTATGAGTTTAGACTCTAAAAGCGGAAGTGCTGCTACTGGTAATCTTGTGTTTACTCAAGAAGAAGGCATTGTTACTATGATTGCTGTGCTTAGTGGATTAACACCTGGAGAACACGCGATTCATATTCATGACAAAGCAGATTGTTCTTCTGATGATGGAAAATCATCTGGTGGACACTGGAATCCTACGGCTCAGCCGCACGGAAAATGGGGAGATGAAGCTGGCTATCACAAAGGAGACATTGGCAACTTTACAGCTAATGCAGAAGGTCGTGGAACCATCACTAAAATCACTAATGAGTGGTGTATTGGCTGTGGTGACGCTACCAAAGACATCTTAGGAAAAGCAATCATCGTACATCAAGGTACAGATGATTTTACGTCTCAGCCATCTGGTGCTGCTGGTGCTAGAGTAAGTTGTGGTGGTATTATAGAATAATACACTAAAACATATATTTAAAAGAGCTGTAACTTGATGTAATGGCTCTTTTTTGGTATCTACTGTGTACGTAGTTATACGTATAGAAACTTATATATATTTTCTTTAAATTTACGAGTAGTAAAAACGAACAAACATTGGGATATCCGGAATATAGTGCTTAAAAAAGGAAGTATTAGTTTGGATATAACCAGTTACAGCACATATGACCAAAAAACTAACATTGTTACTAATTCTTATATCAGTGCTTCTTTTTAACTGTGATAAAAAGCAATCTGAATTGGAATTTGAACAGTCTGTAGTTTATGAAATATTTCCTGCTTTAATGGATTCTTTACATTATGATTTTCGACTAAAACCACCACGACCTCCTAAACCTATTTTTAACGAAAAGGGAGAAATAATTGGATCAGATACAACTGGAATTGCGAAAGCATTAGCGGATTATAGAAAAAGGAAAACGGAACTCAAAGCTGACTCTATCAAATTAGTAATTGCGATTAAAGACTCAGTCTATTCTCTTGAAATGAAGGAAAGAGAACAATTATTAAAACATTTCTCAAAATATAACTTAATTCTTGATTCTAATGACTTGTCTATTGAATATAGGATTGACTTAGAAAAGTTGAAAGCTGAGGACAAATTAGAATTTAAATATCGTTCGGAATTCCCAAAAGGTAGTAATATTTGGAAAAAAGAATACGACTTCTATTTGAATGAAACCACTAGCCTATCCAGAATTCAATTTGACTCAACTAAATCCTTTGGAATTTTAAATAGCGGAATGGGTTGTGGAAAATTATGTGGAACTGGAGTAAGGGTTTTTATACGAAAAGTTAATGGGAAATGGATAATTGACGAAATTATAGTAAATGAAATATCATAAAAATACGTGCTGTAACAACGTGTATAATTAATTGCTGTGGTCGTTGCTTACTCGGAAAATTCCTGCGGAATTTTCTACAGGCTGGTTTTCTTTTATTAACTTAGTTCTCGCCAACGCAACCAACCATACACGAACACGTTAGCAAAAATTAATATGAACAATTCAAAATTCAAGAATATGAAAAAAAATTACCTCTTACTTTTTATTATTACACCCATGTTTGCATTTTCTCAGTTTGAAATTAATACCGTCAATGTGACAACAAATGATTTGGTTTATGATAGTAATACGGATCGAATTTATGTATCTATTCCTAGTTCAAATGGTTCAAATGGAAATAGTATTGGTGTGATAAACCCAAATGATTATACCTTAGAGAATACGATTTTCATTGGTAGTGAGCCTACAGTATTGGCAATTTCTGATGATGGACAATTTGTATATAGCGGATTTAGTGGTTCATCAACTGTTAGAAGGTTTGAAATATCTTCTCAAACGTCAGGACTTCAGTTTAGTTTAGGATCAGATCCTTCAAGTGGTTCTTTTTATGTTGAAGATATTGAGGTAATGCCTGGACAACCAAATACCATTGCTATTGCTAGAAGAAATATTGGGATTTCACCAAAACATGAAGGAGTAGCAATTTATGATAATGATGTTATGAGACCAACTACTACACCAGACCACACAGGAAGCAATAGAATTGAATTTAATTCTCAAAACTCATTAATTGGTTATAATAACGAAACAACAGAATTTGGAATAAGAAGAATGTCAATAAATAACTCAGGAGTTAATGTTGTTGATGTAACACAAAGTGTATTATCTGGATTTGGAGAAGATTTTAGTTATTATGATAGCAAAATGTATGCAACTAATGGAGCAATTGTAGATACGACAAACTCATTATTTGTAATAGGAACTTTTTCAAATGCAAATGGACCTTCAGTATATGATGTTAGTACAGATTTGGTTTGTTATGCAAGTTTTGATTTTTCTGGAAATATAATATTTCAAAGATTTAATCCAACTACTTTTTTATTGGAAGATAATTTGCCGATTTCAGTAGCTTTTGGTGATGTAAATAACATTATTACTTGTGGAATAGGATGTTATGCCTTTAACAGCTCTGACAATAAAGTAGTTATTATTAAAGACACTTCTTTAGGATTAACTGAATTTGATTATGAAAATCAAGTAAGTATTTATCCAAATCCAACCATAGATTACATAAGTATAACGAATGGTCAAAATATAGAGAAAATACTTATTTATGATTTGAGTGGTAAGTTAGTCTCCGAGTTTTATAATGAATCAGAGAATCTATATTTAGGAAATTTAGCTTCGGGAAGCTATTTTGTAAAAATTAACGATAAAAATAATGGAACAGTTAATAGGAAGTTAATAAAGAAATAACTTTTGCTAACAACGTGTATAATCAATTGCTTGATTATCGCCTACTCGGAAAATCCTGCGGATTTTCCTACTGGTTCGTTTTCTTTTGCTAACTTAGTTCTTGCCAACGCAACTAACCCTACACGAACACGTTGTGCTTCATTATCAGAAACCGCTAACCAATGATAAAATTCTTTAGAAAAAACAGAAAAGAACGACTTCAAATACAAATTATGCAAGGCTTACCGTTTGATTTAAAAATAGATATAAGGAAGAAAAAACGACAGATTCTCTACTACTCTAGCTAAGTTATAGGACGAGCATTAATTAACTAAAACTAATTACAACTATCATGAAACTACGATTTTATAATTTAAATATAATAATAGTCTGCCTTTTTTTAATTTCATGTTCTAATTTTGAAAAAGAATATGGCACCATGATTATTCATGGAGGAACCATTTATACAGTCGACTCTACACAGACAACAATAGAGGCAGTTGTAACAAAAAACGAAACAATCCTCTTTGCTGGAAGTTTTGAGGAAGCCAAGAGCTATCAAAATGAACAAACTGAGCTTATAGATTTAAAAGGGAAGACGATGACTCCTGGCCTAATTGAAGGTCATGGTCATTTTATGGGCTTAGGCTATAATGAATTAGAGCTTAATCTTATGAATACACGTAGCTATCAAGATATTATAGACGCAGTTTCTGAGAAAGTTAAAACCTCTAAACCGGGCGAATGGATTATTGGTAGAGGTTGGCACCAAAGCAAATGGGATAGTATGCCTGCAAACATTGTTAAAGGATTTCAGACTCATCATTTACTCAGCGAAATATCACCAGATAATCCCGTTTATTTAAGTCATGCGAGTGGTCACGCTGGCCTCGCAAATGCAAAGGCTATGGAAATTGCAGGCTTAATAGCATTAAGTAAAGAGGGAATCAAGACTTCTAAAATTGAAGGAGGAGAAGTCATTGAAGATCAATTTGGTAGGCCAACAGGTATTTTCAATGAACGTGCACAATCTATAATTTATAAGCATATTCCAGAAGATACACCAGAAACAAACATTCTAGCTTTTAATCTAGCAATTGAAGCATGTTATAAAAATGGTATAACAAGTTTTCATGACGCAGGTATTTCAAGTAATACCATAGCATTCTACGATGAAATGAAATCGGCTGGAAAAATGAATATTAGAATTTATGCTATGCTAAGAGGTAGTGAAGAATTACTAAATGAATGGTATGAAAAAGGTCCTATGATAGATCCAGAACATCGTTTTACTATACGCTCTATAAAATTAAGTTGTGATGGTGCTTTAGGATCAAGAGGCGCTTGGCTTTTAGAACCTTACTCGGATCGCCCAGGTCACTTTGGCCACGAAACACTTTCAATGAATCTTGTAAAAAAAATAGCAATAAATGGTCTTAAAAATGATTTTCAAGTTTGCTCACATGCCATTGGAGATCGTGCTAATAGGGAAATCCTTGATCAATATGAATTAGCGTTAAATGAATTATCTATGTTAGGGACCGATCATAGATTCCGTATTGAACATGCTCAACATTTGCATCCAGATGACATTCCTCGTTTTGCAGAATTAAATGTAATTCCTGCAATGCAGGCAATACATTTGTCTTCAGATAGACCTTGGGCCATTGACCGTTTAGGTGAAAAACGGATCAAAGAAGGTGCCTACATGTGGCAAGATTTATTACAGAGTGGAGTTCCTATTGTTAATGGAACTGACGTACCTGTAGAACCTCTTAATCCTATTGCTAGTTTCTATGCTAGTGTAAGCCGAAAAACGCTTAAAGGAACTCCTGAAGGCGGTTATGAGCCAGAACAAAAAATGACGCGAATACAAGCATTAAAATCGTATACTCTAGATGCTGCTTATGGCGCCTTCGAAGAGAACATTAAAGGTTCTATTAGTAGTGGTAAGCTTGCTGATTTTACAATTTACAATCAAGATTTGATGACAGTTGAAGAAAATCAGATTTTAGATACTGAAATCGTCATGACTATTTTTAATGGTAAAGTAGTTTACAAGAAAATAGCAAAATAACGAAAGCACAACAACGTGTATAATTCATTGCTAGTACTTGCCTACTTACGAAAATCCTAGCGGATTTTCTACTTAGTTTGTATTTACTAAATTAGTTGCTTAAACACGCAACGAAATCATACACAAACACGTTGTACTTCATTATGACCAACCACTAAACAAATGATTAAATTCTTTAGAAAAATACGATACGACCTTATGGAAAAAAATAAAACTGGAAAGTATTTAAAATATGCTATTGGAGAAATAGTGCTTGTAATGATTGGCATTTTACTTGCGCTGTCTATTAATAATTGGAATGAAAATAGGAAAAATCAAAATGAACTTAATAACATCCACAATCAGATAGTTTTTGAACTGGATAATGATATTGAAGAATTAACTAGAAATTTAGAATTTTATAATAGTTTGAAACCTGTATTTGATGAAGTCATTGCCGATTCAAGAACTACAGACTTGTTAGATGATGGATTAACTCGACTACTTGCAAGTTCGACATCAACCAACTTAAACAAGTCTGGTATACAAAGGTTAAAGGCTATTTCTGTTAAGGATAGTTTATCATTAAGGTTAATTGAATTATATGATTTAATGGAGACCGTTAATATTATACCTATTGAAAACCGAATTAGTAACGAATCAGGGAAATTAGCAGAAATCTATCGTGATAATTATAGTTGGTATACAGAATGGATTAGTAAAAGAATAACCAAAGATAATAGTAGCAAAGAATTACAAGATTACTTTGTAAATAGTCAAGAATATAGACATTACGTTGTAAGTAACTATCAAAAAATATATAATAATTATTTGCCTGCATTAAAATCAACCCTTATCGAATTGGATAAAATCAGAAGTGCGTTTAAAGAGATAGTCAATAAATAACGAAAGTACAACAACGTGTATAATTCATAGTGTCTAAGAATTATCTCGGAAATTCTACCGAATTTCCTACACGTCTTTTCTTTTTTGCTAACTTAGTACCAAACACTACGAAACCATACACGAACACGTTATATCCAATTACAAAAACAAAGAGGTTGAATCCTTTCTTATTGTAATTCAATTAATAAGACTTCATCAGAAAAGTTTCCTGGACCAACTCCTATGGTTTTCACAAAAATATCAGTATCACCTTTACCATTAATTATTTGAGTTGTATTAACATCAACAAATCGCCTGTAATAACTAGTAAAACTAATTGTCCCATTTTGATATACAACACTCGTTGCCCTATTCTTTAAATCAATATAGGAAAGTTGTGGAAATAATTCCTCAACTAAAAGAGAATCAAGACCTTTTTCAATTAATTCATTAAATGTCACTCCATTTTCTGAAAATATTAAAATTGTGAATGGAGCTTCCGAATCAATAGGTGCAAAATTGATAACAAATTCACTTCCAATTTTTTGAGATTTAAGTGTTTTAGCCGCTGCCTCTAAATCATAGGCAAGATTCACAGCATTATCACTTGTAAAAGAACAAGATGTTGAAAAATTAATAATCATAACTATCAAATAGAATTTTGATAGTCTCAAAATTCTAGTATTATTTAGTATGCTCTTCATCTATTTGTTTGGTTTTTTTGTAAACATACAACATTATTATTCGAGAAAACTAAATGGGTATAACACCGTGTATAATTCATTGCTAGCTCACTGCCGGCTTACGAACATTCCTTCGGAATATTCTATCTGTGATTTATTTACTAAATTAGTTGCTGAAACACGCAACGAAATCATACACAAACACGTTAGCAAACATTTAATAATCAATTATAAAACACAGAAAAATGAAACTATTAAGTCACATTTCAATTGGAACACTTGTTCTAGGCATGTTGATGTCTTGTAATTCTACCGAGAAAAAAGACTCAAATCAATCAACTAATCACAAGCCAACGCCAATAATTGTAACTCAGGAAAATTTCCCTACCGCTTACAGCAATTTGCGCATGGGTATGATCGTGGAGAGAGCAGGTGGAGTAAATAAGTTTATTGAAATGCCTACTCCGAGTAGTAATCCGGAAGAACAGTTAGTAGTTAGAATGAACAGAGATACTTATTATTCATCTGCGGTTATGGATGTATCAGAAGATGCTTTTATAGCCATCCCAGAGACAGAGCGTTACGTCAGTATTCAGATCGTTGATGAAAATCACGAATCCCAACCTATGATCTATGGACCTGGAAAGCATAAGATCACAGCAAAAACGGACCATGCTTTTGTTATAGTCAGGGCCCTTGAAGACAATGCTCGAAAAAATCTCCTGATAGAAGCTAAAAGTAACAAGCCCTTTGTTATGAAGGATTGGGATATGGAAAGCTTCAAAGAATTAGAAGCTGAAGGAAATGCTGTATTCGTAAAAGGCTATGACCAATCAAAAGCTTTTGGAAATAAAGAAACGGGACAAACAACCTATATGAATTTTATAGGTGCTGCCGGTGGTTGGGGTGGTGCCATGGTGGTCGATAATATTTATCAATCTACCGGTTACTTGGATACCGAAGGGTGCTATGAAATGACTTTTCCAGATCCTCTAAACAAATACTTTTGGTCTGCTACGGTGTATAATGTCAATGGCTATATGTTCAATGATGTGGCTAATATTTCTAGCGAAATGGATCCTGTAATCAACGAAGATGGTACTATTACTGTTAGATTCGGTTGTGACGATTTGCCAAACAATATTCCTACAAGAGAAGGAAATACAACAGGGAAATTTAGTGTACTCATGCGCCACTATGGCCCTAGCGATGAAGTACGCAATAATGTTGAAGGGTATAAAGCTACAGATTACATTAAAAGAGTAAAATAATGATAAATCGATAGTCTTTATGAAGTGTAAAAGTTTTGAAAAGTAAAACGTTAGCTAACAATGTATAAAGGGCATTTAAACGCCCTTTATACTTAACGTTAGGCACAAGTTAAAATAAAGAATCTAAATTTATTAAATCATGAACGAACCAATCAACCAAAGTTTAAAGCCTATTACTATATTTCTTTCCATTACTTTGGCTTTAAGTGCAATTTTCTATTTCTTAATAATATACTCTGGAACGCTTGGTGGAGGTCGAGGACAATATGTAATGGGACTTATGTGGTGTCCGGGAATTTCGGCATTGATTACAATGAAAATATTAAAAAGAAACATTTCTGACTTGGGATGGAAATGGGGTAAAACTAAATATCAACTCTGGAGTTACCTCATACCTATTATATACGCATTAATTGCCTATTTAGCCATATGGATTTTCGGCTGGGGAGGATTTTACAATAAGGAATTTGTAAATACTCTTACCGAATCTTTTGGTCTTGGTCCAATTGGGAGTGGTTTTACAATAGCTTTTTATGTAATTCTATTGGGGATTTTTGGAACAATTAGAAGTATGGCAAGTGCTTTAGGCGAAGAAATTGGTTGGCGAGGGTTTTTGGTGCCTGAACTTTATAAAAAATATGGATTTACAAAAACATCTTTGATTTCTGGTCTTATTTGGGGGATTTGGCACTTACCGATTTTGCTTTTTGCTGATTATAACAGTGGTACGCCTTCATGGTATGCTATGACTTGCTTTATGGTATTAGTCATTGGGATTAGTTTTATTTATACTTGGTTTCGTATTAAATCTGGTAGTTTATGGACAGCAGTAATACTTCATGCAACACATAACCTGTTTATTCAAGGAATTTTCACTCCCTTAACTTCAGAAACTGGAAATACAGCCTATTATATTGACGAATTTGGAATTGTATTACCAATCGTTGGAATTGGTTTTGCTATATATTATTGGAACAAACGGAAAGAGTTAAAACCTTTGCCTAACACTGTGTATAATTAATTGCTTGGTCACTGCCAACTTACGAACATTCCTGCGGAATATTCTATCTGTGATTTATTTGCTAAACTAGGTGTTTAACCACGCAACTAACCATACACAAAACCGTTGTGCTTAATGGTAACCTTTCCATAAAAATGAACAGAGGTAGTTTTTACCTTTATAATTTGAATAAGAGTAATTTTTTTGTATTTTTACACTCGTCTAAACAACAAGCGTAAACTTTACCTTCGTAAAAATGAAAACATTCAATAAAGATATTCCGTATAATGATTTACCTCTATTGCCTCCAAAAGCGGATTTAGAAACGACAAAGATTTTAAAAAAAGTCATTACTTCTAGTAGAATACTATCACAACTTAATGGAGCAATTACAAACCTTCCTAATCCTCAACTTTTTTTAGATACTATCCATCTACAAGAAGCAAAAGCAAGTTCAGAAATAGAAAATATAATTACTACAAACGATAATTTATATCAATCAATCGTAGCAAATAAAAAAATAGAAAACTCTGCAACTAAAGAAGTTATTAGTTACAAAGAAGCTCTCTGGTATGGTCTAGAACAGTTAGAAGAAAAGCCTTTCATTACAACAAATCTTTGTGTTGAAATTATGCAACGCATTAAACAAAATTCATCAAATATAAGAACAACTCCTGGGACTACACTATCTAATGTCGATGGAGAAGTAATCTACACTCCACCCTCTGGTGAACAAATAATAAGAGATAAATTAGAAAACCTAGAGAACTTCATCAATATCGAAAGTAATCTTGATCCATTAATAACAATGGCTCTTATGCATTATCAATTTGAAGCAATTCATCCTTTTTCAGATGGAAATGGTCGAACAGGTCGAATTTTACTTCTATTATATCTTAAAATGGCGAAACTATTAGATATTCCTGCAATTTATCTTAGTGAATATATAATAACTAATAAGGCGCAATATTACACAAATTTGCGACTTGTTACTGAAAACGAAAATTGGGAAGACTGGATAATTTACATGCTAGATATGGTTGAAAGTACAGCAAAAAAAGGACTTGAACGATTAGAAGAAATATTAAGTCTCATGGAAAAAATGTCTGGCCAAATAAAAGAAAAGTTACCAAAAATTCATTCTAAAGAATTAATAGAAATCCTATTTAGACTACCTTATACTAAAAGACAACATCTAATAGACGCAAAATTTGGTACTCCGAAAACGGTTGGGAATTATTTAATTGCACTTGAAGAAAACGGATTCCTCAAATCAATAAAATTGGGAAAAGAAAAGTTATACCTTAATCATAACTTAATGGCTATTTTAGAAAAATAGAAAAAACACTAAGCACAACACCGTATATAATTTATTGCTAGTTCTAGCCTACTTACGAAAATCCTCGCGGACTTTCTATCTGTGATTTATTTGCTAACTTTAGTCCTTAAAGCACGCAACGAAATCATACACAAACACGTTGTGCTTCATTAAAAATAGTCTATGATAAATAAAATAAAATATGTCTTTATTGTATTAATATTCATAATAACAAGTAATTCACATAGCCAAAATCAAATAATACCTATCCCTGAAATTGGATCTCCAGAACAAGAGTTTCTTTCAGTTTTTCAAAAAGAAAAATTTGAAAACCCAATATTTTTAAATGGTAGTATAAAAGAGATTCACAAGGGAATTACAGAATATATAACTCCTAACAGGAAAGTTCTTGTAAAAAAAATATATAATTATCTTTTAAATAAAAACAAACAGGTAGTCAAATACGCTAGTGATATAGAATTTGATGCTATTACAGCTGAATTATTAAACGCTCAGAAAACAATAGATATTAAAATAGATACAATTATAAATCACGATAAAATATCTTATACATTTAAACAAGGAAAACTATTAACAAAGAAGTTTAAAACGTTAAAAGAAAATAGGTTTGATGGCTTTACAGATAGTATTCATTTTAATTACAAAAAAAATAAATTAACAGAAATAAAAGAGTACAAAAGAGAAATAATTGCAGAACCAAGTGATTTTGAAGAGGAAGAAGAGTTGCTTATTTCTGAAGACTATTTCATGACAAACTATAGTGAAGCAAACTATAACAAGAAGAAACTATTAAAATCTAAATTAGAAATTAATTATGATCAAAACTCAACAGCTACGTTTGTAGACTATATAAATTATGAATATGATAGAGATAATAAACTAACATCGTATAAAAAAATATCTAAAGGATATGAAATTGAGCTTTCAGACTTAACTAATTATATTAAAAGTATTAAAAAGAATAAATTAAATTACGATCCTTTTGAGACGAAAGAATCTAACGGTCTTTATAATTACATTCAAGGAAATAAAATTATTAAGCTCAACTCTTTAAGTACTAAAGAAGATAAATATGAAATAGAATTCTCTAAAGAAAAAACTATTATAAAATATTCTAATAACGGTATATTAGAACGTAGATTTCAATATCTCTTTGATGGGAGCGGCAATCCAATTGAAGAAAAAATATTTATTTATTTTAAAGGCATAGAATATCTAGATACATCAACTATTTTGGAGATAATCTATCACTAAAATAGTATGAAAAAACAATTACAAAAGCACAAAGGTTCTATTAGAAATAGTGCCAAAAAAACTTTAGTAAAAAAATAATGACACCAAAAAATTATGTAGGAAATCATAGCCGCGCAAAGCTAACAACACAGCCCAAGTTGCTTTTCATATATGGACAGCCGTTGTGCTTCATTATACAAAAATCAGAAAAAAAAATGACAAAGAAACTAAATATCATTTTGTATCCTATTCTTTTAATAGCAATAAACTATAGCTATAGTCAGAACCAGATAATAACTACGCCAAGCATAGAGTCTCCAGAACAAGAATTTATTTCTGTTTTTCAAAAAGACAAGCTTTCAAACCCTATTTTTCTCAATGGAGCAGTAAAAGAAGTTAAGAAAAAGGTTAGAGAACACGTGACTCTTAATAGAAAAATTGGCAATCAAAAAAATTATGATTACAGTTTAAATTCATTAAAACAAATCAGTAAATACTCTAGTGATGAAGAATTTGATGATATGACACCAGAACTTTTAAATATAGAAAAAGAAGTCGTTATTAAAGGAGATACTATAATTAATCACGATAACATATGGTACACTTTTAAAAAAGGAAAACTCAAAACAAAAACTGAAAAAACGGCAGAATTAAGTTCTAATGAAGCTTTTATGGACAGTCTTTCTTTTAATTATAAAAAAAACAAACTAATTGAAATACATCATTACAAAAGAGATATCGTAACAGAAGTAAACGAATCTAGCACTAGTAATTTAATAGAATATAATCTCCTCTACACTGATTATGAAATAAAAAATTATACTGCAGCAAAATACGGTAAAAACGGTTTGCTAAATTCTAAACTAGACATTTCTACGATCGAAGATTTGATCTTTGTTTATAAAACCAGCTATCAATATAACGACTCTAATAAAATAACAAGTTTTAAAAGAGTTTTTGAAGAACATGATATAAACGTTTTTAATTTCTCTGAGTATATAAAAAATACAGAAAAGTACAATGTAAAAGCAAAACCTATTGAGAATGAAGAACATGAAGGAGTATATTACTATGATGAAAAAAATAGAATTATAAAAATTGAAATTGAAAAATTTAATGAAGGGAAACATACTTATAATATCAGATATTATAAAAATACAACGACCGTAGCTTATCTAAATAAAGGCAAGTTTGAAATGGAATTTCAATTTACCTATGACAATAACAACAATCCTATTAAAGAGCTAAAATACATTAACATAGACGGTAGAAAACATTTAGACACCTCTATTGTTTTAGATATAACCTATTATTAATTTAGTGTTAAAAAAAACTATTAACCTAACATCTACATATGAAACAATTACTTACAATTTTAATATTCAGCATTACTATTTCTTCCTTTTCGCAAACCAATACTATGAAATGGTATGACCTTGATTTTGAAACACTCGTAGATAGAGCTAAACAACAAGATAAAATTGCTTTTTTATACATATACGAAGACAGTGAAGCATGTGAAATAGCCTACGAAGAAGCTTTCACAAAATCTTCAGAAGGACTTGAGCAAGCTTTCGATGTTGTTGATTTGCATAATGACCATTTTATATCAGGAAAATATACAATTGATGAAGTCTCTATTCTTAAAAAAGACATTACTATTCCTGCTTTTATATGGATAAATAGCGATGGTAAATTAATAGAAAGTCGAGTAGGTAGTGAAGTTAACGTAAGATATTTTTCAGAAAAATTATTTGAAGAGTTAAATTCAGATATTATAAACTTTAATGAAAATTTAAAAAATAAAGGTTGTGAGGATCTTTTTTGCGCCTATAATGAATTGCATCGCGTTTTTCTAAACACACCAGATTCTCGCAAAGAATATGAACTTTACCAATTAGTAAAACAATTTTCTGGTGGTTTAAATAGTGTTGAGCTAAATTGGTTAATAAACTATTCTGAATTTGAGGAAGAAGATCATGAAGATAAAATGGACATTTTATGGGAGGCACTAATGTTCTCATATATTAAAGAAACAGGAGATCATGAGATGAATGAAGCTTTTAACTCATACGCAAATGACAAGCTAATAAAGCCACTAGGAGAATATGCGGCACCATTTAAAAAATATCTTATTGCAGAAGATGAAGGAAAAGGGTTTGCATTATTAGAAAGCAAAACCCAGACAATATATTATAATGCTAATTGGGAACTTTGTGACAAAGCTAACGCAGAATATTATAGAATAGCAGAACAAGATATAGACGGAAAACTTAAAGGAGGTGTGAAAGATTATTATATAACAGGCGAATTACAGTATGAAGGTTCCTTCTCTTATGCAGATAAATATGATAATACAAAAGATATAAAAGAAGGAAAGACTGTTTGGTATTATAAAAACGGAAAAACTCAGCAAGAAGGTTTTTATAAAAATAATACTTTAAATGGCAAGTTTACAAAGTACTTTAAAAGCGGAAATAAACTTTCGGAAGAATATTACGAAAACGATAAGTCTAATGGTAAATATAGTTCTTGGTATCAAAATGGAGAATTATATGCTCAAGGCGAATATCTAAATGACCAAATGAACGGAGAATGGGAATATTATTATGAAAATAACGGTGTGCTTTCTGAATATAAAAATTATGAAAATGGGCAATTAACAACCTCTACTATCGATCATAATATTATAGTATATTATGATGAAGACGGTAGAGTTAGTTACATACCGTATTCTGAAGATTATGGTTTTGACTATGACGTATTAGGAGATAAAACATGGAAAGAACTAACAGAAATCTTTCATAAAAGTTACCATTCTGATAATAAGAGATTTATAGTTTCTTGGTCTACAGTAATGCATGAAATACCTGTAAATAACAAATATGATAATTTATTAACGTTCATTAGCCTAAACCAATTAAAAAATGTCACAATTACTGAATCTGGTGTTAAACTGTATTTAAATGAAAATATAGAACAGAGAAAAATGTTAGGTAGTAATGTGCTTGAAACAAATAGTATAGGAACAAATTATTTGATAAAAGAACCAAATCTAGAAATAAGAGTAAGTATCTATTTTACTTTTAATCGCTTTTTAGATATTTTGAAAGAAGAAAGAAAATAACGAAAGCACAACAATGTATATAAAACATAGCTAATATAGGATTTACGAGAGGTATTTGTATGTTTGCAAAGTCGCCAAATTTTTAAATTTGGCTTTTAAGATTAAAAAGATAAAAACAAAACATAAAAATTCGGCTTTTGTATAATCCGAAAAGTTAGTGCCTATTTACACGCTACGTTTCATATAATAGACCGTTGTGCATTAATTAGAAAAAATTGTAACTTTAACTTTTTAAATCAATTGCTTATGAAAACAAAATTACTATCAATTCTTATTGTCTTTTTTACTTTAACAAGTAATGCACAGACATATATGTACGGCACAACCTCAGAAGGAGGAGCGAATGGTTTAGGAACCATTTATCGTGTAGATGAAAATGGGCAAAACTTTCAAAATGTTTTCGACTTTTCAACATCAACTGGTGGCACCCCATACTCAGGTCTCACCTTAGGAGGAAATGGAAAACTTTATGGTTTTACAACTACTGACGGACAGATTATTAATCCAGGGGCTTCTTTAGCTATGGGTTCTTTTTACGAATTTGACCCATTAACAGCAAACTTCACTATTATTGAATCTATAGACGATAAATCTCTGATCGGGAATACATTTAAGAATAGTCCTACTAAAGGTAGTGGTGACGAACTTTATTTTATTAGTGAAAATTTAGAACTTGCTGGACAACAATCTGTGCTATCAAGTTATAATACAAACACAAATACCATAAATATAATCGATACACTCTCTACATTAAATTGGGTTCGTTCAAAGCTTTTATTTGCTTCAGATAATAATTTATATGCAACAACTCATAGTGGAGGTACAGGAAGCGGATCTATCGTGCAATTTGACCTGTCTAATAACACATTGAATGTAATACACATATCCCCCGGCACCTCTGCAGGTTCAAATGGCTATAAACTTGCAAGAAACAACCAATTATTTGAAGCCTCAAATGGTGTATTGTACGGTGCTTCTATAAAAGGTGGTCTTTCACTTGAGAACGGCAATGTATTTAAAATAAATATAGACGGAACTGGCTATCAAAGTTTGATCGCTTTTACTTCTGGACTTTCAAATGAAGGGTTCTGGCCAGAAGGTAGCTTCTATGAAAAAAATGGTAAAATCTATTTTACAACACCAGAAGAAGATATAGTTAATATTAATGCAGGAGTAATCTATTCAATTGATATAAATACTAATTCGGTCACATCAGAACACACATTAGACGATGCAACTGAAGGTGCTAGACCAAGAGGAGGTTTTACAGAGTCACCTAATGGAAGATTATATTTTACATGCAATGGTGGTACTCTTAATTCAGGAAGTTTTTTAGAATATAATGTATTAACAGGTGCAGTAACAAAAACACACACTTTTAGCAGTGCTGATGGAACTAAGCCACAACATGATGAATTGGCTTTTGTTGATTTCTCTCTCATAATAGATTCGGAAGACCCTATTGCAATTTGTCAAAATATCACAGTTCAATTAAACAATAATGGAATTGTTGTTATAAATGCAAACAGTATAGATGGAGGTTCCACAGATAACATAGGTATCGTATCCTATACAGCTGCACCTAACACTTTTAATTGTAATGATCTAGGAACAAACATCGTAACACTAATTGTTGCCGATGCCGCAGGAAATACAGATTCGTGTACAGCCATAATAACTGTTGTGGATAACCTTGACCCTAACGTTATAGGACAAAATGCTACTGGGGATTTAAATGGATCAGGTTCGGTAACGATCCCTGTATCAAGTGTTGATATTGGAAGTACTGACAACTGTAGTATTGCTAATTTAACCCTTACTCCAAACACATTTACAAGTGTAGGAACTTACACTGCTGTTTTAGAAGGAACGGATCCATCTGGAAATAGTGATGATGTTTCTGTTGTTATTACCATTATCGATGGCATTCTAAATATTACAGAACCAGAATTCACAGACTTCTCCATGTATCCTAACCCTGCAAATACAACAATAACTATAGATGGAGGTGAAAATAATTCATTCGCAATACTAGAAATATTTAGCTTGACTGGAAAGAAAATCATTCATAAAAAAATAACACAACCCTCTCAAAATATCAGCTTTGACATTAGTGATTTAGCTAGTAGTTTATACTTCCTTTCAATTACAGATTCTAACGGGAAAAAAGTAATGAAAAAGCTAATAAAAGAATAAATGAAAGGGTTCATTTTTTTCTAGCAGGTGGCTTCTTTTAATCATCAACTACAGAAGTAGAAATTGCCAATGTAAATTCGGGAACGTTTTATAAAGTAGAACTAATGCCAACAAGGTATAAAAGCAATAGCGGTTTGGGTGTTAACTCGAGCCGCTATTTTGATTTAATTTAATATTTTGTAAAATTAAAGCTAGTACGCTGGTTTTCGCTACTGCTCTTATACAATACCGTTAGCCCCAATGTCGTAAAGAAAATTTTTGCCAGTTTGTTTTTTCGCGATTTTTTTTTTAGAATTTTAAGCCAGATAAATCAACAAAACTGGACTTATAAAAACCATATTTGACATCGGACTGAAAATCAGTGCGGACAATACGGAACATTAAAATAAAACACAGCCACTAACACTCCTATAATTCATTGCCAAAACCTATAAACAACTTTCAATGTTGCCATATCAAAATAAGGAGTTTTACCATCTAATCTAGGCTTCATATTTAAAATCCTATGGTACCTGCCAATTTTATTTTCTAAATTTTTAATATCCTTTTTTGTAGCTGCTTTATTTTCTTCACTAGTAAAAACAGATTTACCTAGTTCTACTAAAGCAGATCCTACTAATGCATTTCCAACTCCTGCCCTACTCATTTTATCAATTTTAGTTTTTGTGTTTTCTACAGGATGATTATTTTCTTTTTGTGTTAATTTATTAATCCGATGGTTTTTTGAACGACAACTATTGCTGCAAAATTTCTGTTTTCCTCTTCTTTTGGGCACATATTTTTTACTGCAGTACTCACATTCATATTTGTATTTTTCCGTAAGACGAACGTTCGTTTCACTTTTAATCGGCAGTTTTTCATCGTTTTCTATCATTCCATTTTATTTTAATGTTATTAAATTACTAGTACTTCTATTATTTTAACTCTCCTATTCAAACCAAACGGCTAAGAATATATCCTTTCCTATTTTACTTTACAAAAAACGTGTTGGTATATATACGCATCTGCTTCTTGTCGAGTAATAAGGGGTTTCTTATTGGTGCTTTTATTTGGACTATCATTAATGTCTTTTTGCAGCATACTCATAAGTTTAACCTGCTCTTTCTTAGAAAGTGCTTTGGCAACCTTATATACTACATGGGCATTCATAAATATCAATTAAAAAAGCTATGATAAGTATTTTAGAAATATGGATGTCACGCTAGGGGAGACTAGGTCACGTTATGTTACGTTATGTTAAGTTATGTAAGGCTAGAGTATACTATAAAGGACTCTTTTCAATTTATTATTTGCTTATTTTATTAAAAATAAAATCACAAATACTTTGAATAATCCTTAGGTAGGGAAGCATCAATATCTCTCAAATATTTCTCTAAAGCGACCATAGTAGAATGCCCTGTAATAAGCATTAATTTACTTTTGACTTCAAAAGGGGTTGCCGTTTTTTCCATCTCTTGATATAACTTAGTAATAAAAGTGTGTCTAAAGGAGTACAGACCATAATTAACTCCAAGCTCAAAAGGATTTTTTACATTTTTCTTAAAACGTTTAGAAAAATAGTCTCTTTTATTTTGCTCAGTCGTTTCCCACATTCCTCCTATTTTTTCAGGTGTAAATAAAAAATGATTTGGGGATAAGTCCGATAAATCTGGAAGATCATTTATCAGAATATCAGGAATTATTTTAATTTTGACAGGTGCATTTTTAGCTCTTACATAAATTCTTTTTTCATTTACATCCACATCACTAACTTTAAGACGACAAACCTCTATAGGTCTTAACAAGTTATAGGAGATAAACTTTATATAAAGAAGCAGTATTGGGTCTTTCTCTTCTAAATGGGCAAAAATGGCTTCTTGCTGAGATTTAGTATAGGTTTTATTTCGTTCTGGAGTAGTTTTTAAAACATTGATGTTTTTAATGAAATTTACGACAATTAAATCGTTATCCTCCAGAGTTTGGAAAAAAGAACTTAAATCGGTTCGTGTATTATTTCTAGTTCTGGCACTAGTTCTTTCCAGAACTTCATTAAGGTAGTTAATCACCAATTTTTTAGTGATATCTACGATTAAACTATCCTTCGATAATTTTTCTTTAAGCCATTTTTTAAAAGAATTGATCCTGCTTTCATAAGCCGAATAAGAGGTGTCTTTTAAAACTTTCTTTTTTATTAGAAGTACTTTTTCAAAAGCACTCTCTATAGAGATTCTGGAATCATCAAGTGCTTCAATATGTTCGTGTCGTTGTTTGTTTGATTCATAAGGATTATACCCTTCCTTTAAATAGCTAGATAAACTTTTTTGGTATACAGTAAGAATCTCTAGGCGTTTTTCTTTAGTATGAAACTTATTGGCACCACCATAAATTGGAGTTTGCCTTTCCAACTTATCCGTTTTAGGGTTTCTAAAGGAATAATATACATACCAACGTTTAGTAAGGTCTCCTTTACTATCGTATATTTTTGGAATTGAATATTGTTTGGCCTTAGACAAGTCGTATGCGTTTGCGTATTCAAATGTAAGAAAATCCGTAAGTGTAGACATAAAAAAAGCGGTTTAAGATTGCTCTTAAACCGCTTATATTAACGAATTTTAATCTAGTAGCGGGAACTGGACTCGAACCAGTGACCTTTGGGTTATGAGCCCAACGAGCTACCTACTGCTCTATCCCGCGATATAATCAAAAAAGAATTTACTTAGCTTTTAACTTTCGGTACATAAGGCCGACCAAATTATTTCCGAGTGCAAATATACGATGCTTTTCCTTGTTTGCAACTATTTAAATGAAAATATATATCTTCACATTCAAGAAATATTTAAACAACACCACAACCAAATTAACCAAGTGAACAAACGCAAACGCATTTTACTGATTTTCATTAGAGTAATTGCTCCCATTGAGAATAGCCTTAGTCTATTTTTATATTTTACAACTAAAAATAAAATTAAAGCAATAGTAAAAAACAACAAGTCGAACATATAGAGAGTCCTTATAAGAGCATCTCGGAGAACATTTTAGATGGAACTGTGTCCTTTTAAGAAATGATTTTGTTAAAAAAAATAAAGCGAAAGTCAGAAAAAAAAAATTAATTAAATTTTTCTAAGTCTTCTGTAACTATCCCCCAATTTTCCATAAGACGTTCTAATTCTTTTTTCTTGGACTGGTATCCTTCAAAAAAGTTAGGTTTCGCTATGGTATTATCATAATTAATGGAAAGCTCAAGATCTATTTCTTTAATTTCTTTTTCAAATTTAGTAATAGATGCTTCAATTTTACTAAGTTTATTTTGAAGTGATTTTACTTTTTTCTGGTTTTTATAAACTTCTTTACTAGAAGCTGTTTTTTTATTATTTTCTGAATTAACCTTCGTTCTCTTTTCCGCTTCCCGCATATTCTCCAGATTTCGTTCCTCTAAAAAGAAATCAATATCTCCCAAATATTCTTTTATTTGATGGTCTTTGAATTCATATATTTTTGAAGAAAGACCTTGTAAAAAATCCCTGTCATGAGATACTAACAGTAGAGTTCCTTCGTATTTTTTTAAAGCTTCTTTTAATACATTTTTAGATTTTATATCTAAGTGATTCGTTGGCTCATCCATCACCAAAACATTAAAAGGCTGTAATAATAATTTAGCTAATGCCAATCTATTTCTTTCCCCTCCAGATAATACTCTTACATATTTATCTACATCATCTCCTCGAAATAAAAATGAACCTAAAATATCCCTTACTCTCGTTCGGTTTTTTTCATTGGCTGCATCAATCATAGTATCGAGAACCGTTTTAGAACCGTCTAAATAATCGGTCTGATTTTGTGCAAAATATCCTATCTCAACATTATGTCCTAACTTAAGGTTTCCTTGATATTCAATCTCTCCAACAATACATTTTGCAAGGGTTGATTTCCCCTGTCCATTTTGACCAACAAATGCAATTTTACTATTTCGTTCTACTAATAGATCCACTTTGGACAATACCTTTTTATCATCATAGTCTTTTGAAACACCATCTATTTCTACAACCACTTTGCCTGGATTTATAGAAACCGGAAAATGTAGAGACATCACACTATTATCATCTTCATCCACTTCAACCCTATCAATCTTATCCAATTTTTTTATTAAAGATTGAGCCATTGTAGCTTTAGAGGCTTTTGCTCTAAACTTTTCAATTAACTTCTCTGTTTGCTCAATTTGTTTTTGTTGGTTTTTTTGAGTGGCCAATTGTTGTTCTCTCAATTCTTGACGTAATACTAAATATTTAGTATAAGGCTTATTATAATCGTATATCTTTCCTAGAGAAATTTCTATAGTCCGATTGGTAACATTATCTAAAAACATTCTATCATGCGAGACAATAACTATTGCTCCCGTATAATTTTTCAAAAATTCTTCTAACCACAAAATAGATTCTATATCCAAGTGATTCGTAGGCTCATCGAGCAATAAAATGTCATTATTCTGAAGTAATAGTTTAGCCAATTCAATTCGCATACGCCAACCCCCAGAAAAGGTTTCGGTAGGCATATTAAAATCTTCTCGTTTAAAACCTAATCCTTGTAAAACACGTTCAGTATCCCCTTGGTAATTATATCCACCGTGAATCTCATATTGATGTTGAATCTCATTTAAATCGACAATTAACTGGTGATAGTTATCGCTTTCATAATCCGTACGTTCTGCAAGTTGTGCATTTATCTCTTCTAGTTGCTTTTCTAATTGCTTAATTAATACAAAAGCTTCATAAGCCTCTTCTAATACAGTTCTTCCTAATTCAAAATCTATATCTTGCTTTAAAAACCCAAAAGAAGTTTCTTTATCTGAAGCAATTTGCCCAGCATCGTATTCTTGTTCTCCAGCTAAAATTTTTAATAGAGTCGATTTACCCGCTCCATTTTTTCCAACTAAACCAATTCGGTCACCAGAACGTAGTTGAAATGTAATTCCTGAAAACAAGTCATCTCCCTGAAAAGAAACTGTAAGGTTGTGAATATTAAGCATTTAAATGTTGTTTTTAACCTTAAGACTATGCTTTAGATTATTAGGCTGCAAAGATGCCCTTTTTTTTTATTGTAATTCTGAAAAAAACACCTCCTTTTACCAGTTATAGTATCTTTTTATATTTATTTCTTTATCAAGTGCTACACCATTTTCTATATACTGATATAGTTCTTTTGCCAAAGAAGGCGCAGAGGTTATCCCACGAGTCCCTAATCCATTATAAAACACTTTGTTGTCACTTTCCTTTAAAGTGCCTAAAAAAGGCTTTCTATCTCTTGTAGTAGGTCTTATTCCAGCAACTTGATCTACAACATTAAAACTACAAGATACTATTTTAGATAATTTAAAAGCTAATTCTTCTTTTGCCTCTTCTGTAGTATGGATAGAATAATCCTCTATACTATAAGTTGCTCCTACCTTGTACAAATCATTTCCTAAAGGAATAATAAAAAGGGAAGATTTAATCATTTCATTTAATTTTAATTTTGGCGCATTCACAATTATATATTCCCCTTTATTTGGTATTAACAAATGTTTTCCACCTGATATAGGAGGTGGTGGAAATAATGGGTTGTTTCTAACGGAAGCACCTTCAGAAAAAATAATTTTTTTAGATTTTAAATTTTTATAGAATATAGTATCCTCTTCCTCTTTTAGGCTTTCATAATTAAAAACCTCTTCTATTAGTTTATTCTTATTCCGTAAATATACTTTATAAGAATTGATCATTAGTTTAGTGTTAACCATACCGGTATGATTTACTTTACCAAAACCAAAAGGTGCATGTATAGCAGGATTTTCATTTTTTACTATTTCGGGAAATAGAAAATTGGACAATTCAATTTTATCACTAGCAACCATCCAATTATTTTGTTCCTCTACACTTTTAAATATGCGAAGCATAGGCACTTCTTTAAAAAGAGGCGTGGAAAGCTTTTTTGATAAGTCTTTATAAAATGTAAAAGCGTTTTCCACATGAAGCTTTGCATTCCAATTTGGAGTAAATCGTTTTAAAACAACTGGATTTATAACCCCTGCGGAAACTAAAGTAGAAGTGGTGTCACCAGCATCAAAAACTAAAAAGCTTTTGTTATTGTGTTCTAATTGTTCGCAAAAAGTTATTCCCGCTATTCCTAAACCAACTACGACATAATCTATTTCTTGCATATTTTACAAAAGTAAAAACCCTGAAGCGAAATGCTTCAGGGTTTTTATATTATTTGATGTTAAAATTACTTTTTTAGTAATTCCACATATCAATTTCAATATTTCTAATTACTTCTTTAATTCTATCAGATTCTAACAACTGCATTAAAGCATTATCATTAATATACTCTTTAACTTCTCTATCTCCTAAATCATTATCTTCTTTATAGATCACCGCATTAAATCTTCTAGAATTTAATAAATGATCGTATGATATAGGTCTTGAAGTATTTTTTCTATTAAAAGCTTTTGCTTCATGCAATATTTGTCTTGTTGCTGGAAACCATATCCAAAACAATTCCACTTTAGCATCTGAAGATTCATCTGGAAAAGCTTTAGCACGTGCTTCATTAGCAACTGGAGCTATTCCTAATAATCTATATTTAATATCACCCGAACGCTTGTCTAAAAACCAATATCCACGAATTCTCCATTCTTCAATATCAGCAGCATCCAATGTAAATTTTCGGATATACTGAGGGTCTATAGCTTCACCAGCGTTAAACTGAGAGATTCCAAAATCAGTGGTATCACTATACACCAAGGATGCATCAATATCGTTAAGAGTTCTCTTTTCGGTAAAATAGGAGTCTGCATACACATGCTCAATTTTTCCGTTTTTAATGTTTTTTATTAAAACATCATATAAAGATCTTCTTTCCGCACCAATGTTGTTGGTGTCTATTGGGTAATATAACGGAAAGTTTACTCTCTCGTCAAGATCAATAATTTCCCAGGTGGATTTAGACCAAAGCACATCGCGATCACCAATATAACCATAAGGTAACGGTTTATCGTTATCATAGGCTAATTGCTCTTCGGTTTTTTGACCAATTTCCTCAGGAGTTTTGGCATTAAGGACATTTATTTGTGCAAAAGCACTCATATTAATCAATAATAATCCAAAAACACTTAAAACAACATTTCTAATATTCATAAATAATAATTTAGTCTAGTTTGTCAACTCAACAAATACTGGTGTAATTCTAGGTAATTTATAACTTGAATTTCCTGCAATTTTTGCGTTGATATCAAATATTTGTACTGTCTCTCCTCTTTTCGCTCTTTTCAAAGCACTTTTTGCTTGTGCATTAAGTTTTCCTCCAGTAACTTTTACAGTAGGCTGTCCAGCAACTTTAAAGCTAAATCCAGATACATTCAATTTTAAATCAAAATCAAAATCAAATAACATAGCTCCAACAGAAGAAATCTCTAAACCTTGACGTTGCATACGTACTGGTCCTCCATTTCCATCTTCACCACGAATAGTACCAGTAGGACGAGGAATATCTTTTATTCTAAAAGTTCCTTTTGATGGGAATGCTTTTCCATCTATAGTACCAGTTACATTAATAGTTACTTCTCTACCTTTTACAGTAGTAACATCCATAATATAAGAACTACCAGAACCTCTAGTTAAACCTTGAGCATTTGCAGTTACATTATTATTTGGAACTCCATCCATAGAAATAGTCAATGGATTTTTAACACCACGATATAATACATTCATTTTATCTGCTGATATCGTTGCAGAATTTGGAGGAGATATGGTTGAAAATGAACTTGAAACAGGAACTTCTGTTTCTACTCCATCTTGTATAAAAATAAGATTTCCTTCCAGTTTATGCTCACCTGCATTACCTGCACTAACATTTAATGCAATACGACCACCATTGAAGGTATAATCTGTATCCTCAACAAGTGCTCTTCCATCTAAAGTTATTTCAACTCTAGTAGGTTTTGTTTGATCATCCACACGACCTAAAACAATAGAACCATCAAATTTCTCACCTGCATAATAAGCAGACTTAGGAGATTCTAACAAAGTTGAATAATTATCTGTATTTACAGATAATGAAGCAGTTTGCTCACCTCTCATCATCGTAGATAAGATTTGATTCTGAATCGTTTTAATGTTAGATTGTATTTGAGTCAACTTAGTTTTTGAAGCCACCATTGGGAAACCTTCAAAATGAAACTTAACAGCATTTACTTTTACCTTCTTACCTCTTGGCGATTCATCTGCTAAACCAAATTGTTTATTTACAGATTCAGTTATAACTGGAAAATCATCCCCTAATATTTCAAGAATTCCATCTTTATAAGCTATCATATTTGATTGAAATAGCTTACCATCTTTTGAAAGAACATCTCCTTTAAAAAATTTAGTATCTAAGAAATCAGGTTTATCTTGTACTTCATAATTATCTTGTTCGTCAGCTTTTACCGTTTTCATCATATCGGTTTTAAGCCCTTCAATATAATTATCAAGATCATCAGAAAGTGCGTTTACTCTTTTTGCTTTCTCATTTAAATCAGAATATGTTTGTGGTTCTTCAGACGCTTTAACAGCCAGATTTGCCATAAATGCATCATTACGCATATCGGTAGCTACATTTGCTTCAGTTATTTTCACTTCTAATAGTCCAAAAGCGGATAATACCTCTTTAGACATATTTAATGCAAGCATTGCGATAAAAATCAAATACATTAGATTTATCATCTTCTGCCTTGGGGATTGTTTTCCTCCTGCCATTTTAATTCTTTTTAAAGATTAATATTAAGGTTTGAAAAACCAAATTAGTTCTTACTATTCATAGCAGACAACATCCCTCCGTATACTCCATTTAATGAAGATAGGTTCGTTGTTAAATTTTCCATTTGTTGCTTCAATTGCTCTGCATTTTCAGCAACTCTTTCGTTTACTTCCGTTTGACGACTAGTAGACTCTACTTGTACTTTATACAAACTATTTAAAGATTCCATTTGTGCAGCAGCTAAAGCCATTTCCTCACTATATTTTTTAGTAGAATTCATTGCATCTGATGTTGGAGCCATACCTTTTGCAGCGCCTTCAAAAGATCTAATGCTATCACTTAAGCTAGTCATTAATTCTGAATCTATTCTTGCATCTTTTAACATTTCATCTAATTTTCCAGATAAAACACCTTTAGCATCTTGAGCTTCTTTTTTACTTGCTTTCCCCATTCCTCCAGCTAATTCTGGATAAACAAGAGCCCAGTCTAAATCATCGTCTACTGGTTCAAAAGCAGATATAGCAAAAATAATTGCTTCCGTAATAAGTCCTACTGCTAATAATATACCTCCATTAAGTGGTCCTAATTCCCAGTGAAGAATTTTAAATAGTGCTCCCATAATTACTATAGATGCTCCTAGCCCGTAAGCCATGTTAAATAACTTCTTTGATGATCTTGATTGTGCCATAATAGTGTGTGTTTTTTTTGTTTTTAGTTAAGTTTGTTTTTGTTTG
The DNA here is from genome assembly GCA_913058295.1 of uncultured Flavobacteriales bacterium. Classification (GTDB taxonomy): domain Bacteria; phylum Bacteroidota; class Bacteroidia; order Flavobacteriales; family Flavobacteriaceae; genus Marifrigoribacter. The sequence goes on along the minus strand of CAJXRD010000004.1, from coordinate 77,731 downwards.
AAGTCTTTTATTATCTAGCGTCGCCTAATTTTTCGTTTAAAACAACATCGGTTCCCATATAATCTTGTACAGTTCTAAATCCAATGTAGCTTCTTGCGGAATCAGCATATTCATAATCTCTACTACTTACTTGTAAAAAGTAAGCTATATCTTTCCAAGAACCACCACGAACAACTTTACGTTTATTCTCAGGGTCGTTTACATTTGGATTCATATTAGAAGTATAATCGTATGAGGATGGCTCATAAGATGAAGCTACCCATTCAGAAACGTTTCCTGCCATATTATAAAGATTATAATCATTTGGCTCGTAAGATTTCGCTTCTACAGTATACAAAGCTTGATCTGCTGCATAATCCCCACGAAGTGGTTTAAAGTTAGCCATGAAACAACCTCTGTCATTTTTTGTATAGGGTCCACCCCAAGGAAAAGTTGCAGATTCTAATCCACCACGTGCAGCATATTCCCATTCAGCTTCACTTGGAAGTCTAAAAGAATTGATATGTTGACGTTTTCTCTCTTTTTGGTATGAATTTTTATATAATGTTCTCCAAGCAGTAAATGCTTTAGCTTGATGCCAACTAACACCAACAACAGGATAATCTCCATAGGCTTGATGCCAGAAGTAATCATTATGCATTGGCTCATTATATGAATAGTTATAATCTCTCACCCATACAGTTGTATCTGGATAAATTAATAATTCTTCTTTTTTAATAAATTCTTTTCTGTCTGAACTACCATTTTTTGCTGCTCTAGCTGCTGCTTCAATATCCATATAAGTATATTGAAATTTAAGCTTAGTAACATCAATAGTACGCTGTCCATTATATGCTTCTTCCGCTGGAATATACATAGTATCCATTACTTCACTATAATATTCATCTGGATAGCTTGCTGTATCCCATTGAATATCTGGAGTGTTGTTTATTTTTCTACCTGCATAGAAATCATCACCCATTCCAAAATAGTTATCATACATATATTGGTCATATGGAGTCATTTCTTCATTCTCCTGATCAACAAAAGCATAATCTCCAATTCCTTCGTCTCCTGGAGTTGCACCAACCTCATCGGCAAGTATCGCAAGTTTCAATCTAACGGTAGAGTCGCGAACCCAATAAACAAATTGTCTGTATTCAGCATTGGTAATTTCTGTTTCATCCATATAAAATGAACGAACAGTAACTGTTTTAGTAGGCGCATCATTAACAGCAACAAAGTCATCGTCTGATTTACCCATAATAAAAGAACCTCCAGGGACAAGTGTCATTCCAAAAGGTTTTTCAGGATGCCATGCCTTTCCTTTAGTTCCAACTAGCTCTCCTCTGTCTCCAGAGCTACAACTAGATAATATGGCAATAATCGCAGAGAATGCAATAAGCTTCTTCATAGGTATTTAGGTTAAATTATCGTGATTCAAGGGCGTAAACCTATTTATAAATTTATTAAAAAACAACATATTTCTTAAAAAACCCTTAAAATCAATAAATTTTAGTTTGTTTTATTAAATTTCGTTTTTTCGACGGGCTTTCATCCATCGCTCAGGTATTTCCTGATTACATGCACCTAAATATTCGCCATAAGTGCAAGGTAATAACGTACTCCTTTTTAATTTATTATTATTATTTGAAATAAATGGTAACTCAATCCACCATCTACCCGTTTTTATGCTTTTTTTAAATATTAACACCTCATCATCAATAGGCACTTTATATGTGGTATAGTGGGTTTCGTTGCTAAAATCTTCATCAGAAACTCTAAAATTTACCCCTTCAATAAAATACCAAAAAACTTGAGATATAAGCATTGCTGCACTTTGTGCATCCGCAAAATCCTTTAATTCATAAACGCCAAATGAACTCACTTTATTGCTAATTCCCGCATAACGTGCAATTGCACAAATCTCTCGACCATCAAAACCATTTGGACTTTTACTGTTTTTATAACTTAATTCTGCACTTTTTATTGCACCAATATCAAAAGAAACAATATCTGCATTTCTTAATATTGGCTCTACAATTGTGATATCTGCTGTTACTTCTCCCAGTCTATATGCATCAAAAAACAACTTCTCCATTAATGAAATCTCATCTGGGGAATTAAAAAAGGATTGGTAGCCAATTGCTGAATAGTTAAATAAGCTATAGGGTTTATCTACAATTACCTTTCCTATAAAAGATTTGTTTGTAATGGTACTTTCTGCATCTCCAATATCAAAATTACTGTCGACATTTACAAGGTTCACCATATTACCTAAACTATCATAGGATCTATATTGAGCATATACCAAATCTTGACTTCCACCCATAATTAGCGGAATAATCTTTTCTTTCAATAAATCTGAAACTACTGCCTTTAAAGCAAAATAAGTGTCCTGTACTGTTTCGCCTTTGTCTATATCCCCTATATCTATGACATTATGCTTCCAATTTCCCGGGTATAATGAATAAAAAGTTTTACGAATTGCATCAAAACACAAGTCCTCTCCAATATAATCTACATCGTTCCGGTTTTCTTTGACGCCAATAAGCGCGAACTTAACATTTGTGAGTTCTGGCAGTTCACCCTTACTACTATGTACCGCAATATGTTTTCCTAATACACCTTCTGGTAATATCTCTCTATGAGCCAAAACAGAATTGGATACTGGAATGAGAAAATCGATCATTATTTTTTCTTAGCAGTGGTTTTTTTCTTAGCAGTAGATTTTTTCTTTGTTGCAGCTTTCTTCTTAGGTGCTTTCTTAGCAATAATATCTAAAGCTTGCTCTAAAGTCATCTTCTCCGCTTTAGTAGTTTTTGGAAGTTCTATCTTAGTTTTTCCTTTTAATAGATGAAACCTACCCCATCTTGCCTTTTCAAGTCTAATTCCTTCCTCTGGCCAATCATGAATAAGCTTATCGATTTCTTTTTGCTTCTTTGTCTCAATTAATTCAACAATATCATCATCTGATAAATTATCGAAATCATATTTTTTGTTTACGTTAATAAACATACTATTCCATTTAATAAATGGACCAAACCTCCCGACACCTTTTTGAACCGGTAAATCTTCATATTCATAAATTGGAGCATCTGCTTTTTTCTTCTCTTCAATAAGATCAATAGCTGTTTCCATATCTACATTTAAAGGATCCATTCCTTTAGGCAATGAAATAAACTTTTTATCAAATTTCACATAGGGACCAAATCGTCCATTATTAACCTGCACCTCTACTCCATCATAAATCCCCAAATCCTTAGGTAATTTGAACAAATCCATCACCTCATCAAATGTAATATGATGTAATTGTTGATCGGGTGTTAAGCTTGCAAATTTCTTTTCCTCATCATCTGGACCGCCAATTTGAGCCATAGGACCAAACTTCCCTAATCTTACCAATACCACTTTTCCGGTTTGTGGGTCTTCTCCCAAAACTCTTTCTCCACTTTCTCTGGCAGCATTTTCAGTTACATCCTCAACTTGAGGATGGAATTTTTGATAAAAACTTTTAATTAAATCTGTCCATTCTCTATCTCCAACAGCAATACTATCGAAATCTTGCTCTACTTTGGCAGTGAAATTATAATCTAAAACATATTCGAAGTGTTCTACCAAAAAGTCATTTACGATCATTCCTATGTCTGTTGGAACTAATTTCCCCTTATCAGAACCAACCATTTCGGTTAATGTATTATCTTTTACAGCATCTTCTAAAATCAACTGAAGGTATTTCCGTTCCGTTCCCTCAACAGTTCCTTTTTCAACATAATTACGATTTATAATGGTTGAAATAGTTGGTGCATAAGTAGAAGGTCTTCCAATACCCAACTCTTCCATTTGCTTTACTAAAGAGGCTTCCGTATAGCGATAGGCAGGTCTTGTAAAACGTTGTGTAGCGGAGATATAATTTTTAGAAAGGTTATCCCCAACCATAAGTTTAGGCAACATTCCTTCCTGTTCTTCATCTTCAAGATCGGTTCCTTCTAAATAAACTTTTAGGAATCCATCAAATTTTATCATTTCACCATTAGCAACAAACTGTTCTGAAACAGTTGGCGTAGAGTTGATATCAATTTTTACATTAGTACGCTCCAATTGAGCATCACTCATTTGTGAAGCAATAGTTCGTTTCCAAATTAAAGAATACAATCTTTCTTGATCATAGTCTCCAGATATAGTATGCTTAGACATATCTGTTGGTCGAATAGCCTCGTGAGCCTCTTGCGCACCTTTTACTTTACTTTTAAAATTTCTCGGCGCACTATATTCTCTACCGTATGAATTTGTAATTTCTTCTTCCGCAGCTTGTTTAGCGTCATTAGAAAGATTAACACTATCGGTTCTCATATAGGTTATAAGACCAGCTTCATATAAACGTTGCGCAATGGTCATTGTTTTTCCTACTGAAAAATATAATTTTCTAGAAGCTTCTTGTTGAAGCGTAGAGGTAGTAAATGGCGGCGCTGGTGATTTTTTTGCAGGTTTTTTAACTAAATCTGAAACTTTATAAGTCGCTTCAATATTTTTATTTAAAAAATCCCGAGCTTCTGCTTCAGTTTTAAAATTTTTAGGGAGTTTTGCTTTAAATTTATTTCCTGCATTAGTAGTAAATTCTGCTATAATCCTAAAAGAAGCAACAGGCACAAAACCCTCAATTTGCCTTTCTCTTTCTACAATTAATCTAACTGCAACAGACTGCACTCTTCCGGCAGACAAGCCTCCTTTTACCTTTCTCCATAATACAGGGGAAAGCTCATAACCCACTAATCTATCTAAAACTCTTCTAGCTTGCTGTGCATCTACAAGATCGTAATTAATTTTTCTAGGATTTTCTATTGCCTTTAAAATAGCCGTTTTAGTAATTTCATGAAAAACAATACGTTTTGTATTGTCATCATTCAATTTTAAAGTCTCTGACAGATGCCACGCAATAGCTTCTCCTTCTCGATCCTCATCACTCGCTAGCCAAACCATATCGGCATTTTTAGCTAGTGACTTTAAATCTTTTACCAAACTTTTCTTCTCAGTTGGAATAATATATTTGGGCATAAAATCTCCATCTACATTTACTCCTAATTCTTTAGAAGGAAGATCTGCAATATGTCCAAAACTAGAGGTAACTTTAAAATCTTTTCCAAGAAATTTTTCTATTGTTTTTGCTTTTGCAGGGGACTCCACAATCACTAAATTCTTTGCCATATTCAATTTTATTAGGGCTACAAAAGTATCTTTTTTTTTTAAAACACAATTTTTAGTTTAGTAAAAATGTTTTTAAAACTCAAAATATTAATTTTTATAATGGGTGAGAAATTCATCATTAGAATCTCCTGTACACCCATTAAAATCTATAGTTTCCTTGTAAAAATAATAGATAGGAATATGAACAAAATAAGCGGTAATAAATAATCCAACAAAGCACAAAATAACTCCTAATTGAGCAATCATAGAGGAAACTATTATCAAACCAAACAATAACAACCAGAATTTATTCCCCAGTTTAAAGCTTATTATAATAATCTCTGAAACCGATAATTTATCATTGAAAGCAAAAACAACTATGATAAGTTGCAAAGGAACCATCACATAAAATATTGGAAAGTAACATAATAATAAGGCAGCTATTGAAATACCAAAAGTAGCTAAGGACAACATAAATACTTTATTAAAATTGTTTCCTTTCAAATAAGCAAAATAGTCTCCTGTCTCTTTTTCAACACCTAGATCTTCATTTTTACAAACCTGAAAAAAATGAGCTGTAATAGCGATAGAAACCCCTTGCATCATTATTATTAGTATAAAAAGAAGAATAAAGTAACCAAGAAGCATCAAAAATGAATAGCCCATAAAAGGCTCAAAACCACTTGCATAACCACCTTGAACAGAGCTTATTAATATTGGAATAAATGGCAAGTAAACTAAAACTATGAAAGGTAACACTGCAATCATTGTAATGAGTAGGTGCACTAAAGATTCTACCCATATTCTTTTAAAAAGATTAAAACTCTTTGAAAGAAGGTTTCCAAAATCTGGTGTTGCAGCCGTTTCTATTTTCTGAAGAATGTCGTTTTTCATAGTTATAATTCAATTTTATTTACTTCAAAGTTATAAAAAAGAAATCTGCCATAATGTCACGCAATTCAATTTAATTGTATCTTTGCTGTGTTTAAAACAGACGGGCATATTAATTGACAATCAATTTCTCTAGCTTAAATCAAACAAAACTTCAATCTCGCGAAGAATATATATGGAAAAGATAATTGACGAAAAGAAACAAGGCGAAACATTAGTTCTAGAAAACAATGACAACAATACTCGAAAACTATTTATAGAAAGTTATGGCTGTGCTATGAATTTTAGTGATAGTGAAATTGTTGCTTCTATTCTTGCAAATGAAGGCTTTAATACCACGCAAAATTTAGAGGATGCCGATCTAGTTTTGGTAAATACCTGTTCTATAAGAGATAAAGCAGAACAAACCATTCGCAAAAGATTACAAAAATACAATGCGGTTAAAAAAATAAATCCAGGAATGAAAGTAGGTGTTTTGGGCTGTATGGCAGAACGACTAAAAGAGAAATTTCTAGAAGAAGAAAAAATAGTAGACTTGGTGGTTGGTCCTGATGCTTACAAAGACCTTCCAAATCTTATAAAAGAAGTTGAAGACGGAAGAGATGCAGTAAATGTAATTCTTTCAAAAGACGAGACTTATGGAGACATTTCACCCGTTAGATTAGGCGGAAATGGAGTTACTGCATTTGTTAGTATTACTCGTGGATGCGATAATATGTGTACCTTTTGCGTAGTACCTTTTACAAGAGGTCGAGAACGTAGTCGTGATCCTCAAAGTATATTAACCGAGGTAAACGATTTAGCTAATAAAGGATATAAAGAAATCACCTTATTAGGGCAAAATGTAGATAGCTATTTATGGTATGGAGGTGGCCTTAAAAAAGGATTTAAAAAAGCTTCAGACATACAAAAAGCAACAGCGATGGATTTTTCTCAATTGCTAGATCTTGTTGCAAAAGAACAACCAAAAATGCGTCTTCGGTTTTCGACTTCGAATCCGCAAGACATGTCATTGGATGTATTGCATACCATGGCAAAGCATAAAAATATTTGCGATTATATTCATTTGCCTGTACAAAGTGGAAGTACTAGAATATTAAAAGAAATGAATCGCCAACATAGCCGCGAAGAGTATATTACCTTAATAGACAACGTTCGTAAAATACTTCCAGAATGTTCTATCTCACAAGATATGATTACAGGCTTCCCAACAGAGACAGAAGAAGACCATCAAGAAACCTTAAGTTTGATGGAATATGTAAAATACGATTATGGGTATATGTTTTCATATTCTGAAAGACCAGGAACATTAGCAGCAAAAAAGCTTGTAGATGACGTTCCTGAAGAAGTCAAAAAAAGACGATTAGCTGAAATCGTAGCCCTTCAAAGAATACATTGTCACTATAGATCTGAAGAATTTGTCGGAAAAACTTTTGAAGTTCTAATAGAAAAAGAATCTAAAAAAAGCGATCAACATTGGGCAGGAAGAACTTCACAAAATACAGTAGCTGTTTTTCCAAAAGAAAGCTATAAGGTTGGGGAATTTGTAATGGTAAAAATTAATGACTGTACAAGCGCAACATTGATTGGAGAAGGAATTGGTTATTCTGAAAATAATTAATTGCATATGGAATCAATACAAGCAATAAAACAACGATTCGGGATTATTGGTAATGACCCTAAGCTTAATCGTGTTATCGAAAAAGCAATCCAAGTGGCGCCTACAGATATTTCGGTTCTAGTTACTGGAGAAAGCGGTGTGGGTAAAGAAAGTATTCCTAAAATCATACATTCCTTATCGCATAGAAAACATGCGAAATACATCGCAGTAAATTGTGGCGCAATACCTGAAGGCACTATAGATAGTGAACTTTTTGGCCATGAAAAAGGAGCATTTACCGGAGCAACTTCTACTCGAAATGGCTATTTTGAAGTTGCAGATGGAGGTACTATATTTCTAGATGAAGTTGGAGAATTACCTTTGCCAACCCAAGTACGATTATTACGGGTATTAGAAAATGGTGAATTCTTAAAAGTAGGTTCCTCTAAAACACAAAAAACAGATGTTCGTATTGTTGCTGCTACCAACATCAATATGGCAGAAGCTATAAAATCTGGTAAGTTTAGAGAAGATTTATATTATAGATTAAGTACCATAGAAATTCTAATTCCTCCTTTACGTGAACGATCTGAAGACATTCATTTAATATTTAGAAAATTTGCTTCAGACTTTGCTTTAAAATACAAAATGCCAACTATTCGGTTGGACGAACAAGCCAAAGATTTACTATTAAAATACAGATGGGGCGGTAATATTCGACAATTAAGAAACATTGCAGAGCAAATTTCAGTATTAGAAAAAGAACGAAATATTACACAAGAAACCCTTAGAAGTTATCTGCAAGTAGTAGGGAACAATCTTCCTGCGGTGATTGAAACCAAAAAGAGCGAAAGTGATTTTAGCAACGAACGTGAACTTTTATATAAGGTATTATTCGACATGCAAAGAGACCTTAATGATGTTAAGAAACTAACGCTAGAGTTGATGAAATCTGATAATAGCGCCAAGGTACAAGAAGAGCATTCTTCTATAATTAATAAGATGCATTCCGACACTCAAAATAATGAAAGTTCATTAACCACATTAATTGATGACCAAGTTGTTTCTGCAGAAGAGAATAATGTTGAAGTTTTAAACATCCCACAGAACGTTTCGGAAACTCAAGGGAATAAATACGATTATGTAGAAGAGATTGAAGAAGAAGAAAGTCTTTCCATACACGATAAAGAATTAGAATTAATAAAAAAATCCTTAGAGAAATACAAAGGAAAACGAAAAGACGCTGCAGATGAATTAGGAATTTCTGAAAGAACTTTATATCGAAAAATCAAACAATATAATTTGTAAATTAACCCTCTTTTGTAAGCATTTACTCATGAAACACATCAACCAATTATTTATTTTACTAATTTTCACATTCATATTACAAGGTTGTGGTTCCTACTCATTTACCGGTGCAGATATAGATTATACTAGCACAAAGACATATCAAGTAAATTATTTTCAGAACAACGCTCCTATCGTAGAACCTGGAATTGACAGAGAGTTCACTATAAAATTACAAGATTTACTTTTAAATCAAACAAATTTAGATTTAGTAAATAGTAGTGGGGATTTAATATTTGAAGGTGAAATTGTAGAATATTATATTTCACCAATTACTGCAACTTCTGAAATTTCTGCAGCTCAAAACCGATTAACAATTGGAGTTAATGTAAGGTTTTATAACACGAAAGAAGAATTAAAAGATTTTGAACAGCGGTTCTCTTTCTATTTTGATTATGATGGAGCCACACAACTTACAGGTTCACAATTAGATGTAGCTATAGAATTTATTTTCGAACGCATTACACAAGATATTTTTAACGCTTCTCTTGCAAATTGGTAGTATATTTATAAATAATTTAAAGAGATTCCTGCTTTCAATGGAAAAAAAATGAACATTAAAGACTTTACATATCTATTAGTTAATCCTCAAAAAATAAGTGTGGAAGGTCAAAAAAACTTAACAGAAGTAATTGAACGTTATCCATATTTTCAGTCTGCAAGAGCTTTACAATTAAAAGGTTTAAAAAACGACAATAGTTATTTATACAATGATGCGTTAAAAATCACTGCTGCTTATACTACCGATAGAAATATACTTTTTGATTATATTACTTCTGAAAGTTTTGCCCAAAACGAAATTTCAGAAATCATTCAACAACATGATGAATCAATTCGTGAAATTGAAGTTACTTCTGAAAATATATCCGAACAATTAAGCATAGAATTAGATAATCAAATAAAAAACGAACTTAAAAAGGCAGAGGCAATATTAAATCCGGAGTTATTTGAAAGAAAGATGGAATCTGTCGAAAAAATTATAGAAGAAAAAACGTCTTCTAATGAAAATTTAATAGTTGAGCAGCCACTAGATTTCACCAAAGAAGATTCTCATTCATTTTCAGAGTGGTTAAAACTTACTGCAGCAACACCAATTAATCGGACAGAAAATAGAGAGGCATCCACAGAGAAACAACAAAACTTTGACTTAATCGATAAGTTTATTCAGAACAAACCCAAGCTTTCTCCCAAGGATAAACCGGAGCCAAGTACTTCGAATAAGCAAGATAACAAAAACCTAGCATCGCAATATACAAAGGCTCCAGATGCACTTATGACGGAAACCTTAGCCAGGGTATATTTGCAACAAAAAAATTACAAAAAAGCTTTACAAGCTTATCATATATTAATTTTGAAATATCCCGAAAAAAGTGGTTTCTTTGCAGACCAAATTCGGGCAATAAAAAAACTAGAAAACTCCTAAGAAGTTTTCAAAAAATAAAAAAGAATTATGAGTACGTTTACAATTTTTATAGGATTAATCATTTTCGTAGCATTTTTACTAATAATTGTTATCATGGTGCAAAACCCTAAAGGAGGTGGATTATCTTCTTCTTTTGGTGGAGGTGGCAACCAACAACTAGGAGGTGTTCAAAAAACAACCGACTTTTTAGATAAAAGTACTTGGACTTTAGCTACTCTTTTATTAGCTCTAATATTACTTTCTAACATATCTATTATGGGAGATGTTGGATCTACAGATTCTAAAGCATTTGATCAAACAATAATGGAGAATGCTTTGCCAAGCGAAACAAATACAGAAACACCAGCAGAAAACAACGGAGGTACTGAATAGTGATTTCGAACAAATAATATTTTTAAAATGCCAGCTTATGACAAGCTGGCATTTTTTGTTTTAGAATGTCACTTATTTTTAGATGGCATACTTTTAGCATAAAACCTTAAAGAAATTAATAACTAAAAAATAGAATACTAATGGCATTAAAAATTCAACCCCTTTCAGATAGAGTTTTAGTTGTTCCTCAAGAAGCAGAAACAAAAACAGCATCTGGAATATACATACCAGATTCAGCAAAAGAAAAACCACAACAAGGAAAAGTAGTTGCTGTAGGAAAAGGAACTAAAGATCATGATATGACTGTAAAAGTTGGAGATATCGTTCTTTATGGAAAATATTCTGGTAGCGAATTAAAGCATGAAGGTAACGATTACCTTATTATGCGAGAAGAAGATATTTTGGCAATAATCTAAAGGCTTTAAGCCTTAAGCTATACGCTATATGCTGTGAGAGATTTTAAAAAATATGATATCTGGAAATTAAGTCATTCTTTTACTTTGGAAATTTATAGTTTAACTAAAACATTTCCAAAAGAAGAAATTTACGGTTTAACTTCCCAATTAAGAAGAGCTTCATCTTCAATTCCAACAAATATTAGTGAAGGTTGTGGAAGAGATAGTGATGCTGAATTCAATCGTTTTTTAACAATATCTCTAGGCTCTGCAACAGAATCTGAATATTTAATTATACTTTCAAAAGAATTAAATTATATAGATTTATCTTCCTTTGAGAAATTAAATTCAGATATAAATAGAATAAAGCAAAAAATTTACTCATTAAAACAAAAACTAAAATAATAACGCATAAAGCTTAGAGCATACAGCTTACAGCTTTTTGTACAAAGCAAAAAACAATGGCAAAAGATATAAAATTTGATATTGAAGCACGCGATAGTATTAAACGTGGTGTTAATGCATTAGCTGATGCAGTAAAGGTTACTTTAGGTCCTAGAGGACGTAATGTAATTATAGGAAAATCATTCGGCGGACCTCAAATCACTAAAGATGGTGTAACTGTCGCAAAAGAAATTGAATTAGAAGATCCTCTTGAAAATATGGGAGCGCAAATGGTTAAAGAAGTTGCTTCAAAAACCAATGACTTAGCAGGAGACGGTACAACTACCGCTACTGTTTTAGCCCAAGCTATTGTTAAAGAAGGATTAAAGAATGTTGCTGCTGGTGCAAATCCAATGGATTTAAAATCTGGTATTGATAAAGCAGTAACTGCAATTGTTGAAGACTTAAACAAACAAGCAAAAAAAGTTAGTAACTCTTCAGGTATGATTAAGCAAGTAGCTTCCATTTCTGCAAATAATGATGAATTAATTGGAGATTTAATTTCTGAAGCTTTTAGTAAAGTTGGTAAAGAAGGAGTTATTACTGTTGAAGAATCTAAAGGAACAGAAACCTATGTAGATGTTGTGGAAGGAATGCAGTTTGACCGTGGTTATTTATCTCCTTATTTTGTTACAGATAGTGAGAAAATGCAAACTGAAATGGAGAACCCAATGATTTTGTTATATGACAAAAAGGTTTCTACTATGAAGGATTTACTACCTATTCTTGAGCCTGTTGCACAACAAGGGAAATCTTTATTAATTATTGCTGAAGATGTTGATGGTGAAGCATTAGCTACTTTAGTAGTAAATAAATTACGTGGTTCTCTTAAAATTGCTGCTGTAAAAGCTCCAGGATTTGGTGACAGACGTAAAGCAATGTTAGAAGATATTGCCATACTTACAGGAGGAACAGTAATTTCTGAAGAACTAGGATTTACTCTAGAAAATGCAACTTTAGATATGTTAGGAACAGCTGAAACTGTTACCATTGATAAAGACAATACTACTATCGTTAAAGGTGCTGGTAATAAAAGTGATATTAAAGCAAGAGTAAATCAGATTAAATCACAGATTGAATCTACTACAAGCGATTATGACAAAGAAAAACTACAAGAAAGACTTGCTAAGTTAGCAGGTGGTGTTGCAGTTTTATATGTTGGAGCTGCTTCTGAAGTAGAAATGAAAGAAAAGAAAGACCGTGTTGATGATGCTTTAAATGCAACTCGTGCTGCTGTAGAAGAAGGAATAGTAGCTGGCGGTGGTGTAGCTTTAGTAAGAGCTAAATCTGTATTAGAAAAATTAAGTACGAATAGTCTTGATGAAGTAACTGGTATAAACATCGTTGCTAAAGCAATTGAAGCTCCATTACGTACTATTGTTGAAAATGCAGGCGGAGAAGGTTCTGTTGTAATAAACAAAGTATTGGAAGGAAAGAAAAACTTTGGTTATGATGCAAAATCTGATGAATATGTAGATATGTTAAAAGCAGGTATTATCGATCCTAAAAAAGTAACCCGTGTTGCTTTAGAAAATGCAGCTTCTGTTGCAGGAATGATATTAACTACCGAATGTGCATTAGTTGACATTAAAGAAGATGCTCCTGCTATGCCTCCAATGGGAGGTGGCGGTATGCCAGGAATGATGTAGCTTCGACACTTCGACTAGCTCAGTACAACGCAGGCTCAGCTACCTTATAATAACTATAAAAAAAAAGACCTCTGAAATTCAGAGGTCTTTTTTTATGCTTATATTTTTTTTAAGAATTAATTCTTATGATCATCTTGAACAGCTTCCTCTCTATATTTACAACAAGGATGTACAGAAGCGTATGCTTCGTCTGTTGCTACTATTTCTTTAGTATCGTGACCAACAGCTGCTATTCCTTCTTGTATCGTATTTAAATCTGTTTTACGTTCATCATAGATAAGACTTAACTCATGGGTTTTCACATTCCAAACTGCAGATTTCACTCCTTTAGTTTTAATGGAGGCTTTTTCTATACGCTCTTTACACATTAAACAAACTCCATCTACTTCAATCGATGCTTTTGCATTTTTGTCTTGAGCATAACTTGAAATACTCATTATCATAACTACTGCTAATAAAATTAATTTTTTCATATTATTTATTTTTTGTCAGTTCGAGCGCAGTCGAGACCTAATTAATTCCTCTCGACTGCGCTCGAGGCAACTTGTTAATTTAATTTATATCGCAATCCAGCATAATAACTTACTCCAAAAATTGGTCCATATACAAAAGTTGTATCAAATGTTGGCTCAAATGGATTTTCACTATTTAAGATTGGATCCGATTGCTTTTCATTAGTTAAATTTTCTCCTCCCAAATATACTTCAAATGATTTGGAAAACACTTTTGTAACCTGAGCATTTATGGTGGCAACTGTTGGTGTAATATCTGGCAACTGATATTCGACAGGGTTATTTTCTGTGGAAGAAAAACGTTGTTCTCCTAACCAATTAAATGTGGTATCAAATTTCCATTGCGCGAAATTTTCCTTTCTATTTGTTTCATAAGATGTGTTTAAAAACACTCTATGCTTTGGCGTTAAGGGCTTGTCTAGTTTTCCTGTGCTATAATCTGTTTTCACATCATAGAACTTATAAGCAGTCCTTAGATCAAATCCTTCAAAAAGATTCATATTTAATTCGGCTTGGAAGCTATTTGCATAACTTTCCCCTTCTAAATTATAAAAGTATACACTTCTGGAATTTTCCCAATCCACCACAATTTGATTCACAAAATCTGTTCTATAATAATCAATTGTAATATCAGATTTTTTTCCAAATACATTAAATTTTTGTGAGAATGATATTCCATAATTCCAAGCAATTTCTGGGTCTAATCCATAAATACTCCCTGAAGAATCTAAAATTTGTATGTTTCTGCCTGTAGCAAACATTTTTTGATTTTCCGTAAAAATATTTGCACTACGTTTTCCTCTTCCTGCCGAAACTCTAAAGGCTGAATCTTCCCAAGGCGTATATCTCGCATGTATTCTAGGCGTTAAAAAAGTACCTAATAAATTATGTGTGTCTATTCGCAATCCTGCAGTTAAATTTAAGTCTCCTAAATTATCGTAAGAATATTCAAAAAACCCTCCTAAAGACCTTTCACTTCTTTTATATTTAGTTGTATTAACCAGCTCGTCATAATCATCGTAAGTAGCACTCAGCCCTGTTTTAAACTTATTTCTAGAATCCCCAATTATCGAATTATAAATAGCATTAGCATAAAAACTATCATGTGTAATATCGTATATATTCAATCCAAAATAAGACTCTTGTTGATGGTTGCTGTATGCTGCTTGCAGTCCTATACTTTGATAAGGAATTTCTGGATTAACATATCCCAATTTTGCAGAGGCATCAAAACGTCTGGTATTAATTTCACTTCCCCAATAATTGGTGGTGAATTTATCTTTATCTGGATCAAAATCAACTTGACCAGTTAGTTTTTCATCATTTAAAAACCTGAAATTAAAAAAGCTAACAAATCCATTTTCTGTATCGGTATATTGCCAACGATTCATAATATTAATTTGTTTTTGTAAAGGCATATCCAAAAACGAATCTCCATTCTTATCGAATTTTTTATCACGTATATTACCGTGTAAATACAATCCAGTATCCCATCTATTCGAAACTTTTGTATTTAGATGCGTATTCAATTCAAACCGCCCATTTCCATTTGCATAAGCATTCACAAACAATTTATCATCTCTTGAAGGTTTCTGTAACTCTGCATTAATTTGCCCCGCAATGCTTTCAAATCCATTCACCACAGATCCAGATCCTTTGGTTATCTGAATGCTTTCCACCCAAGTTCCAGGAATAAAACTTAAGCCATAAGCTTGTGATGCGCCTCTAATAGAAGGGACATTTTCTGTGGTAATTAAAATATACGGACTCGTTAATCCTAACATTTTAATTTGTCTTGTACCGGTAATTGCATCTGCAAAGTTTACATCAATCGAAGGATTAGTTTCGAAACTTTCCGAAAGATTACAACAGGCAGCTTTTAATAATTCGTCACTACTTACATTAATGATATTACTAGAAGATATATAAGATCTCGAAGATGCTTTTTTTCTTGCTGAAATTAATACTTCGTCTAATTGTCCACTTTGTTTTAATTTATGGCGTATAGCCTTAGGCTCTGTAATGGTTAAGGTATCGGTTTTAAACCCTACAAAACTAATTACTAATTTTGTATATTCCTTTTTATAAGGTATGGTAAATGTGCCGTCCATATCTGTGATGGCACCTACTGATTCACTTGCCCAAAAGACATTTACACCAGCCAATCCAATGTCTTTACTTTCATTAGTATCCTCTAAAATCCGACCTTCAATTTGATTTTGCGAAAAGGATATCAATGGGATTAATAATAATAAATATAGTATGTGTTTCATTCTTTGTTTTTCTAATTTATAGAAATACTCAAGATATTTCTATGTTGCAAATAGGTTGAATATTGAAAACAAGGGTTTGTTTTCAAAAGTGTTCAAAAACTAAGAAAGAATCAAATGATAAATACTTGATAAAGAATAGGAATGTCTTTATCTATAGGAGGTGGGTCATAATCTGCATAATAATTTACAGATTCATTATTCAATGAGAATTGTTGAAGTACAAAAACGGAAACAAAACTTTTTACAAAAGGTATGTTTATGGCAACGCTATCATACGTTAAAGAATAATCATCATCTATTTCAACATTATCATACTTGTTCTTACAACAATCATGGCTTTCAAGAGTTTCATCTCCACAAGTGTCTGAATTGGTTTTCATACCACAAGTAAGAAGCTTTTCTCCTATTGTTATAACAGAAATCATTTCATAATCTCCACAAAAATGTTTGGCATAAGTAATATTGGTGCTACTTGCTAACATTAAAATACAAAGTAAAATTGAAATTGCTTTTTGCATAAGTTTCAAAATTACAAAATATGCTGCAGAAACAATAAATAATTCCTCTTTTAGAATAAATTTAACGTCCTCCTTTTTTCCTCTGAAAATAAAAAGCTGGAATTAATATTAATAAAAATAAGGGTTGTATTAAAAAACGTCTCACATAAAACAGTGAAAAATAATTACTGCCTTCTGAATAAAACAGCAGGAAAGTAAAGCCAATTATTAAAACCACAAATAATATTGCATATAAAATGGACGCCAATTTCACAATACCTTTATCTTCAAATAACAATCCTAGTATTGTTAATGAAAGGATGGTATTTAACCCAAACCGTAAAGTAATATTAGCTATTAATTTGAAGTAATTTAAAGCAGGAATGGAATGTCTTGAATAATCTGATTTAAAAAAAGAAATTAAAGGGTCGTAAAAAAGAGAATCTTCAAAATGCCGGATTAACATTAAAATGATTATTAAAAGCAACAGAAGTATTATTTTTATAATTCTATTCATTTTCAGTTTCTGTTTTACTAAGCATTCTAACCCAAATCATCCACAATAAAAAAACCATTCCATAGATAATTGCAGGAAAAACCACTCCATGTAAAGTTTCTGAATATTGAGGATGCTCATATATTGCAATGGCTAAAATTGAAATTCGAAGTACATTTACACTATATATCAATACTATTCCAGTTAAAATATAAAGAAATGTCTTTTTAAATTTTTCAGCAAATGAAATAATAAAGGCAATAAATAAAATAATAATACTAATTGCATTACATCCTTCTACAACTTCCGCAAGATAGATCTCATTAACTATCAATTTCATGGATGTTTCTGTCTCATGTGGGATTACCTCAGCCTGATATCCAAACCCTTTTATTAAGGCACTACTCTGCTTTGCTACAAGGTTGGTTACAAAGTCTGGTGGATAAGTACTACTATTAGAAACCGATAAATAAAAAGAATACATCATCGTTAAAACAAGGTAAGTCCCAAGAAATAAAACGACAAATCGAATTACAGTTTTATATTTTTTAAATAGTGCTTTCAAATAGTAAGATTTAAAACAAAAATATAGAATTAGTAATTGGCATATTTCAATACATTAAAATACTTTTACAAAAAATTATATTTATTTTGAACTTTACACATTTACAGTCAAAAATTAATAGTCTCATTGCATCAGATAGTTTAACTATTGACAATCGATTAACTCAAATTTGCGAGCTTTTACAAACTTCGATTAATTATTATAATTGGGTTGGATTTTATTTTGCCAATCCTCAAGAGAAAACTTTGCACTTAAAGGCATATGCTGGCATAGCTACAGAGCATACGATAATTCCATTCGGGAAAGGTATTTGTGGTCAAGTAGCAATTTCAAATGAAAACTTTGTAGTGCCAGATGTAGAAGCGCAAGACAATTATATTGCTTGCAACATAAATGTAAAATCTGAAATTGTGATTCCATTATTTAAAGATGGAAAAAATATTGGGCAAATAGATATCGATTCTAACACTCCAGATCCATTTACTAAAAAAGACGAAGAATTTTTAGTTTGGCTAAATGTGCAAGTAGCTACTATTCTTTAAACCTACATTCCCGTTCTTATAGCTTCAACCGGATCCAATCTTGATGCAGAAAAAGCTGGAAGGATTCCTGCAATAAGTCCAATAATTGCCGAAATTGCTGTCCCAATAAACATATTCCAAAGGGAAAGTACAAATTCAAAATCACCAGTAAATTGCGAGGCTAATACCGATACAACAAACACTAATACCAAGCCTATTAAACCTCCTATTACTGAAAGTATCACTGCTTCAAACAAAAACTGAAATAGTATAAACTTATTTTTTGCACCTAAAGACTTTTGTATCCCTATCAAATTGGTTCGCTCTTTTACACTTACAAACATAATATTCGCAATTCCGAAACCTCCAACAAGCAATGAGAAAATACTAATAATCCAACCAATGCCATTCATGGTGCCAGTTATTCCATCTATAATATCTGTAAACCCTTGTAATTGATTTACAAAAAAGTTGTCAATCTCTCCAGGTTTTAAACCTCTTGACATTCGAATTTTTTGTTTTAATATTGCAATAAATCCTTCGTTATCTATTCCTTTTTCAGGCTTTATAATAATCTGTGGAAAAGTAGATTTATTATTATCTCCATAAATTTTTCTAGCCATATTTACTGGAAAAAATACTGCGGTATCTTTAGAATCACCAAATAGTCCAGAGCCTTCCTTTTCAAGTACTCCAATAACTGAAAATTTTCTTCCATATAGACGTACTTTTTTTCCCAAAGGATCCTGAGACCCAAATAGGTTCTCAGCAATTTCATCTCCTAATATAATTACTGGTTTACCACTAGCCGATTCCGCTTCATTAAAAAACCTTCCCTTTGCAATTTGTAAAGCCTCTATATCGTAATATTCATAAGAAACCGCACCAATCTCTACATTTGAAACCGAGTTTTCTTCATATTTAATGGAAGCTGAAGGCACATTAAGCGCATAGGAAACCGCTTCCATATCTGGCATATTCCTTTTAATATATTGGTATTCATCATAAGAAACATCTGGAAACTGTCTGCGTTTCCATCTAGGAATATCCGTTGGACCGAAATTAAAACGCATTACTATAATGGTACTATTATCTAAGGAACTAATACTGCCCTCTATTTCTTTTTTTAAGGAATCTACAGCTGCAAGAACCGCGATGATAGAAAATATACCAATGGTCACTCCCAACAACGATAAAAAGGTTCGCAGCTTATTATTTTTAAGCGCGTTAATCGCAAAATTGAAACTCTCTTTTAATACTCGAAGGTAAATTATCATCTTAACTATTTAATAAAACTACTCTTTTTTAATCCATTTAAACTTAAAATATAAGTCCAAAAATTCTTTTAAAAAAGTTTCACTGAGATAGGACGTTTTCTACTCGTTTATGTTACAAATTTAGTTGGTATTTATGTATTTTTGCATAATCTACCAATAAAACCAAACCTAATAATTCTCCATGGACTCAAATAAAAAAATTACATCGGCATTAATCTCTGTATTTCACAAAGATGGTTTAGAACCTATTGTAAAAAAGCTTAACGAATTAGGAGTCGTAATTTACTCCACTGGAGGCACACAAAAATTTATAAATGACTTAGGAATAGAGGTTATACCTGTAGAAGAAGTTACCGACTACCCATCTATTTTAGGTGGAAGAGTTAAAACCTTACATCCAAAAGTTTTTGGAGGTATTTTAAATCGTCAAAACAATGAAAGTGATGTTTCAGAAATGAAAGATTATAATATCCCTCAATTAGATGTGGTCATTGTAGATTTATATCCCTTTGAAAAAACAGTTTCTTCAGGTGCAGAAGAGCAAGATATTATTGAAAAAATTGATATTGGAGGAATATCATTGATCAGAGCTGCAGCAAAAAACTTTTTAGACACAATCTGTGTTTCTTCTATGGAAGATTATAAGGAGTTTTTAAATATCATTTCAGAAAATGACGGGAATATTTCATTAGCAAACAGAAAACATTTTGCAGCCAAAGCATTTAATGTTTCTTCACATTATGATTCGGCAATTTTTAACTATTTTAATAAAGATCATCAAATTTCATCTTTAAAAATAAGTGAAACAAATGGTAAGGTTTTACGCTATGGTGAAAACCCACACCAAAGAGGATTTTTCTTTGGGGATTTTGATGCTGTATTCGATAAACTACACGGAAAAGAATTAAGTTATAACAATCTATTAGATGTAGATGCAGCTGTTAATTTAATGGCAGAGTTTACTAATGAGTCTCCTACATTTGCAATATTAAAACATAACAATGCTTGCGGAATAGCACAAAGAGATAGCGTACATCAAGCCTATGTAGATGCTTTAGCTGGAGATCCTGTTTCAGCTTTTGGAGGAATCTTAATTTCTAATACAGAGATAGACGAATCTACAGCTACAGAAATTCATAAATTATTTTGTGAAGTAGTAATTGCACCCTCGTATTCAGAAAAAGCAATAGAAATATTACAAGGAAAGAAAAACCGTATTTTGTTAATTCAAAAACAAGCATTATTTCCAAAGACAACGGTAAGAACTTGTTTAAATGGAGTTTTGGTTCAGGACAAAGATAGTCTTACAGATAATCTAGAAAATTTAACAAATGCAACTCACAATAAACCAAGTGAAAGCGAGTTAAATGATTTAATATTTGCTTCAAAAATTTGTAAGAACACAAAATCTAATACCATCGTTTTGGTAAAAGAGAAACAATTATTTGCAAGTGGAACTGGTCAAACCTCAAGAGTAGATGCATTAAATCAAGCTATAGTTAAAGCGAATGCATTTAATTTTGATTTAAATGGGTCAGTAATGGCGAGTGACGCATTTTTTCCATTTCCAGATTGTGTAGAAATTGCTGACAATGCAGGAATAACAGCAGTTATACAACCGGGAGGCTCCATAAAAGATGGCTTAAGTATTAGCTATTGTAATGAACATTCTATGGCAATGGTTTTTACAGGAACACGTCATTTTAAGCATTAATTTTTATTACATTTGTAAGGAGCAGGTTTAATTTCAATACAGCACATTATTTATGGGATTTTTTGACTTCTTAACTGAAGAGATAGCAATAGACTTAGGAACAGCAAACACATTAATAATTCATAACGACAAGGTCGTTGTTGATGCACCGTCTATTGTTGCTAGAGATAGGACAACTGGAGAAATAATAGCCGTTGGAATGGAAGCAAATTTAATGCAAGGAAAAACCCATGAAAACATTAAAACAATTAGACCTTTAAAAGATGGTGTAATTGCAGATTTTGATGCTAGTGAACGAATGATAAACATGTTCATTAAAGATATTCCTGCGCTTAAAAAGAAATGGATTACTCCTTCGTTAAGAATGGTAATTTGTATCCCTAGTGGAATTACTGCAGTTGAAATGAGAGCGGTAAAAGAAAGTGCCGAACGTGTAAATGGTAAAGAAGTATATTTAATACATGAACCTATGGCTGCTGCCATTGGTATTGGTGTAGACATTATGCAACCTAAAGGAAATATGATTGTTGATATTGGAGGTGGTACCACCGAAATCGCAGTTATTGCATTGGGAGGAATTGTTTGTGATAAATCTGTTAAGATTGCTGGAGATGTATTTACCAACGATATTATCTATTATATGCGTACCCAACATAATTTATATATTGGAGAGCGTACTGCTGAAAAAATAAAAATAGAAATAGGTGCTGCTACCGAAGATTTAGATTTACCACCAGACGATTATGATGTTCAAGGACGGGATTTATTAACTGGAAAACCAAAACAAGTTAAAATTTCATTTCGTGAAATTGCAAAAGCTTTGGATAAGTCCATTATTAGAATCGAAGATTCTGTTATGGAAACATTATCCTCTACACCACCAGAATTAGCTGCTGATATTTATAATACTGGAATTTATTTAGCGGGTGGTGGATCTATGTTACGTGGTCTTGACAAGCGACTATCTCAAAAAACCGACCTTCCTGTTTATATAGCTGAAGATCCTTTACGTGCGGTTGTTCGAGGTACTGGAATTTGCCTAAAAAACTTAATTAAATATAAAAGTGTATTGATAAAATAGAAATATTAGATTATGCAGCAAATTCTATTTTTCTTAATTCGGAATAAAAATTTTCTGTTGTCCCTTTTTTTATTTCTAATTTCGTTCGCACTTACCATTCAGTCTCATTCATTTCACAAAAATAAATTTATAAATTCTGCTAATTTTTTTAGTGGTGGTATTTATTCTTTCAAAAATAATGTCAACAACTATTTCAATTTAAAAGAAGAAAACGATTTACTTCTTGAAGAAAACGCAAGATTAAGAATGCAATTGGATTCTTTTGATGAATTCTCCACTATTGATAATACAGATTCTACTTTTACGCATTCAAAATTTCAATTTGAAACAGCTAGAGTTATAAATAATACCTACTCTAAATCTAAAAACATCCTTACCATCGATAAGGGGTCCCAAATGAATATTGCTTTAGACATGGGTGTAATTTCATCAAAAGGGTTGATAGGTATTATCAAAAACACTTCCGCAAAATATGCTACGGTTCAATCTATTTTAAATATCAATAGTCAGATAAATGCAAAGCTTAAAAACTCAAACCATTTTGGAAGCTTAATTTGGAATACCGAAGACCCAAATATTGTTCAATTAATAGAAATTCCAAGATTAGCCCCTATCATTGTAGGGGATACTATAATTACTGGAGGAAAGTCAACAATTTTCCCAGAAGGAGTTTTAGTAGGTACTATTCAAAGTTCTTTATTAAATAAAGATAAAAACTCTTACACCTTAAACATTAAGTTATTTAATGATATGACTAGCCTAAAACATGTTTATATCATTAACAATAAGGATACTGAGGAAATCAAAAAATTAGAAAAAGAATCGGACGATGCAGAGTAATGTTTATTTCATATTAAGTTTCCGGTTTATCATACTAGTATTGGTACAAGTACTTTTGCTAAATAATATAAATTTTCTGGGTTATATAAACCCTTATCTATACATACTTTTTATATTAACCTTTCCTTTTAATGGAAACAAAAGCTTATTAATTGTTTTAAGCTTTTTATTAGGCCTTACTATAGATTTATTTGGAGATTCTGGTGGGGTTCATGCAGCCGCATGTGTTGTGATTGCTTATTTACGTCCCGTAATTTTAAAATTTTCATTTGGAGTAAGCTATGAATATAATTCTATAAAGATTAATAATGTAGAATTTGTACAACGTCTTATTTATGTAGGCATCATGGTTTTGTTACACCATATTGTGTTATTCTCAATGGAAATATTTAACACAAATCATATAATCTTAGTCCTAAAATCTACGTTAATTTCAGGTATCTTTAGCATTATATTAATTATGAGTTCCATCTCTATTTTTAGTAAAAAATCTAAGTGAGAAAATTTTTACTTCTTTTTGTTGTATTAATAACAGGTTTATTATTTACCTCTAGGCTTTTTTACCTTCAGGTATATGATACCTCTGCACAGATTTCATCGGATAATAATGCCATTAAGAAAAAATTCGATTACCCACAACGTGGATTTATTTTTGACAGAAACGGGAAACTATTAGTTTCCAATCAGCCTTCTTATGATGTGATGGTGATTCCGAAAAATGTGGAGCCTTTAGACACCTTAGAGTTTTGCAAATTACTGAAAATTACCAAATCGGATTTTGATGAAATTCTTAGAAAAGCTAGAATATATTCTCCTAGACTTCCATCTGTTGTGGTTCCTCAATTTACAAAAGAAGAATATGCTTATCTTTCTGAAAAGATGCATAAATACAAAGGTTTTTACATTCAAAAACGTGCATTAAGAAATTATAGAGTAAATCATTCTGCAAATGTTTTTGGATATATAGCGGAAGTAAATAATCAAATCATTAAGAAAAACCCCTATTACCAAATGGGAGATTTAATTGGTAAAGCGGGTGTTGAACAAGAGTATGAAGAAATCCTTAGAGGAACAAAAGGAATTAATTATATACAAACCGATAGATTTAATAGAGTTATTGGACCCTATAAAGAAGGGATTTACGATACATTACCAGAAAATGGCAAAGACATTACTCTTACCATAGATGAAAGGCTTCAGAAATATGGAGAAGAGCTATTGGTAAATAAAAGAGGAGGAATTGTAGCTATAGAACCCGCAACAGGTGAAATATTAGCTTTAATTACTGCATCTAATTACGATCCCGGTTTATTAGTTGGTAGAGAGCGATCTAAAAATTTCACCAAACTTTGGTACGATACCATTTCAAGACCATTATTCGATAGAGTTTTACAAGGAGAATATCCTCCTGGTTCTCCATTTAAAACATTAACAGCATTAATTGGTCTTCAGGAAGGTGTAATTGATGCAAAAGAACAGATTTCTTGTCATGGCGGTTATCATTATGGTGGAAAGAAACCCTTGGGCTGCCATCATCATAAATCACCACTATCAATGGTTGGTGGTATTGCTAACTCTTGTAACGCATATTTTTGTACAGTTTACAGAAGAACTATTGAAAAATTTCCATCTCCTCAAGAGGGTATAGATAATTGGAGAAAACATTTAGAGAGTTTTGGTTTAGGGAATTATATGGGATATGATTTACCCGCAGGAAAAAAAGGGTTGATTCCAACTTCAAATTTTTACAATAGATGGTATCAATACCCAAAATACAAATGGTATGCTACCGCAACAATTTCTAATGCAATTGGGCAAGGAGAGGTATTATTAACTCCAATGCAAATGGTAAATTTCACAGCTGCCATTGCAAATAGAGGTTGGTATTACAAACCACATATCCTTAAAAACATAAAAGGTATAGATACTATAGATTCAAAATATACCAAACGGTATAATACCACTATAGATTCAAAACATTTTGAACCGATTGTAGAAGGAATGTATGATGTTTATAATAAGGGGACGGCATCCTATATTCGAATTCCCGGAATAGAAATTTGTGGAAAAACTGGTACCGCAGAAAATTTTACTAAAATTGACGGAAAACGAGTTCAACTAACCGATCATTCTATTTTTGTTGCTTTTGCGCCTAAAGACAATCCGAAGATTGCAATTGCAGTATTTGTAGAAAATGGTTATTGGGGCTCTCGATGGGCTGGAAGAATTGCTGGACTTATGATTGAAAAATATTTAAAAGGTGAGATTTCCAGGAAAGACATGGAAGAATATGTTTTAAATGGATCTCTAGAAGAAGAATATGCAAAACCCTATTCAGGAGAAACCTTTAATATTAATAATTGATGTTAGGATCAAGAAACCCCATAAAGTTAGATTGGATTACGATATTCATTTACATTGCTTTGGTTAGTATTGGTTGGGTGAATATTTATTCTGCTTCTTTTAATGAAGCTTCTACCAGTTTCTTTGATTTCTCACAGATTTACACCAAACAATTAATTTGGATATCCCTTAGTATTGTTCTAATAATATTTATTCTAGCTATAGAAAGTCGGTTCTATGAACGATTTTCAAGTTTAATTTACCTCGTTTCCTTATTGTCCTTATTAGGTCTATTTGTATTAGGAAAAAATGTAAATGGAGCAACTTCCTGGTATTTCTTAGGAGGTTTTAGCATTCAACCCAGTGAATTTGCTAAAGCTGCTACAGCCCTAGCATTGGCCAAATATGTTAGCGATATTCAAACTAATATGAATGAATTCAACCATCAAATTAAAGCTTTAATTATTATAATACTTCCGGCTTTGTTTATTATACCTCAGCCCGACCCAGGATCTGCACTGGTATATGTCGCATTGATCTTTCCATTATATAGAGAAGGGTTGCATTTTATATATTTATTATTAGGGTTTATCGTAGCTGCATTATTTGTATTTACCCTAGCATTTGGTGTTGCATGGATTTCTGTTGGAATAATTTTAATAGCGGTACTCATTTATTTTATTAATAGAAAAAGAAACAAGCGAACCAATGTTTTTAAATACAGCTTTATAGCTATTGCTTGTATAGGATTTTCCTTTTCTGTTAATTATATTTTTGAAAATATATTAGAGCAAAGGCATAGGGATCGTTTTAATCTTGTATTAGGAAAACAAGTAGATAATGCTAATATTGGTTACAACACCAATCAAAGTGAAATTGCCATAGGAAGTGGGGGTTGGACTGGTAAAGGATGGTTACAAGGAACACAAACTATGGGGAAGTTTGTTCCAGAGCAAGACACCGATTATATTTTTAGTACTGTAGGTGAAGAATGGGGGTTTTTAGGAAGTATGCTAGTTGTTATTCTTTTTTTAGCATTAATTATTCGTTTACTTATTTTAGCTGAAAGGCAAAAATCTCAGTATAGTAGAATTTATGGATATAGTGTTGCTTCCATTTTATTTATTCACTTTTTTATAAATATTGGTATGGTTACAGGACTGCTACCCACTATTGGAATTCCATTACCATTTTTTAGTTATGGAGGTTCCGGACTTTGGGGCTTTACAATACTGCTATTTATATTTATTAGATTCGATGCTACTAATTATGTTAATCGCTAAGCAGTCTTCACATCCAAAGCATCACGCAAAGCATTCCCCATTAACATAAAGGCAGTTACCAAACTCATAATAGCCAAACCTGGTATTAATGCCAAATATGGTTTTCCCAAAATAATATAGGTATAATGATCTTTAATAATTCCTCCCCAGCTTGGCATTGGAGGTTGTGCTCCTATTCCTAAAAAACTAAGCCCGCTTTCAATTAGTATTGCACCTGCAAAATTTGCAGCAGAAATAATAATTACAGGAGCCATACTATTGGGCAAAATATGTTTCATTATTATTCTATAATCTGTATATCCTAAGGCTCGAGCAGCTGTAACGTATTGCATTTGTTTCACCCCCATTACTTGCCCCCTAACTACACGCGCCACCTCAACCCACATGGTAAGTCCGACAGCAATAAAAACCTGCCAAAACCCTTTTCCTAGAGCTAAGGTGATAGCAATTACTAGTAATAAGGTTGGGATTGACCAAGTAACATTTATAAACCACATGATGACGGCATCTACTTTTCCGCCAAAATAACCAGCTATAGCCCCCATGGTTATGCCTATTATTAAGGATATAAAAACTGCGACAAATCCAATTGCAAGAGAAATTCTAATACCAATAAGCATTCTACTTAAAAGATCTCGCCCATATTTATCGGTACCCAATAAAAACTTTCTTTGTGTAATATAATGATTTGGAATATCCTCAACGGCATCTGCTTTTGGAAACGAAGCCAAGTCTAATTCTTTCTGAAAACCTTCTCCATCTGTAGTATATTCAACTATGCTAAGTGTATTATTATCTATGGAATAATCTGAAATAGGAATTTCAGAAGCTGTTATTTTTTTTCCGAAGAAAAAACTTGAAAAGGTCTTTTCTGCTTTGTCAACCGAAGGAATTGTAAGTATTTGAACTTTAAAACCTGGAGATTTTGAATGTATAGACAAATGCATCTGATTTGCATTCTGTGAGTTGTCTGGAGCTATAGCATATGCGAAAATTGCAACAAAAACGCATAAAACCAAAAAACTAAAACTTAAAACGCCCCAAGAATTTTTTTTAAACTTTTGGAGCGCTATTTTAGTTAATCCTCCTTCCATGGAATTAGGGAATTTAGATGTTCTTTTCGATTTTTTCACTTAGTAAAATTACTCAATAAAAAAGGAATGAAATAATTTAAAAAATCTAATTTTTAATATCGGCTACTTTGCCTCTTCTAATATTACTTAACTTTAAATCTTCTAATACATTTACTGCTTCTTCCACATAAATATCCTTGCTTAAACTTTTATGCCACCTTTTTCTTTTTTCACTTAAGGTAGTGTCTTGTTTCATTAATTTAATTTCATATGGCAATGATTCATAGCTTAATTTATTATCATATTCGCTTATAACTTCAAACTTTTTAGTTTCCTCAACTCGATTATCAATATCTGTTTTATAATTGTTGTAATTTAAATCTACAACCGTTTCATCTCTTCGTTCTTTAATCCATTTTGCATTTTCCTCGATTAACATTAACTGTTCGCTTTTAGCCATACGAGCGACACTTTTTGAAATGGTTTCTTCATAATCAATATACCCTTCCCAAGCATCGTATTCTGCTGCTTCAATTTTATCATAAGGCAGTGGATTATCATAATCTCTTTCCCCAATATCAAAATAGCTATATCGATCTGGCATAACCACGTCGCTTTTAACACCTTCTAATTGTGTAGATCCTCCGTTAATTCTATAAAATTTTTGAGTCGTTAATTTTAAGGCTCCCATATCTCCCATATCGTTTTTTCGAAGCCATTGATTTAAATCTATTAAATTTTGAACAGTACCCTTACCATAAGTTTGCTCACTTCCAATAATAATAGCACGTTTATAATCCTGCATTGCTGCTGCCAAAATTTCAGAAGCAGATGCAGATAATTCGTTTACTAAAATCACTAAAGGTCCGTCCCAAACAATATCAGTATCCTTATCCTTTAAAACTTCTTTTTTACTCCCACTAGAAGCTACTTGAACAACCGGACCATCTTTAATAAAAAGTCCTGCAATATCTACAGCTGTACGTAAAGATCCTCCTCCATTACTTCGCAAATCAAGAATTAATCCTTCCATTCCTTGCTTTTTTAAACGAATTATTTCTTTTTTAATATCGCTTGCTGCATTACGCTCTTTATAATCATTCATATCGAAATAAAACTGTGGAAGATTAATTAATCCAAAGTTTTTATCCACTTTCGTAATTAATGTAGACTTCGCATAGGTTTCTTCAAGTTCTACAACATCTCTGGTAATAGTCTTTTCTTCAACTATTCCATCTACTCGTTTAATAGTAAGTGTTACTTTAGTGCCTTTAGGCCCTTTAATTAATTTTACAGCATCATCTAAACGCATTCCTACTACACTTACGGCTTCTTTTTCATCTTCCTGTCTTACCTTCATAATAAGGTCTCCAACTTCAATATGTTCCCCTCTCCAAGCGGGACCTCCACTAATTATTTCAATAATTTTTATATAATCATTTTTCTTCTGAAGCCTCGCTCCAATTCCTTCTAATTTTCCAGACATACGTAAATCAAATCGATCTCTATCTGGTGGTGCAAAATAATTAGTATGTGGGTCAAACTCTTCTACAATTGTAGTAAGATAAATTGCAAAATAATCCTTGCGCTCTAACTCATCTGCAAAATCAAAGTATTCGTCTAAAGACTTTTCTGAACTTTCTCTTGCTTCTTTTTCTAATTCATTAAGACTTTTAGGTTCTTCCAATTCCTTTTCTTCATCAGTATTCTCAGCATCTTCATTTATTTTTGTTCCATTATCTTCAATTAAATCATAATAATTAGAGATCGTTGAAAACTTCAATTGTTTTCTCCATCGTTCTTTTAATTCTTTTTTTGAATTAGTAAAAGGGATATTCTCATAATCCACATCTATATTTTCAGTAATAGAATAATCAAAAGGAGTTTCTAAAACTTTCGGATATAATACTTTTATATCTTCCATTCGTTCTCTAAAACGACTATATACTAAATCGAAAAAAGCCAGATCCTTTACTTTAATTTGATCATCAATTTCTAATTCATACTGACTAAACTCTTCTATATCTGAAGCTAAAAAATAACGCTTCAATGGATCCAAGCCTTTTATAAAATCATCATATACATTTTTAGAAAAGGCATCGTTCATATCTTTAGGATTATAATGTCCCTTTTGTAAAACGTAAGTGATTAAGTCTATAAGTAGCTTGTCTTTATCTGGATCGTTAAACTCCTTTGAAGTAAAACTGCAAGATGCAACCCCAACAAATACTGCAAGAAGTAAAACTTTTATATTCTTTTTCATGATGCCCATATTTTCTTTTTTTTATTCTGACGACTAAATTATATAAAATATCGTGCCAATTCTCTGTAATGATACTAATTTTTTGTTAAACAAACAGTGCTAAAATTGGCATTTCTAGTTGTTTTATAGCTATTTTCTGAAAAAATATTTACGTATTTTTGTTTTTTGAAACTCTCAACTATGTCTTTAAAAAAACCACTCATATTAGTTACTAATGACGATGGAATTAATGCTCCTGGCTTAAGAACACTTATTAAAATCATGAACACTATTGGTGAGGTATATGTTGTTGCTCCAGATTCTCCACAAAGTGGAATGGGCCACGCAATCACCATTAATGACACTTTATATTGTAATAAAATTAAAGTAGCAGAGCATGAGCCTCAAACGGAATATAGTTGTAGTGGGACACCTGCAGATTGTGTGAAAATTGCTGTAAACGAAATTTTAAAACGCAAACCAGATTTGTGTGTAAGTGGAATTAATCATGGAAGTAATTCTTCCATCAATGTAATTTATAGTGGTACCATGAGTGCAGCCGTTGAAGCTGGCACACAAGGAATTCCTTCCATTGGATTTTCATTATTAGATTATTCCTTAGATGCCGATTTTGAACCTTCAGAAAAACATATTAAAAACATTGTTACTCAATACCTAGAGAAGGGCTTACAAAAGGGAGTGGTTTTAAATGTAAATATTCCAAAACTTCCAGAGCAAGAAATTAAAGGGATCAAAGTTTGCCGACAAGCAAAGGGATACTGGGCTGAAGAATTTGACAAACGAACCAACCCATTAGGAAGAGATTACTACTGGCTTACAGGAAAATTTGTAAACGAAGACCAAGGAGAAGACACCGACGAATGGGCTTTGGAAAATGGATATGTTTCTGTGGTTCCTGTTCAATTTGATTTAACTGCACATCACGTAATAAAAGACATCAACACTTGGGAACTATAAAAAAAGAAGTATTCATCGGTCTTGCAATAGGGCTAATAGCTAACTTAGCTGGAAGCTATTTATATATTTATTTTTTCTCAGATTATGGTCTGGAAGAAACTATTAAAAACGCTTTGCTGCATGATGTTTTTGGAAACATCATTGGTCTAGGGGCAATTTTAAATTTATTTGTTTTCTTTATTTTTCTAAGAAAAAACAAACTTTATAGAGCTCGTGGTGTTATTTTAGCTACGGTTGTTGCTGCCTTAATTATTTTAA
Organism: uncultured Flavobacteriales bacterium; assembly: GCA_913058295.1. GTDB lineage: Bacteria > Bacteroidota > Bacteroidia > Flavobacteriales > Flavobacteriaceae > Marifrigoribacter. Next base: position 46,494 of record CAJXRD010000004.1, on the reverse strand, counting down.
TAACAAAGTTTTATTAGCATATGAAATATTACATCATAGCGGGTGAGGCCTCTGGAGATTTACACGGAGCCAATTTAATGAAGGCATTATACCTACAAGATACAGATGCAGACATTCGCTATTGGGGTGGAGATTTAATGGAGCAAGTTGGCGGAAAATTAGTGAAACATTATCGGGATCTTGCCTTTATGGGTTTTGTAGAAGTCATTTTTAATTTAACAACCATTTTAAAAAATATAAAAACTTGTAAAAGCGACATTGAATCTTTTAATCCAGATGTCATTATTTTTATTGATTACCCAGGCTTTAATATGCGTATTGCAAAATGGGCAAAGCTGAGAGGAACTAAAACACATTATTATATTTCTCCACAAATTTGGGCATGGAAAGAAAACAGAATAAAAGATATAAAACGGGATGTAGATGCTATGTATGTCATTCTCCCTTTTGAAAAAGAATTTTACGAAGAGAAGCATAATTTTCCCGTTCATTTTGTGGGTCATCCGCTAATTGATGCTATCGCCAATAGAGAACAAGTGAACCCTGAAACATTCAGGAACGAGAATAATTTAGACGATCGTCCTATTATTGCATTACTCCCAGGAAGTAGAAAACAAGAAATTACTAAAATGTTGGAAGTAATGTTGAGTTTGGTCGATGACTTTAAAGGTTATCAATTTGTAATCGCAGGGGCTCCAAGTCATGATGCAGAATTTTATAAATCTTTTATTAAAACTCCAAACGTTCATTTAATACTAAATAAAACCTACGATTTACTAAGCTTATCCTATGCAGCTTTAGTTACCTCGGGGACTGCAACTCTAGAGACTGCTTTGTTTAAGGTTCCACAAGTTGTCTGTTATAAAGGAAATAGAATCTCTTATGAGATTGCAAAAAGAATTATTAAACTAAAATATATCTCTTTGGTTAATTTAATATTAGACAAAGAAGTTGTGACAGAATTAATTCAAACGGATTTTAATACCAAGCGACTTAAAAAAGAACTTAGCCGTATTTTAGAAGAATACAATAGAGCAGTTTTGTTTATAGAATATTACGACTTAGAACAAAAACTAGGCGGAATCGGCGCTAGTGAGAAAACAGCGAAACTTATTATTGAATCCACTAGAAAAGCATAAATTATTTTCATAGTTTTAGCTTATGAAAAAACTTATCCTACTTATTTTTCTTTCAACTTTTCTAATTTCTTGCGGAAGTTCCCGTAAAACGACTTCTACCACAGCAGTTGAAAAGACATCTAATAATTCCAATTCTAAAAAATCGGATGCCATTGTTAAGTACGCCAAAACCTTTAATGGCACAAAGTATAAATTTGGCGGCACCACTAAAAAAGGAATGGATTGCTCTGGTTTGGTTTATATTTCTTACCAAAAAGAAGGCATTACTATGCCACGTGTTTCCAGAGATATGGCAAGCAAAGGAAAAAAGATTTCTTTAAGCAAGACCAATAAGGGAGACTTGCTTTTCTTTAAAACTAATAAAAATAAAAACACGATAAATCATGTTGGTTTGGTTGTCGAAAACAAAAAAGGAGAAATATTTTTTATCCACGCCACCTCTTCACTAGGGGTAATTATTTCCTCTCTCGAGGAACGATATTGGAATAATGTTTTTGTGGAAGTTAGAAGAGTTATTTAATTCTAACAAAAAACTCCTATCTTTATTAAAATTCCTCAATTGATTTTAGGCATATCTAAAGTTCAGTTGCATGAAATTTATAAATTTTGCCATAGTAAAATTCTCTTTGTTTTTAAGCTTAGGAATTCTTAGTGCAAAATACTTTCCGTTAGCAACTAATTTATTTCTATACCTTTCTCTAGCTTCTTTATTGGTATTAGGTTTCGTTTGGTATATTGCCAGAAAACAACTCTTTCCTACTTCATACTTTGGCATTATTACCTTTATTTGTTTTATAAATATCGGGTATTTAAGCTATCAATTAAGATTACCAGAATTTCAACAAAAACATTATAATCATTTATTAATACCTAAAGATTCAAATAAAAACAAATCTCTCCTCCTTCAATTAAAAATCAAAGAAGTTCTAAAACCGGATTTTTATAATAACAAATACATCGCTTCTGTTATTTCTTTAAATGAAGTGAAATCCAATGGTGCTGTTTTGGTCAATATTAGAAAAGATTCTCTTTCATCTTTCATATTAAATGATGATATTTTGTTGGTTTCTTCTAGTATTGATGAAATAAAAGTCCCTTTAAATCCTTATCAGTTTGATTATTCCAAGTACATGAAAACTTTGGGAGTGTATCATCAAATCCGAATTTCAAAAAATGAAATTCTACAAAAAGTTAGAGGATCTTATACCCTAGGAGGAAAAGCAGAAAAAGTTCGAAACCACATTCTTGATAAACTTAAAAAAAGTTCCTTAAGTCCAGCAGAACTATCCATTATCCAAGCTTTAGTTCTTGGTCAAAAAAAAGATATTAGCAAACAAAGGTATCGGGAATATGCTGCAGCTGGTGCGATACATATTTTAGCTGTCTCTGGACTCCATGTAGGGATTGTATATTTTATCTTCTTATTTGTATTAAGCCCATTAAAAAGGCTTCCAAAGGGAAAAGTCATCGTATCAATACTAATTGTAATTAGTCTTTGGGGATATGCATTTATCACTGGCTTATCCCCTTCTGTAATTAGAGCGGTTACCATGTTTTCTTTTTTTGCATTTGCAAAGATTATCAACCGACAAACCAATTCGATTAACACCTTATTCCTTTCCTATTTCACATTACTACTCCTTAACCCTATGTGGCTGTTTCAGGTTGGGTTTCAATTAAGTTATTTGGCTGTATTTTTTATACTTTGGATTCTTCCTGTTTTTAATAAATTGTATTATACGAAAAATCGAATTGTTAAAAGACTATGGGGAATTATTACGGTAACCATAGCTGCTCAATTGGGAATTATTCCCTTAAGCTTATATTATTTTCATCAATTTCCAGGATTGTTTTTTATTACGAATATCGTAGTACTTCCTTTTCTTAGCATTCTATTGGGTGGTGGAATTTTAATAATTGTTTTAGCAGTTTTTAATGTGCTTCCTAATTGGTTAACATTAACCTACAACGCTTTAATCAAGACGCTTAATACTTTTATAAGCTGGGTAGCCAATCAAGAAACCTTTGTGTTTCAGGACATTCATTTTTCTATAGAAAAAGTAATAGTTAGCTATGTTTTAATTATCTCTATAATTCTACTTTGGAAAAAAGGAAGTGTTCTAAAACTTAGATTTTTATTATTGAGTTTTGCCTTGTTTATTTCTGTCTTTATTTGGGATGATTATAAAAGTTCTGAAAATAGCTTAGTTATTTTTCAAAAATTTAGACATACCTTAATTGGCTATCAAAATGCTAATGGATTAAAATTATTCCGAAGTGATTCCTCATTAAACTATCCCAATAAATATCCCATAAAAAGCTATCGAGTAGCAAAAGACATTGATTATTATACCGAAGAAAAGCTTCCACAAATAATTAAATACAATAGTAAAACCATTTTAATTATGGACAGTTTAGGAGTATATCCAAAAACTTCAGAAATAGATATTGTGTTACTTTCTTTTAATCCGAAAGTGAATTTAGAAAGGATGGTTGATAGTCTTAAACCCAAACTAATTATTGCAGATGGGAATAATTATACTTCTTATATAAGTCGTTGGCAAAAAACCTGCTTCCATAAAAACATCGCCTTTTATAATACAAATGAAAAAGGAGCTTATATTTTTAATTCAGAGTAAAGAACAATTAAAATGTTCCTTTAAAATTTTCTTGATACTCTTGCCATGCTTCTGCAGTTGTCAGTTTTAAATAATCATCGCTAGCAATCATTTTTAGAAATATCTCTAATTGCTCAGGGGTTTTATATCCTGTTATTGCTTGAATTATCACACCATCCTCGCTAAAAAATGCCAAGCTAGGATAACCTGTTATGTTTAATGCATCTGCAAAAAAGTGTGTGGCGTTCCTTCCTTTCCTACCCTCTTGATAATTTGGATTCGTATACTTGAAATCTTGATAATTGATTTCCTCAGTTCCTTCGGCATTGAACTTTACCGCATAATAATTCTCATTGATAAATTTGATAACATTCTTGTCACTAAAAGTGTTTTTATCTAACATTTTACAAGGACCGCACCATATAGTATACACATCCATAAATATTTTTTTTGGAGTTTCCTTTTGAGCAGCTAGTGCTTCATCCATTGTCATCCAATTAATTTTTTTCTGTGCATTAATCTGACTGATCCCAAGGACAATAAAAGCTAATAGTACTATTTTTTTCATTCCAATATATTTAATATATGCGTTTATCTTTAAAAAAACGCCCCAAAAGGGGCGTTTATTATAAATTATGTCGATATTTTGTTAATTACTTAACACCGTGCATTAACTTTTTAACCACTGGAGTTAATGCCATTACAATAAGTCCTGCAAGTATTGGAACTATTGTGAATATTAAAAAGAAAGTACTCATTGAGTATTCTGCTGTTATCGAATCTATCATTCCACCCATAGAACCTGCAGCTTTATTACCAAGACCAATTGCTATGTACCAAAGTCCGAACATCATCCCAATTTTTGTTGCTGGCACTAATTTAGATACGTATGATAAACCAACTGGAGATAAGCTAAGCTCTCCTAAAGTATGCAGCAAATAAGCTAAAATTAACCATATAATGCTAACAGATGCTGTTTGTGCTCCTGGAGGTATACTTGCAGAACCATAAGCTAAAATACCAAAACCAAGTCCTAATAATATTAATCCTATCCCGAACTTAACTGTTGCTGGTGGATTATATTTACTTTCCCATATTTTAGAAAATAAAGGAGCAAAAGCAATAATATAAAATGAATTCAGGATTCCAAACCAAGAAGCTGGAATTTCAGTAGATTCTTCATTAAATTGAGTGTATAGCATCCAAACTACAATAACCCAAATAATAGCAAAACTAATTCCTAGAAAAGTATTTGACAGGGCATATTTTTTAAATGTAATTCTAAACAATTGTAATAGCACATAGGTTATAATAATCAAAGGCACTATGGTTAGTAAGGTATTTGCTATCCTAAACATTAAGGCAGAATCTCCCTCTAAAACTCTATTGGTATAATCTGCAGCAAATATGGTCATAGAACCACCAGCTTGTTCAAAGGCAGCCCAAAAGAATACTGTAAAAACAGCTAATATTCCAACAACTGTATAACGATCTCTTTGTACTTTATTAGATACTTCTTTAGTTCCTGAAGCATCTGAGTTTTCTACTGCATCTGACAGATCTAAAGTTTCTGATGGTGCTAAACCAACATTACCAAAAATCCCTTGTGCAAACCAAAATTGCAACATCCCTAAAAACATAAAGATTCCAGCTAAACCAAAACCCCAATGCCATCCAACAGTTTCACCAATATAACCACAAAGCATAATCCCTAGAAATGCTCCAGCATTTACACCCATGTAAAAAATAGTGAAAGCACCATCTTTTTTATCTTGTGCATTTATATAAACTCCGTTAATAATAGAAGTAATATTCGGCTTAAATAACCCATTACCAGCTACTAAAAATGCTATTCCAAGGTATAAACCCCAAGGCGTATCCATCGCCATAGAAGCATGACCTAAGGTCATTATTAAGGCGCCTAAAGCAACTGCCTTACGATAGCCCATAAATTTATCTGCAATTAATCCACCTAAGATTGGAGAAAAATAAACTAGCATGGTATAGGTACCATAAAGCCCTAATGCTTCTTCTCTAGTCCAAGCCCAACCACCATCTAATATAGCAGAAGTTAAAAATAGGACTAATAAGGCACGCATTCCATAATAAGAAAAACGTTCCCACATTTCGGTGAAAAACAATACGAACAATCCACTTGGATGCCCCATTAAAAGCTTTTGATTCATTTCTGAACCTTCAAATTTATACTTTGCTAAACTCATTTAATTGTATTTAAATTTATTAATTAGAAAAGCCTCACAAAAATGTAAGGCCTGTTTATTATTTTTTATCTGCTAATTCATATCCTTCAGCTTCGTCATAATGCATTTCGATTTCCTCATCTTCAACACCATGGGTAAGAACTTCTAATTTTTTTCTTATCAGTAAAACTAATAAGCCTAATACCACACAAAAAACTGCAATTCCAGTAAATATTAAATATTCACCAAGACTTTCTGACCATTCTCCTAATAATCCAGCAAGTTTAGATCCAAAACCTGTCATTGCAAAATAAACACCCATCATAATAGATGCATATTTTACTGGTGCCAATTTTGTAATAAATGATAATGCCACTGGTGACAAACATAATTCACCAATAGTATGAAACAAATAAGCTAATACTAACCAGTACATTGCTGAAGTTCCTGTAGATTCAAACTGAGCAGTTGCACCTGTCATAAAAAAGAAACCAGTTCCCATAATGATTAGACCAATTATCATTTTAAATAAAGAAGTGGAAACTTTTCCTTTTAATTTTCTATTTGCCCAATACAACGCTACAGTTGTTCCTAAGAAAATGATAAACATCGCATTTAAAGATTGGAACCAAGATGCTGGAATCTGCCATCCCATTAACACTCTATCCGTCTTTTCCATAGTATAAATGTTCATTAACCCACCAGCTTGTTCAAAGGCTCCCCAGAACACTATTACTAGTAAAAACGAAATCATTAAAACAAGGACTCTATCTTTTTCAATTTTAGATAATGGCTTTTTCAAGAGTGCTTTCTCTTCTTCATTTTGAGAAGCTCCTAAAAAATTACCTACATCTTTTAAATATTTTTGTCCAAGAACATATTGAACTATTCCTAAAAACATTCCAATTCCTGCAAGTCCGAAACCATAATGCCAACCATATACTTCTCCTACATAACCTACAATTATACTAGATAAAAATGCACCTACATTAATTCCTATGTAGAAAATAGTAAAGCCTTTGTCTCTTCTAATATCTCCTTTTTTGTATAGACCACCTACCATTGTAGAAATGTTAGGCTTTAGCATTCCAACACCACAAACAATTAAAACTAATCCTGTATAAAATGCCCACATTGCCTCAATGGCTAAAATACTGTGCCCGAAAAGTAAAAATATTCCACCTACAAGTACTGATTTTTTTTGCCCTAAAAGCTTATCTGCTATTATTCCTCCTGGAATAGACATTACATAAACCATCATTGTGTACCAACCATATAATGCTAAAGCATCCCCATTAGTCCAACCTAATCCTGCATTTTCAACATCTGTTTGAGAAACTAAATATAATACTAGAATTGCTCTCATTCCATAATAAGAAAAACGTTCCCACATTTCGGTAAAAAAGAGTACAAATAATCCAATTGGATGTCCAAATAATTCTCTTTGATGTGGTTGTAAAGTAGCTGACATATTGATTAGTTTAAGTTAATAATCGTTTGTTAATTTTTAATTTCTTCTAAGATAACAGTAGGCTCTCCCAAAGATTCTCGGATAAATTTTGTCATTTTTGAAAATAAATGATTTCGGGTATTACCTCCATATATTCCGTGATTCTTATCTGGATAAATAGCCCAATCAAATTGTTTATTTGCCTGAACCAAAGCTTCTGTTAATCGTAAAGTGTTTTGTAAATGCACATTATCATCTGCACCACCGTGCACTAATAAAAAATCACCTTCTAACTCATTAACATGACTTATTGGTGAATTGTTATCGTATCCTGATGCATTTTCCTGTGGGGTTTGCATATAACGTTCCGTATAAATAGTATCGTAAAAACGCCAGCTACTTACTGGTGCTACAGCTATTGCCATTGAAAAAGTATCGTTTCCTTGAAACAAACAATTAGAAGACATAAATCCTCCATAACTCCAACCCCAAATACCTATTCGGTTAGCATCTATATAAGTGAGTTCACCCATTTTTTGTGCTACAGCAATTTGATCTTCTACTTCGTATTTCCCTAATTCTAATTGGGTAACTTTTTTAAAATCTCTTCCTTTTAATCCTGTACCTCTTCCATCTACACAAACAATAATATAGCCTTCTTGCGCTAGCATTTGATGCCAATAATCATTACTTCCGCCCCATTTATTAGAAACACTTTGAGATCCAGGTCCAGAATATTGATACATAAATAATGGATATTCTTTATTCTCATCAAAATCTAATGGCTTAATCATATACATATTAAGATCATTGCCATTGATGGAAATTGTAGAATACTCTTTTGGAGACATCTTATAAGCTTTCAACTTATCCTTTAAAGCGTTATTGTTTTTAATCTCTCTTAGTTCTTTCCCATTTTTTGAATCGTTTAAGGTATAAACGTAAGGAGTAGTAGCATTAGAAAAAGTATTGATAAAACAACTAAAATCTGAGCTAAAGGAAGCACTGTTAGACCCTGTACTTTTTGATAATCGAACATTATCTGTTCCCTGAATAGATACGGTATAAACATCTCTGTTAATAGATCCATTTTTTGTGCTTTGATAAAATATTCTACCTGAATTCTCATCAAAACCATAGTAACGTGTTACTTCCCAATCTCCTTTGGTAAGTTGTTTCTCATTTTTTCCATTCTTATCATAAAGATATAAATGATTCCAACCGCTTTTTTCGCTAGACCAGATAAAGCTATTGTTCTTTAAAAAAGTAAGATCATCTTTAATATCTACATATGCATCGTCTTTTTCTTGATGCAATAAGCTTGAGGAATTATTTGTTACATCCACTAAAACTAAATCTAAAATATTTTGATGTCTATTTATCAGTTGAACGCTTAATAAGTTAGCTTCTTCTGTCCACATTATTCTAGGAATATAGTAATTGTGATATTCAGACACATCAATATCAGATGTGTTTCCTGAAGCTAAATCATAAATATGTAAGGACACTTTAGCATTTTCTTCACCAGCTTTTGGATATTTAAAAACTTGGTCTGTTGGATATAATGCTTCTCCCATAATATCCATAGAATATTCTGGCACATTGGTTTCATCAAACCTAAGAAATGCTATTTTATCTCCAGTCTTATTCCAATCAAAAGCTCTAACAAATGCAAACTCTTCTTCATAAACCCAGTCGGTGATTCCATTAATTATACTATTTATTTTACCATCATTGGTAATTTGCTTTGTTGCTTCAGATGATAAATCTTTTATATATAAATTGTTTTCGAATCCATAAGCTACTTTAGTTCCATTATGGTTAAAGGTTGGCTCTTGAATCTGGTTTTCAGAAAGCAAACTAAGATCTTTAGTTTTTAGATCATAAACATAATAGGTTCCAACTGAGGAGCGTCTATAAATTTGCTTGAGTTTAGTTGCTAATAAAAGCTTCGTTTCATCCTTGTTAAATTTATAGGAAATAATATAATCTATTCCGTCCAAATCATTAGAATTGACAAGGGTTCTTACCTTCTTACCGTTCTTATAATCATAAACATCAATAGTAGAAGATTTTGCATCTTTATCGTAATTTTGAAGAGAATATTCCTTTCCGTTATTTAAGGATCGTAAAGCGCTTAAATGTTCTGTCCGGAATGCTCCCCCAGTAATTTCTTCTAATGTAATATCTTTATTCTGTGCTGAAACTGAGGTAATTGCTACAAGGAAAATCAGTAACAATCTCTTGGGAAGTAATTTATACAAGGTTTCTTTTTTTTGGTATGCCAAGTTTACTAAATTTAAATGAATTTTTGGCTCTTTTTTCTGTTAAATACCTTTCAACTGTCCCTATTATAAGCTCAAAAAGCTTCGTTATTAATACTATATTTGTATTCGCAACAATTAATTTTATGGCAAAGCCCGTTTCAGGATTTTCAAAAAAAACCAAAGAAGAAAAAATAAACTGGTTGGTCTCTACTTTTTTAGAGGACAGCCCAACTAGTATTTCTACTTTAAAACAATACTGGAATACTGACGAAAAGCTACAAAAACTCCATGACGGCTTTATTGAAAACACGATAAGTAATTATTATTTGCCATTTGCAATTGCTCCAAATTTCTTGATAAACAACAGAATCTATACCATACCTATGGTTATAGAAGAAAGCTCTGTTGTTGCTGCGGCTAGTAATGCTGCTAAATTTTGGCTGGACAAAGGTGGCTTTACCACTAAGGTGATTTCTACCATAAAGAATGGACAAATCCATATTAATTTTTTCGGAAATGATAAATATTTTCAAGATTTCTTTTCTGAAATAAGGCCAACACTTATAGAAAGCATTTCTGATATTGAAAGGAATATGAAAAAAAGAGGAGGTGGATTATTAGACATTTCTTTAATCAATTCCACCAAAGCTCTGGAGGGATACTATCAATTGCATTGTACTTTTGAAACTCAGGATGCAATGGGTGCAAATTTCATCAATACTTGTTTGGAAGAAATCGCCAAGACTTTTGAAAGCCTTTCAAAATCCTATTCTGTTTTTGTAAAAGAAAATAAATATCCTGAAGTTGCAATAAGCATTCTATCAAATTATGTCCCAGAATGCCTGGTTAGAGCAACTGTTCAATGCCCTGTGGAAGCTTTATCTACCCCTGAAATTAAGGGTAAAATATTTGCAGATAAGTTTACACGTGCTGTAGCCATTGCAAAAGTAGAACCTAGAAGAGCAGTTACTCACAACAAAGGAATTATGAATGGTATCGATGCGGTTATTTTAGCAACCGGTAACGACTTTAGAGCTGTGGAAGCTGGTGTTCACGCCTATGCCTCAAAAAATGGCAGCTATAGCAGTTTAACCTATGCAAACGTTAAAGATAACGTCTTTACTTTCGGAATTGAAATTCCTTTAGCTCTTGGAACTATTGGAGGACTTACTTCTTTACATCCTTTAGTAAAACTTGCTTTCGATATATTACAAAAACCAAATGCAAAAAAGTTAATGCAAATAGTTGCAGTTGCAGGTTTGGCTCAAAATTTTGCAGCAATACGCTCTTTAGTAACCACTGGAATACAAAAAGGACATATGAAAATGCATTTAATGAATATTTTAAATCAGTTGGAAGCCACATCTTCAGAAATTGAAAAAGCCACTTCTTATTTTAAAGACAATACGATAAGTCATAGCTCAGTGGTAAGTTTTATTGAAAAAAATCGTTCCTAGTTTGAAACAAGATTTTTACAGCAACGGAAAGTTATTATTAACAGGTGAATATGTAGTCTTAGACGGCGCTTTATCATTTGCTATACCAACAAAATACGGACAATCTTTATCGGTGGAAGAAATTGAAGAACCAAAGTTAATCTGGACTAGTTTGGATGAAAAAGGAAACATTTGGTTTGAAAATATCCTTGAGATTACAAAAGATAAAGTTCTACAGTCTAGCCCAAGTGATGATGATTATACAAAGCGTTTAATTCAAATATTAAATGCCACAAAACAATTAAATCCAGATTTTTTAAATAAACAAACAGGATATAAAATTGAAACAAAACTTAATTTCCCTAGAAATTGGGGCTTAGGCACTTCCTCTACATTAATCAATAATATTGCAAATTGGGCAAAAGTAGATGCTTATAATTTATTAGAAAAAACTTTTGGTGGCAGTGGATACGATATTGCTTCCGCCCAAAATGATCAGCCCATATTATATAGCATAGAAAACAACAAAGCTGTTTCAAAGAAAGTAAAATTGAACTGGAACTTTACCAATCAGTTATTCTTTATTCATTTAAATAAAAAACAAAACAGTAGAGAAGGCATTGCACAATACCGATCGCAAATTTCAAATAATTCTAATATTTTGAACAAGATTAGTGAGCTTACCACAAAATTTATAGGCTGTAATACTCTTCTTGAATTAGAAAGCTTAATAGAACAGCATGAAAGTTTAATTTCGAGTGTTATTAAATTGAAACCAATTAAAGAACTTTTATTTAAAGATTATCCGGGAGCTATAAAAAGTTTAGGCGCTTGGGGAGGAGATTTTATTTTAGTAACAGGAGAGAATTCAAAAATGAAATACTTCAGAGATAAAGGGTATGACACTATTATTCCATTTAATAAAATGATTAAATAAAAAAAGCCTCTTTTAATTAAAAGAGGCTTTTTTTATTTATTTTCAGAAATACTAATTAGTAAAAATCAGCTCTGTTATCTTCTATATCAGCAGCATTCTTCAAAGCATTAAATACATTAGTATTAATTGTAGGTGCTGTTGCAGCATTTAATTGATTTGCAAAAGGAGTATAATTTTCTAATTCTGGAGCATTATTAATTGCTAGAACTCTAACAACATAAACGCCATTATCACCATCAATTAATTTAGTAGTTTCACCTACTTTAGTTCCAAAAGCAGCACCAATAACTTTTGGCTCTGTACCTCCATCTGCGATAGTTGGATTTGCCATGGTTATTGCACTAGCTGTTTTTACAGTTACACCTTGACTTGTTGCAATTTCACTAATATCTGAACTAGATATAGATTCTCTTATTTTCTTTGCTTTTTTCTCATTTCTTAAAATTGGAGAAACAGTAGCAGAAGATTCAGCTATACTTTTCAAGCCTTTAGGGTTTCTTCTAGTAAGTTGTGCAATTACATAACCATTATTGACATTAAATCTTTTTACATTCCCAATTTCCGTTTCTTCATTAAAAGCCCAAGTAACAATACTTCTATTATTACCTACACCTGGAATGTTTGCATCTAATTCACCAATTTTATTAACCGGCTTAGAAGTAACACCATTTTCTTTAGCTAATTCGTCAAAATCACCATCATTCGCTGCGATTTCAAATTTAGTAGCATTAGAAAATACATCGTTGATTGTTTTTTCTGAAGGCTCAATGTTTTTAGTTATAGAAGCTAATTTAATTACTTCCTGAACGTTTTTTAATTCTTCTATTTCTACAATATGAAAACCAAAATTTGTTTCTACAATACCAATATGCCCTGAATCATTATCAAATACAAAGTTGTTGAATTCTGGCACCATTCTACCAGGAGTAAAATACCCTAAATCTCCACCTTTATCTTTATTGGATAAATCTTCTGAAAAAGTTGCCGCTAAACTTTCAAATTTACTTTTGTCATTTTTAGCAACCGTCAATATACTATCTGCTAATATTCTAGCATCTTCTTTAGCACGAACTATATCCTGAGGTGCAGTTTGCAATCCTTCAAATCTAATTAATATATGTTTTGCTTTAGCTGAATCTGCCATTTGTCTAGATTCAATTACTTTATAAAGATTAAATTTACTTCCGTCTTTATAAGGTCCATAAACATCATTAGTTTCTATAGCAAATAAAGTATCCGCGATAGCTTCTGGAAGTGTGTTTTTAAACCACCATCTATCTACAAAAACTTCATCTGAATTTGCATTTACAAATTCAACATTATCTTTAGTAGCAGTTAAGTCACTAACTAATTCTGTAATATCAGCTTTAGCTGCTTCAACATCTTCTTCTGAAGGATCTTCATTATAAGATACATATTGAATATCTGCCTGTGGCTCAACTTCAAAATCTTTTGAATGAGCTCTAATGTATGCTTCAATCTCTGCATTTGTTACTGTAACATCTGCATCAGCAATTTTTGTATATGGCACTTGAACGAATTCAATATTGATTTTATCGTTTTGAAAATGATATTCTTGTTCTCCTTCAGCCAAAGTTGTAATCAAACCACCTTTTACTAAATTAAAGTAATTGTTTTCTAAAACTGAAATTGCTGTGCTTTTCTCAAAATCTAACCAAGCTTGATATGCTTGTCTGTCTCCTGCATCAGCAGAAGCTTTTGCAGTAGCAATATATTCTTGCATTCTTGCTTCGCTAAAAAACCCATTATCTTGAAATGTTGGATTGTTAGCTAAGTTTATACTTAAGGCATTACTAATTTGTTCTCTTTCAGCAGATAAACCTAAAGCTAAAAATTGCTCTTCAAGTAAAACTCGACGTAATTCACGGTTCCAAACAATATTCATTGCTTGGTTTGTTCCATTATTAGGTCCAAGAGATCTTTGCGCTACTTCTACTTTTTGCATAAAGTCCTCTCTAGTTATATCCACATCATTTACCGTTGCGACATTACTTTCTCCTTTTGGAGTATTACTCCCATTACCTAACACACCACTCAATACAAATGCAAAAAGTGCCATTGCTATAATAATAATAAGGAAAATCCCTCTTTTTCTAATACTGTTTAATATTGCCATCTAAAATCTATTTTATGCTCCTTAACGAATAATTTATTTTAAATCGAAAAGTGTTTTATTAATCCTTTGGTCTCTATATCAATCAAATCAAGACTAAAAAAGTGATTCTTCAATTTTATAGGGGGCGAAAATACCATTTTCCCAGCTTTATAAAAAAGTTAATTTGAAAAAATATATAAATTATTGAAAATCTATTCTTTATCTGTGACCTTTATTTCTACTAACTCAATTTTAGTATCCGAAACTTCTAAGATTTGAATGGATACGTCTTGAATTTCGATCACTTCATTTTGTTCAGGAATGTCCTCAGTAAAACTAACAATCATTCCTCCTAAAGTTTCGTAATTTTCATTTTCTGGAAGACTGAGTTTGTAAGTTTCGTTTAGATAATCAACATCCAGTCTAGCAGAAAAAATAAAATGAGTATCATTAATTTTTGTCTCTGTTAATTCCACAGTATCATGTTCATCTTCAATTTCACCAAACAACTCTTCAATTATATCTTCTACAGTAAGTATTCCAGAGGTACCTCCATATTCATCAATCACTACAGCAATACTCTTTCTCTTTCTTGTCAAAATATTTAATACATCCTTAATAAGAATGGTTTCAGGTACAAAAACAACAGGAATTAATATATTCTTAATGTTTTTTGGTTTTTTAAACAACTCGAAAGAATGTACATACCCTAATATATCATCGATATTTTCTTTATAAACCAATATTTTTGAAAGTCCAGTTTTGGTGAAAATTTCACTTAATTCTTTAGGAGATATTTCTATATTTACCGCAATAACTTCGGTACGGGGAATTAATATTTCTCGTGATTTTACTTCTGCAAAATCCAAAGCATTTTTAAATATTTGAATTTCACTATCTACTTCATCTTCCGTTTTAACGGTTTCCATCTGTTCGGTAATGTAATTACCCAATTCTATTTTACTAAAACTTAATTGAACTGTATCTCCTTCCGTTTTAAAAAGAAGCTTAAGTACTTTATCTGAAATCCAAATAACAAATTCAGATACAAAAGAGAAAAGAATATAAAAAAAGTAAGCTGGTAAGGCAAAAAATTTCACCAACTTATTGGCATAGATTTGAAAAAATACTTTTGGCAAAAACTCTGCGGTAAGCAAAATTACCAAAGTCGAGATTACCGTTTGAACAAACAATGCAGAGAAACCTTCAAGAGGTATGTATTTCATTAACAAATCTCCCATAAAAAGCCCGTAAACTACAAGAGCTATATTATTACCAATAAGCATCGTAGCAATAAATTTTGATGGCCTATTCGTTATTTTTTGGAGAATTTTTGCAAGAAAATTATTCTGTTTTTTTTCAATAGCAATATGTACTTTATTCGAAGAAATAAAAGCAATTTCCATCCCTGAAAAAAAGGCGGAAAGAATCAACATACTTATTATGATGGTGATACTATAATCCATAAAAAAGTTTTGTACAAAACAATTACTCGTTATCTTTTCGTCCCTCAATTTTTTTCCTAAAATTTCTTTTAAAGAAAAACATAAAAATAGCGACAATTGTAAAGAAAGCAAATAAATATGCTTTATTATTATCCACTCCCCAATTAGTTAATGTAATATAAATCGACAAGATTGCCATTACAATATAAGCATATTCAAAAAGACGGTAAATTTTAGTTCCCATTTGTTGTTTCTTTTTTATCAATAAATTGTACTCCCTCGTTTTTTCGAGATAAAAATATAGTGAAATCCTGACTAGAATCAAATTGGGCTCCATCATTATAAGAGCCATCTGCGAATTTAATAGTATAATCTTGATCTGTAAATAACCATTCGTTTTTCTGATCCCAATACAATTGCTTTGCATTTAACACAATGCTATCTTTAGTAATAATTTTTACATTATCCCGTAAATCTACCATATTGGTCAATTCGTATTTAATAGCATAATCTGCAGTAATTACACTTTTTTTATCTTCTTCCCAAAAGTACAAAACAATCCCTTCTGGAAACTCTTGATAAGGAAATTCATAATTAGAATAGTCTAGTAATAATGGAGCTAACAAGTTCACTGTAACTTTCCCAGAATCTGTATATTTTAAATTTATTTTTTTACCTACAGCAACTGGAGCTTCATCTTTTAAATTCATTTTTTGAATATTCTTATAATTTCCTTCACATGAAAAAAGCGTGACAACAAAAACAATTGCCATCACGCTTTTAATCATATATCTGAATATTACCATATTCCTTACATCCTTATAGGTTTGGAACCTTAACACTCCCACCTATCCAGCAGTTAAAACTAATAGTTTTCCCTGACATTCCATCAGAAAATATATCGCTTTTACTAGGAGCTCTTTGTCTATAACTACTTGCTGCTTTTTTTGCTTCTGAAGCGATAGATGCATCTAAACGAGCTGCTCTATCCGCCATATTTGCCGCTAACCAATTAACAGCTCTTTTCTCAAAGATTGAAGAACCACAGTCGTTAGAGCTTTTAGAATACATTAGAGCTATTCTCAAATAAGATCTCCCAAATGAAGGGTCAAATTTTAAAGCTTTATTATAATAAGTTCTTGCAGAACTAAAACTACCTTGTTTTCTTTTCAATTCTCCAATTCTAAAATACATTCTCGCTTTTCTAAGCGGATTCTCTTGCATTTCAGCAGATTCTTTTAGATAATCAATAGATTTAGAAATATTTCCTTTGTTTCTTTCCAACTGACTTAAATAAAGCTTAGTATCTGCAGAAGGTTCTAATTTATCTAATTGTTCAACCAATTTAATAAACAATGCATCTTCTGTACATTCTTTATAAGACATCATTCTTGCTGCCTTTTTAACCCATTTTAGATTCTCCTTCTTTTCTTCAAAGTTTTTGTTATAAAGAGGAATAAGGTTATCACAATCTGCAAGGTTACCCAATTTACCTTCTACACTTCCTTTTACTTGCCCATAAGCTTTAAGGTTTTTTTCGTAACCTTTTAACTTTTTCTCTTCCTTTGAAGATAACTTAACTCCAGTCTCTTGTTTCTCAAGTAATGCTGTTAATTTTGTTGCTAATGCTGATTCTTCAGTAACAATTTTCACTAACACTACTTCATAAAATTCAAAAACTTCTTCAATGTCTTTTTCACCAGATTTATTTAAATCTACTGCAAGTGAAAAGTATGTATACAAACTCTTCGGACTTGTAAAAGATTTTGAATCTTCCTTATAAGCATTATCGAATGCTAAAAACTGCTGCATTTTAGTACCAATCTTATTATCATACTTTACCTGAGCAATAGATGCTAAAGTTTTTCCTTTTTTTGTTTTATTAGGAAAGTATGCCATTCTATCCTCGTAAGATTTAATTAAATCATTTACTTTAGATTTATCACCATTCTTCACAAAATGCGCAAACATTTTTGTACCATATTGATAGGTTGCCAAACTAAATTTCGGGCATTCAGTAATCACTTTTTCATAATGAGGTAATGCTCCGTTATAATTTTTCGCCTTTGCTGGCTCTACAAATAAAGAAAGTGTTGCATAACAATCACTAGGTGCTTGTGCACTCATTTTACTTCCGAATCCAACAACCAAAACAGCTATTAGTAAAGTCAATTTCATTTTCATCTTATTAATTTTTATACTATTAATCTATATATCTTTTTTCAAACCATTTATCGTTAAGAGAGAGGCTTATAAAGGTATTAAAAAAGTTTTCTTTTACCAAGCCATTGTTTGTTGTCCCTCTAGAACCTATTTCAAAACCTAAATTTAGATTAGAATAAAACCTCCCGACAGGTAAACCAACTCCAAAAGATATGCCAAACTCATTTATATCCTCTCCAGCAACATTAAATCCGTTTTCTTCATAGCGTGCTCCAGCTCTATAAACTACTCTATGCCAGTAACTACTAATAGAATTATAGTTGGGAATAAAAAAACCACCTATTCTATATCTATTAGCATCCATAAACTCTATAGTTCCAACATTTAATAGAGGATCGTTAAAATTACTCATTTTAACATTAGAATATTGCGCTCCAATAAACCAATCTTTCGAAGTTCCTATTCCTCCACCAATTGTAAATTGGGATGGAAACTTAATATCTAAACCATCTAAATATGTAACTCTAGTATCTACAGGTATTGCAGTTCCATTATCAGTCAATATTGTTGTAGATAGACTTCTTTCTCCATCTGCCTTAAAGCTAGTTGCAGGAGAATAAGTAGCTGAAGTAGTTAATTGTAAATAATCATTTAGTTTAAAAATATATTCCGCTCCAAAATTAAAACTGAATCCCTTTAAATCTGACCTTAAAACTTCTCTGGTACCAAATTGATTACCCACTTCATCTACAAATGTTTTCTTTTCAGTATTTCCAAAATTATAATTCGCATCTATTCCAAAAGTGAAATTCGGTGTAAATTGATATGCAAATGCCATAAAAACTTTATTCAAACCTCCAGTACCAGTATATTGACTTATCGTTTCCTCGTTTTCAGATTCCAACTTATAACCTACTGTCGTATATGGCAACAAACCAAAACTAACCCCAAACCTACCCATTGGTATCCCAATTGCTATATAGTCTAATGAAGTAGCTGTTGCATTTTGTTCTTCTGTTTCTGTACTTTGAGTAACATACTTATAACTCCCAGCCACTGCATAATTTACCAATTGTAATTTGGCAACACTTGCTGGATTCTGAAAGTTTAAATGAATACTATCTGAATAAACACTCAGACCTCCCATGGACCTATTTTCAGCGGTTCCCTTAAATTTTTGTTCCCCGATTCCAAAATATGAATAAGGTGATGTGGTCCCATTTTGTGCTATAGAAACTCCAGTAATTAATAGCATTACTGCAAATATTATTTGCTTTAACATGTATCTTTATTATGTTCTAATAAGTAATTTAACCCTTCTAATAAAAAATTAGAGGACGCAAAGATGTCATTTTTTAAGCTATCTAGCAAGTAATGAGCGTCTCCTCCTGTTAAAATTATTGTTAATTCTTTATGTTTTTCTTTATATAGAGTAATAAACCCATCTATTTCATTTATAACCCCCTGCATAACACCAACATGGATAGAACTATCTGTGGTATCACCGATAAAATAATTTGGCTTTTTAGGGTCTAATAATGGTAGTTTTTCAGTGAATCTGTTTAATGATTTATATCTAATAGTTAGTCCTGGAGAAATTGCTCCTCCTAAGTATTGATTATCTGAGTTTAAAAAATCATAAGTAATGCAACTTCCAGCGTCAATAATTAACACATTTTTATTTGGATATTGAATTGCTGCAGCGCTTACTAAAGCAATACGATCTACACCTAGAGTATTTGGAGACGCGTAATTGTTTTTAAAGGGTATGGAACCTTTATAGGTTAATACAAAAACCTTGTATTTATTTTTTATTTCTAATAGTTCCCCTTCAGAAAAATTCCCTACTGATGATACCAAAACCTTTTTTATATTGGGATAAGCATTAGAAACCTTATGAAAGGTAGATAAAAAATCTACTTTCAAACAACTATCTTTAAGGCTAAGTAACTCGTTATCAAATACCGCTAGTTTTACAAGAGTATTTCCAACATCTATAATTAAATTCATCGTATTTTAGTAAAAAAGCAAATGTACAATTTGAATTTATATCCTTTTGTTAACTGTGTATTAAAAGATTTACAAAAGAAATTATATTTTCTTAAAAATTGTTTTGTACAATGTAAAATAGCTCTATATTTGCGCACCGTTAAAGGTGCCTTAGCTCAGTTGGTAGAGCAATGGACTGAAAATCCATGTGTCCCTAGTTCGATTCTTGGAGGCACCACCTTAAAATCCCCTTGCTTGTAGCTTGGGGATTTTTTTATTTATAAACACCATAACTCAAATCAGTTAGCCAAATCATATTTGTTAAATAAATGTTAAATATAAACAGACTTGTCTGTTTATTAAAATATTGTTTTACTTTTGTCCTATGAGAAAATTAAGTGTAAAAGAAAGAGTGATAGAAACTGCTTCCAGCTTGTTTTATTTTAATGGTTATAACCAAACTGGAATTAATCAAATCATCGCTGAATCTGGAGTTGCTAAAGCTAGCATGTACCAACACTTTAGATCTAAGGAGGATATTGCAGTTGCCTATTTACAAGGCAGGCATATTATGTGGATGGGAAAGTTAAATGAATGTGTAGAAAGAAAAAATCATAAGAACGGAAAAGTATTGGGTTGTTTTGATTACTTAATTGAATGGCTGACTGAGGTTGATTTTAGAGGCTGCGGATGGCAAAATATCATTTCAGATTTACCAAAAGACCATACAAAAATAAGAGATCAAGTAGTTTTACATAAAAATGAATTTAGAAAATGGATTCATAATATAATGAAAGAAGAAAATAAATATACTGAGAAACAGGCAGAAAAACTTGGTGATGAAATCTTAATACTTATAGAAGGCGCTATTATATTATCACAAATACAAAAAAACGAATGGCCAATTAAAAGTGCAAAAAGAGCGGCTGTAAGTTTATTAACTAAATAGAGACAAATAATTTTTGAGAACATGAATACAGACTTGTCTGTTTAGAAAAAAATATGAAAAAATTAATCCCTCCTTTTACAAAGGAAACAGCAATAGCAAAAGTACAAGCTGCAGAAGATGCTTGGAATAGTAAAAATCCTGAAAAAGTATCTATGGCATATACTATAGATTCTGAATGGAGAAACAGAGATCAGTTTTTTAAAGGTAGAAAAGCTATAGTTGCTTTCTTAACCGACAAATGGAAAGACGAAACTTATTATAAATTAAAAAAATATTTATGGTCTTTTACCGATAATAGAATCTCTGTACGATTTGAATACGAATGGCAAGATGGAGAATCTGGACAGTGGTTAAGAACTCACGGAAATGAACATTGGGAGTTCGACAAAGAAGGCAAAATGCAAGTAAGAGACATGAGTGCAAACGATATTAAAATAAATGAAAACGAAAGAAGAATATAAATAAAAAAACCAAAAATCATGAAACATTAAATAATAATCAATACAATATTTTAAAAAACAATAAGCAACACATTAAGAACAAAACGACGTCATTAATAAGAAAAACTTTTTTGGACTAAAAATTTTAACAATAACAAAAATAAATAACATGAAAACACAAGTAAAAATAACAGTAATTCGATTTGCAGTATTAGCAATAGTAGCCCTAGGAATATTTTCCTTTAACACCATCACAGAAAAAACAATTAATAGTATTTCCCAAAATACCGAAACTACATTTCATAAAAATGTTACCGTAAACGGAGTAAATATTTATTATCGAGAAGCAGGAGATGTAAACAAACCTACCATCTTATTATTACATGGTTATCCAACTTCATCGCATATGTTTCGTAATTTAATAACAGACTTGTCTGTTCGTTACCATGTGTTAGCTCCAGATTATCCGGGCTTCGGGAGAAGTGATCAACCCATGATGAAGGAATTTGATTATACCTTCGACAATATGGCAAACATAGTAGAAGGGTTTCTAGAAGAATTGAATGTAGAAAAATACAGTATTTATTTAATGGATTATGGTGCACCTATCGGATTTAGAATTGCAGCAAAATATCCGGAAAGAGTAGAGTCGCTTATCATACAAAACGGTAATGCTTACGAAGAAGGCTTAAAAGATTTCTGGGTTCCTATTAAAAAATATTGGAATGATTATACGGTTGAAAACGGAAAACCTCTAGAGGGGTTCCATTCTCCAGACGGACTTAAATGGCAATATACTCATGGGGTACAAGATGTCTCAAAAATAAGCCCGGACAACTGGAACTTAGATTTACAGCATTTAACAAGAGAAGAGAATAATGAGATTCAATTGGCTATGTTTTATGATTATAGAACTAATGTTCCCTTATATCCAGAATGGCAACAGTACTTTAGAGATCACCAACCTCCTACTCTTATTGTTTGGGGAAAGAACGATTTTATTTTTCCAGCCGATGGAGCACATCCTTATAAAAAGGATCTAAAAAATCTTGAGTTTCATTTATTAGACACAGGGCATTTTGCACTGGAAGAAAAAGGAGATGAAATCGCTGATTATATTCTCAACTTTTTACAAAAAAATAACATTAAATAGTTAATTGTTAGCTAATAGTAGTCGATTCGAGTTTCAAATTATTCACGGTTAATAAAAAGGGTAACCTTCTCGAACCGACACTTTATTTTAATCAAAGCTATTGATCACAATAATTCATTCATCAAAATAAACAAACATTATGAGACTTATATCAAAAATGACATTAGAACCAAAAAAACCAGGAACAGCAGATGCAATTTCTGCTAAAATTTTAGAAGCTACAAAAAAGGGAATGGGAATGATTCCAAATATGTACGCGACGATGGCTAATAATACGGCATTAATTGATGCTTACAGCCATTCATATAAAACATTCAGAGAAAATGCTGGGTTTACACCCCAGGAACAAGAAATTATATTCTTATCAATAGCATTTGAAAACGAATGTGAATATTGTATGTCTGCACACAGTTTTGTAGCAGACAAAATGAGTAAAGTACCAACTGAAGTTACCGATGCAATTAGGAATAATACCGAAATAGAAAACGAAAAATATAAAGCACTTAGCAATTTTAGTCGTGTTATGACAACAAAACGTGGAAACCCATCACAAGTTGATATCAATGCTTTTTTAGCTGCTGGATACACAGAAAATCACATACTAGGCGTGATCGCTGGTGTTGGAATAAAAACAATGAGTAATTACTTTAATCATGTATTTAATACTCCGGTTGATGCGGCATTCTCAAGTAGAACATGGATAAAATCAAATAAACAATAATAAATACATAGAAATTATGAGCTTTTCGAAGAAAAATCACGAACACCTTACAACAAATAAGAATGAGGTGAGTAAAACAATCAATTGGAAATACGCTATTATCGCTGGTATTTTAGGAACTATTTTGTTTGACTTAGCAGGGTTGCTACTTACAGGAAATTGGTGGGACATTCCAGGCTTACTTGGAGAAAAAACAGGACTTGGGTTCGCATATGGAATTGGAGGTCATTACGGAAACGGAATTTTATTAGCCATTTTATTTGCAGGGCTGGAACCATCGCTTTGGGGTCCAAAATGGTTAAGACCAATTATTTTTGTAACTGCCGAAATGGTAGCATTAGTATGGCTCTTTATGTTGCCTCTTTTAGGTGCAGGAGTAGCAGGTGTGGATGCTTCCCCAATGATGCCTGTCATTACATTTTTACGTCATATCGCTTATGCAATACCACTAATCTTTTTAATTAGTTACCCAAGAAAAGCAGATAGCATTAAATAGAAGAAATAGGCTTAGATGAAATCAAATATTTTTCCTTTTATCTAAGCCTATATATAAATCATTATCTTGAAATGCTTTCTAACTAAAATAATCTTATAATGAAAACCTTTAAACGAATATTAAAATACCTAGCAATTACAATTACTGCTTTAATTTTATGGATATTTATTATTGTATCAGGAACAATGAATGGTTGGTTTCATACACCTATCACAAAGGATAGTAATACTGAATCCTACATGAATGCAGTTCAAGAGGAAATCAATTTACAATTCGTTGGTAATTACGCCATGGCTATAATAAAAGAGGGGAAGGTTGAAACGGAAAAATTTCATACCGCTGGAAAAACCGTAGATAGAAATACCGTTTTTCAAGTTGCTTCTTTAAGTAAATGGGTTTCGGCTTTTGGTATTATGAAATTGGTTGAAGATGGTGTACTGGATTTAGATGCCCCTGTGAGCACTTATCTAACTCGATGGCAACTTCCTCCAAGTGAGTTTGACAATGATAAGGTTACAGTACGTAAACTTTTAAGTCATACCGCAGGACTTACAGATGGGTTAGGATATTCTGGTTTTAAGCCAGGGATATCGCCTCAAGCTATTGAAGAATCCTTAAGCAAAGCATCTGATGCTGATGATGGAATTAGTGGTGCTGTACAGGTTGGAATAGAACCTGGAACTGCATTTAAATATTCTGGAGGTGGCTATACCTTATTACAACTTTTGGTAGAAGAAGTAAGTGGCCAATCTTTTGCTTCCTATATGAAACAAAACATATTCGAACCCTTAGGCATGAAACATTCCAGTTATGTTTGGGAGGATCTTTCAGAATTTCAATTAGCTGAATTTTATAATGTAGATGAAACAAAAGCACCACATTTTTCATATACCTCATTAGCAGCAACTTCACTATACACATCTTTATCTGATTTAGAGTTGTTCTTTCAAGTATTCCTTAAAGGAGAAAATAACGAGCCTATTGGAAGAAAAATACTCAGTCCTAAAACCCTTAAAAGTATGAGAGTTCCTCATGCATCTACTATGGGTATGGATATTTGGGGATTGGGAACAATACTTTACACAACAACAGATAATGGTGATTTTATTATAGGTCATGATGGAAAAAGTACTCCTCCAATTAATACCGCAGTTCGATTAAATCCAGAAACGGGTAATGGGATCATTATTCTAGAAACAGGAAATCCCTTAATCGCAACTCAATTAGCAAGCGAATGGGTTTTCTGGAAAACAGGAAAAGTAGACATCACTCTTTTTTCTATGCTAAAAGATCAAATGGTTTCTATTGCGGGTATTGGAGCAATTTCAATAATCATACTCATCCTAGTAATCGCAATTTTTAGATATCGCAAAAGAAAAATAAGTATCTAAAATTAAGCTTATGGATAATCATAACTTCTTTATGGAAAAATGCATTGCCTTAGGAGAAAAAGCAATGTTAAATGGAAATCCTCCTGTTGGTGCTATTATAGTAAAAGATAATAAGGTATTAGGGATAGGAATGGAAGCTGGAAAATCTTCAAAAGACATTACCAAACATGCTGAAATGGAAGCTATAAAAAATGCATTAGAGAATAGTCTAAACAATAATTTAAGTGATTGCACCCTTTACACAACCCATGAGCCTTGTATTATGTGCTCCTATGTATTAAGACATTACAAAGTAAATACCATTATTTATGGTACTGAGGTTCCTCATATAGGTGGAATAACATCACATTTACCTGTATTGAAAACAACAGAAGTTCCTAAATGGGGAAATCCTCCTAATATTATTCAAAACGTTCTAAAAAAGGAATGTGATAATTTATCTATAATCTATAAAAAAGCACTGGACAAATATGAAATCTAAACCTTTAAAGTATACAAGTGACATTGCTTTTACACCAAGCGTGAAAGCGATTCAAGAAAAACACCATTCCCGTTCTAGTTATGCACGAATGGAACAATCTGGAGGCTGGCAATCTAAAATCACCCCTCCCTTAGAAATGTATTTGAGATCTATGGATTCTTTTTATTTAGGAACTGCCAATAATGAAGGGCAGCCCTATATACAACACCGAGGAGGCCCAAAAGGATTTTTAAAAGTATTGGACGATAAACGGTTGGCTTTTACAGATTTTTCTGGGAATCGTCAATATATTTCTACAGGAAATATAAGTGAAAACAATAAAGCTTTTATTTTTTTGATGGACTATCCCAATAGATCCAGAATAAAAATTTGGGGAACCATAGAAGTCATAGATGATGATAAAGAACTATTGGAATCCCTAGAAAATAAAGCTTACGGAGCAAGATTGGAAAGAGCTATTGTTTTTACTGTAGAAGCCTGGGATATGAATTGTCCTCAACATATTAAACAACGATTTACAACAGAAGAAATTGAAAAAGTAACGAAACCTTTATACGATCGAATAAAAACGCTGGAACAAGAATTAAATAGTAAAAACTCTAAGGGCGTTAAATAAATGATAAAAAAGCTCAAATACTGACTTTAAGCAAATCCTATTTCTATTTTTGAAATCTTTTCAATTAATTTTCTTAATTCAGCAAATGAAAAAAACATTTATATTCTTAACCCTATTCATTTTAATTACATCTCCTATAATTGCACAAACTGAAAGCAGGGATAATGTTGTTGGAAAAAATTATAAATACTATTCAAAAGTTTTAGACGAAGAAACAACTCTCCAAATATATACACCAAAGAATTATCTAGAATCAGATAAAGTTTATCCTGTTCTATATGTGATGGATAGCCAAGAATACTTCTTGCAAGCTGTTGCTCATCAAGACATGCTTAGGTTTAAAGATTATTCGCCAGAATTTATAGTAGTTGGCATCAAAACTGATAGACAACAAAGAAGGCAATTACTTTATAGGGATTCCAAAAAGTTTACTGCTTATTTAAATGAAGAAATCGTCCTCTATATCGACAACAATTTTAGAACCTTAAAAGAAAGGATTCGCATCTACTTTGGTTGGGAAATGTCTGGAGGTTTTGGCTTAGAACTTTTAGGAAATAAGGAATCTATTTTTAGTGATTTTATTCTAGCAAGTCCTTCCCATATTACAGAGTATAGAATAGATGCTATTCAAGATAAATTGAAAAAAAATAGTTTTAATATAAATTCGATTTATGTTTCAATGGCTAGTGAAGAATATTTTATTGAAGATGAGTTTAAAGATGTCGCCAAATTATTTGAAGAAAAGAAAAACTTAGATACCAAAGCAATATTTAAAGTTTTTCAAGAGGAAACACATTATACTACACCAAACAAAACCATGCATAATGGTCTATTAAAAGTATTTCAAGATTATATTCCATTACGAAAGTTTTCTCTTAAAGAATACGATGATTTTGGTGGTTTAAAAGCCATCCAAAACTATTACAAACAGAGAGGAGACCGTTATTCTATAGACACAAATATTAGTGAGACCACCATTCATTTTTTGATTTACTATTCTATGAATGAAGATAATTATAATCGATTTGAATTGTATATCGACACTTTCGATGATTATTTAAAAACCGAGATTGCAAGAGATTTTTGGTATAATCGTTTTGCTCAATATTTCGTAAAGAATAACAAACTCGATAAAGCATTAAAATTATATAAAACTGGTCTTCATAAATTCCCAAATTCTTCCCTTTTAAACCATGAAATTGGAAACATATATAAACTACAGGGTGATTTAAAAAACGCCGAAATTCATTATAAAAAGGCTATTGTTTTAGCTAAGAAGAATGATGATGCTGAATTACTTAATTACGAAAAAAGCTTAAAAAACTTAAACTCTAAATAATGCTAGTGAAACATTTAAAATTAATTCAGAAACCAATTTTATATTTGACTTTATTTTTTGCAATTTCAAATTTCGGATTTGCACAAACCAATGGCATAGATAATATTGTAGGTAAAAATTATACGATCGCTTCAAAATTCTTAAATGAAGAACGAGAGATTCAAATATATCTGCCAGACAGTTATCATACATCTACAAAAGAATATCCTGTGATGTATATATTGGATGGCCAGCGTTTTTTCTTGCATACCGTAAGTTTACATCAATCCTTTGTTGAGTTTGATATAACTCCAGAATTTATCATTATTGGAATTAATAATATAGAATCCAAAAGAAACATTACTTTTAGTTCAGGCGCAAAACAAATCTCAGATTATCTAGAACATGAAGTTATACCCTTTGTAGATAATAACTTTAGAACAAAACAAGACCGCTTGTTGTTTGGTTGGGCTTATGGAGGAGGATTTGTATTACAAGATCTAATATCTAATCCCCATGTTTATACAAGTTATATCGCTGCAAGCCCCTATCCCGTTTTCAATAAAATGGAAGCTTTAGACAGTTTGATAAAACAAAATAAAACCAAGGACAAGTTATTCTATTATAGCTCTGATACTAATGAAGGAGTAGTCAAAAAAGGCACAGACTCTTTAAATTCATATTTTAAATCTGTAAATCCAAACGCTCTAAAATGGACCTATCAAGGACTTCAAGGAGAAGAACACAGATCTACACCTTATACAACATTGTACCATGGCATTAAAAAACACTTTAATAATTATCCTGAACTGAGTGTGCAAAACCTTGATGAATTCAAGGAAAAAGGAGGAATGAAATATGTAAATGAATACTATGAGAAACGTGCCAAAGATTATGACTTATCTGCAGAACCTTCCGTATTTGCAAAATTTGACTTAATAAGAAAAGCCATTCGAGCAAATGATTATGAGCAATTTGATTCATTTATGACTATTTTTAATGAGCAAGAATTCATAGGGCAATTACGTCTAAGTTGGGCTTGTACAATTGCCGAATTTTATAAAGAGAATCAAAAATATGATAATGCAATAAATGTATATGAAGAGATTATCTCTAACCATCCTGAAGCAACAAGACCTTTACAAGGTATTGCTGAAGTTTATACCCTTCTTAAGAAAAACAATAAAGCAAAAAAATATAATCAAAAAGCAGAAGTTTTATCAAAAGCGAATGCTAATTAAAAACATAGTATGCCACATTTTGTAATAGATTGTAACGAAAATATCATTCAATTAAAAACTCCAGAAGAAATTATTCAAAAAGTATATGATGCAGCAGAGTCAACAACTCTTTTTGATAAGGGAGATATTAAAGTTAGAATAAACCCTTTTAAGTATTATAACATTGGGAATACCAAAAATGATTTTATACATATTTTTGCCAATATCATGGAAGGTAGAAGTCCCCAACAAAAAAGCAATCTTTCAAAAACTATAGTTAGTGAATTGAAATTAATGTTCCCTGATGCTCCTGTTATTTCTATAAACATTAGAGATTTTGAAAAAGCAAGCTATTGTAATAAAACAATGGTTTAAAAAATTAAATTAAAAAAACAAATATGATACATCAAGTAAAAACAATCTGGAAAGACAATATGGCTTTCGATAGTCAAATTGGAAATCATACCGTAAGAACGGATGCTACAGAACCTATGGGTGATGATTCTGGCGCCAGTCCAAAGAAATTATTATTAGCTTCCTTAGCTGGATGTACTGGGATAGATGTTGTTTCTCTATTAAGAAAAATGCGGGTTCCTTTTACCAATTTTGAAATGGATCTCGATGCCGATTTAACAGAGGAACATCCTCAAGTTTATTCAGAAATTAGAATAAACTATAAAATTTTTGGGACTCAATTGGATAAAGAAAAAGTAAAAAAAGCTATAGACCTTTCGAAAAATAAATATTGTGGTGTTAGTGCCATGTTAGAGAGAAATAGCCCCATAAAATATACTATAGAATATATAGAAGAAAGTCTATAATTCTCAAAAGAATGTTTTTCTAAAACAAAAAAGCCTAACGAATATGTTAGGCTTTTTTTATTCTTTTAAAATATTTAGAAAACTATCCTTTCAACCAAGCGTTACGCAATTCATTTTGCGCATCACTAGCACCTTCTTTTACTTTAAGACTTTTTCCATTAGTATAAGATTGAGTTAAAGTAGTTTTAATAATAACTTCTTCTTCCCCTCTTAGTAACTTCACTTCAACTTCTGCACCAGGTACCCACATATAAACCTCAGTGAATATTTGTTGCGCATTTTGCATACTTACAACAGTTCCATTAATTTCAGTTACTACATCATTTGGTAAAACTCCTTGATCATTCCAAAAGCTATTATCTTTCACTAATTCTGTGAAATTTATAGTACCTTCTTCAGAAGGAGCAAATATTAAAACTCCATTATTTTGAATATAATTTGTTTCTACTTTATTTACTGTTATTTCTAATCCAGCCTTTTCAAAATATAAGGAATAGTCAATAGGCGTTGTTCCTATAACATGAGTTTCAAAAAACTCTCCAATAGAGGCATAAGTCATTTCCACAATTTCTTCAAAAAGCATATCGTCTTTAAATGGCATATCCTTTCCAAACTTAAGAGACAACTCTTTCATTAATGATAAAATCCCTCGAGTTCCATTACTTTCTTCTCGCATTATAATGTCAATACACATTCCTATTAAAGCTCCTTTTTGATACACATTATAATAATTTTCAGCATAAGGACTTGCTAAAACATTTTCACTCATTTCTGTAAAACTCATAGTGTCATCCAATCCTGAAGCAGTTTGAATTTTCCCCATAATAGTAGTGTAAAACTCCTCTTCAGAAACCAATCCTTGATCTACTTGAAATAAGGTTGCAAAATATTCGGTTACCCCTTCATACATCCATAAATGCTTAGAGAAGGTAGGTTCGTAATAATTAAAATAATGTACATCTTCAGAATGAATACTTAATGGCGTTACAATATGAAAAAACTCATGAGAAACCACATCAATCATACTAGATGCTAATGCTTCTATAGGCATCGTTTCTGGAAGTACAACTATTGTTGAAGTATGGTGCTCTAAGGCTCCAAAACCAGTTGGAGAAGTTTCATCCATTTCAGATAGATATAAAAATATATCGTAACGGGAAGTGGAGTTAATATCTCCTAAATACGTTTTTTGAGCTTTCATCATCTCATAAACCGTTTCTTTTAAATCTAATGCAGAATGCACTTTATTAGGCGAATACACACTTAACACTACTTTAATATCGCCTACTTGAAATTCTTCCACCTCAAAATCCCCGTACATCATTGGGTTGTCTGTAATATCAAAATATCTTGGCGCATAATAATTATGAGTTACACTTAGACTGTCTTTACTCATCTCTTCACCTACTAACTGTAGTGCTGAAGATCTCTTTAAAGAAGTTGGTGCTGTGATGTCTAATTTGTACTGATAATGCTCTAAAGACTCAAAATAGCCAATAAAACCAGGTAAATTTAAAACAAAATTATCTTCGTCTATATTGGTTCCTGAAGGTGAAAAAGGTGTTGCAATTCCCTCTGTGTTTTCCACATCAAAGGTGTCGTTTATTAAATAGGTAATCTTATCTAGCTCTGTAGCATTAGGGATTATCCAAGTATTTTCATCTGTTTTTGTAAACCCTATTTCTTCCCCTTCATAATTATAAGCTTTAAAATCTTCAACGAAGTTTCCAAAATCACTCACCGCATAAGTTCCAGGAATCACTTTAGGCAATCTATAAGTTACCGTATCTTGTTTGAACCTTTCAGGGTTTACAGTAATAGGCACTTTATCTTCTATAACATTTGTAAGATCCATAGTAGTAGCTATGGTTCCAATTTCTGTATCCACTGCATCAATTTTTGGACTAGTCTGAATATCGCTATTTGACTGTGCTAGAATAGTTCCTCCAATGAACAAAGCAGTTAAAAAAGTAGTAGTTTTTGTTTTCATTTAAAAATAATTTTATTCTTATTTAGACTCGCAATATCCGATTGTGTTACTGAAATTTTCCTTAATAATTCGTTAAAAAAGAATTGTTTATAAAACCTAAGTCATGGTTTAAAGTATATTAGCATTAATTAAATACAGATTCTTTATGGTAAAATATCGCTGAAAATTTTTTTTGAAGGGCAAATTTTAAATTTTATTTATTTTGTTCACATTAGTATTATTAATACTTTTGAAGTAGTCTAAAAATTTATTTTTTATAAATTAAAAGAGGCAATTAAAAAATATAACGTTAAAAAAATGACTGAAGAGATAGTTATCCAAGAAGGGTTTAAAGCAATTACTGTTAATAACACTTCGGAAGAAAAATTCACTTTTTTAAAAGAAGTGGAAACAACTTTTATACAATTGCATTTTTGTGTTAATTGTGATTCTAGTTTATTTTTTAATGAACACTATTCCTTAAATATTAAGGAAACCAAATCAATTTTACTTTATAACCCCAAGCAAAAACTTCCCATTAATTTGACAATTCAACCCAAAGGGAAACATTTAATTTTAATAGTATCTATTAAGGTTTTTCATTCTTTCTTTTCAAAAATTGCTGGATTAATCCATTTTCTGAATGATGAGAACAAAGACAAAAAATACTACTTAGACAAAGAACTTGCACCTTCTGAAGTTTTAATATTAAATCAGATCTTTAAGGGACAAATTAACAGCTCTTTACACGATTTGTATTTAAAAGGAAAGGTTTATGAATTGTTGAGTTTGTATTTTAATAAAAATGAAGAAGATGCCCAAGGATGCCCTTTTTTAGATGATGAAGACAATGTGGAGAAGATAAAAAAAGCAAAACAAATTGTGATTAACAATATGGCGGAACCTCCTACTTTAAATGAAATTGCAAATGAAATATCCTTATCGGTTTCAAAATTAAAGGAAGGTTTTAAGCATATTTATGGCGATACTGTTTTCAATTTTTTATTGGATTATAAATTGGAGTTTGCCCGAAAACTATTGGTTTCAAAAAAACATAATATCACTGAGATTAGCAATCAAATAGGCTATAGTACGGCAAGTCATTTTATAAGTGCTTTTAAAAAGAAATACGGCACTACACCTAAACAATATATGATGAGTTTATAAAAACTCATTGACCTCAATAACACTTCCGGTTGGATTTTCTAAAAATGTTTTTCCAATTCTTACTCTAACTAATCGCAAGGTTGGGAAACCTACTGCTGCTGTCATTTTTCTAACCTGTCTAAACTTCCCTTCTTTTACAGTAATTGAAACCCAACTTTTAGGACCATGACGTTCGTCTCTTATATGCCGATCTGCCAAAGGAAAAGATTTTGGTTCTTCAATTAAGGAAGCTTTACAAGGTTTGGTAAGATATTTTGTTCCATCAAAACCAATTTCAACCCCTTTTTGCAATTGTTCTATGGCGCTTTCTGTAATAATTCCATCCACTTGGACATAATATTCTTTTTCCACTTTATTACTACGAATCTCTTGGCTTACTTTCCCATCGGTAGTTAAAAACAGTAAACCTTCGGAGTCTTCATCAAGTCTACCAATAGCCATAGTTCCTATTGGAAAATCGTATAGTTCTCCTAATAATTTTTTTCTTTTTTTTCTTTTCCCTTCATAAATAAACTGACTTAAATAGCCATGGGGCTTATGAAGTATAAAGTGATGATGTGGAGTTTGTTCAGACAAAATACTATTGCAGTTTTTTAACTAATTTACCAATAGTTAATCCTTGCACAATAATGGAAAAAACCACTACAACATAGGTTATTACCAAGAAGAATTCCCGATACATTTCATTTGTTAATCCTAATGCTAAGGCAATAGAGATTCCTCCTCTTAATCCACCCCAAGTCATAATAAGTCCTGTTTTTGGCACGAAATCTAATTTCTTTTCAAATAACTTTACAGGTACAATTAAGGAAAGGTATCTACAAATTAAAACAATTGGAACAGCAATTAATCCTGCTAATAAATATCCAGTTTCAAATTGTAAAACCAATATTTCCATCCCGATTAAGACAAATAATATGGTATTCAAAAGGATGTCTATCAGTTCCCAAAATTTATCTACATAGTTTTCGGTAATTTTAGACATCGCACTATTTCTTATGGTATCATTCCCTACCATTAAACCAGCAGTTACCATTGCCAAGGGAGCAGAAACATGAATTTTATGTGCTATTGCTGTACCAGCCATAACTGCTGCTAAAGTAATAATGACTTCAATATCGTAATCGTCAATTGATTTCATCAACCTGTAAGTCACCCATCCCAATAACAATCCAAAAGCAATTCCACCAAGGACTTCAACTCCAAATAATTCTAAAATCTCTATCGGTTCTACATGTCCATTTCCTTTTCTAGCAATATTAAAAATGGTTAAAAACACCACTACCCCAACACCATCATTAAAAAGAGATTCTCCTACAATCTTAGATTCTAATTTTTTAGGAACATTTGCTTTTTTCAGAATTCCTAAAACTGCTATCGGGTCTGTTGGTGAAATTAATGCTCCAAAGAGCAAGCAATAAATAAATTCAATATTAAAACCTACCAATTGCACTCCATAATACATTCCTATTCCTACTAAAAAAGTAGACACCAATGTTCCTAAAGTAGCGAAAACCAATACAGGCCATCGTTGAATTTTCAACTGTTCGAAATTGGTATGCAATGCTCCAGCAAAAAGCAAGAAACTAAGCATTATGTCTAATAATACCGTTTTAAAATCGATATGATTAATAATATATTTTTCAGCATTTAAAAGCGTTGCATCAAAATAGCTTAACACAAATACTCCTAGGGTAAAAAGTATGGTAATCACCATTAAACCTATAGTTGTTGGCAATTTTATAAATCTAACATTGATATATCCGAATACTGCTGCTAAAACAACAAGTTCCGTAATAATTAAAAAGTAATCCATTGTAAATTTTCTTGGAATGCTAATATAAAGTTTAATAAACGAAACATTTATAACAATTTTATATTTAAAATTTAGCTTTTGGGTAAGGAATTCTGTTTCTTTCGACTTCAAATAGATATTAATTATTTTATTCTAAAAGGATGGCAAACGATACTTATTACGATCCAAAAGATCTTCGGAAATTTGGAAAAATCACAGAATGGAGTGAGGAATTAGGAACAAAGTTTTTTGATTATTATGGTAAGGTGTTTGAAGAAGGAGCGCTTACAGTACGTGAAAAATCACTTATTGCATTAGCAGTTTCCCATGTTGTTAAATGTCCATACTGTATTGACTCTTATACCAAAGACGGTTTGCAAAAAGGAATCACCAAAGAAGAAATGATGGAAGCTGTGCATGTTGGTGCCGCAATTGAAAGCGGAGCGACCTTAGTTCATGGAGTACAGATGATGAATAAATATGATAAATTAAGCATGTAAGAATTTCACTTATTCTTCGACATAATAATTTATACTATTATATTAAAAATTAAGCAATCATTACATAGGTATGTCCACACAGTCTCTTAAAAAACAAAATAAAGAATTGGCAAATGCTCAAAGACAATTAGAGATATTATCTAATGGGATTTTTGGGGATAAAGAGCTTCCTACTTTTGCAAATAAAATAGAAGAAACAGGTCAATTTCCATTACGACCTAAAAACCTGGAGGTTCTTCAAATTAATTTGGGCTATATGTGCAATCAAGTATGTGAACATTGTCATGTAGATGCTGGTCCAGATAGAAAAGAGATTATGACTCGAGATACTATGGAACAATGCTTAGAGGTCATAAAAAAAACAAATGCTACTACATTAGATCTTACCGGTGGAGCACCAGAAATGAATCCTAATTTTAGATGGTTTGTAGAACAAGCTTCTAAAGCGGGAATAGAAGATTTTATTGTTCGTAGTAATTTGACCATTATTAGAGCAAATAAAAAATATTACGATTTACCTCAATTTTTCAAAAACAATAAGGTCCATGTCATCAGTTCTATGCCGCATTGGACACGAGGAAAAACAGATAAACAAAGAGGAGATGGGGTTTTCGACAAATCCATAAAAGCATTACAAGAACTAAATGCTATTGGCTATGGAATGCCTGGAAGTTCCCTAAAACTAGACTTGGTTTATAATCCTAGCGGTGCATTTTTACCAGGAGACCAAGTGAGTATGGAACGTGATTTTAAAAAGGCTTTATTAGAAGACTTCGGGATCCAATTTCATAGTCTATTTGCTATTACCAATCTTCCTGTTTCAAGGTTTTTAGATTATTTAATAGCTTCCGATAATTACGAAGATTATATGTATAATTTAGTAGAAGCCTATAATCCTGTAGCTGTAGAAAAAGTAATGTGTACCAATACCATTTCAGTAAGCTGGGACGGTTTTCTTTACGATTGTGATTTCAATCAGATGCTAAAACTAAAAGTTTCTAGTAAAGTCCAGCATATTTCAGAATATAATGAAGAATTATTACAAAATCGAAATATCATAATATCCCAACATTGCTATGGATGTACTGCGGGTGCAGGAAGTAGTTGTCAAGGTACAGTTGCTTAAAAATGTCTTTGAAGGAAGGAATCCCATTCTATGAAACATAAAATTTTATATCTGCTATTGTCATTAATTGGGCTCTCTGCTTATTCTCAAGAAAGTCTAGACCAAACTCTAAAAAAGCATAATAAAAACAAGGTTCCATATATTTCAGCAACCGAATTGAGAATGTTTCAGGAACAAGGAAAAACAGTTATTCTTGACAGTAGAGAGCAAAAAGAATTTAATGTAAGCCATATTTCGTCGGCTGCTTTTGTTGGCTATGATCATTTTTCAATAGAAGGAATTTCAGATATAATTAAAAGCAAAGACAGTCTAATTGTAGTTTATTGCACCCTAGGAATTCGATCTGAAGTGATTGCTGATAAGCTAATAAAAGCTGGGTACTCTAATGTAAATAACCTCTACGGAGGAATATTAGAATGGAAAAATAAAAATTATACGGTTGTTGATCCATCTGGAAATGAAACCGAAAACGTTCACGTATTCTCTAAAGAATGGAGTAAATGGCTGAAAAATGGAACTGCAGTTTATGAATAATAACCTCCTTATTATCTTTACAAGGAATCCAGAATTAGGAAAGGTAAAGACAAGGCTTTCCGCAACAATTGGAAATGAAGCTGCCTTAAATATTTATAAATTTTTACTACAGCATACTCTTTCCATAACAAAAAATTTAAAAGTTGAAAAGCAAGTACATTATTCTGTAAAAGTTAGAGATAATGATATTTGGGATAAAACTATTTATCGTAAAAAACAGCAATCTGGGAAAGACTTAGGGGAGCGAATGGAATATGCTATTCAAAAAGGATTTAAAAATGGTTTTAAAAACATTATACTCATTGGGAGTGATCTATATGACATTTCTGAAATTGATTTAGAAGCAGCTTTTAACGCTTTAAAAAACCATAACTTTGTTCTTGGTCCTGCAGAGGATGGAGGTTATTATTTAATAGGAATGAATAGGATGAACCCTGCCTTATTTAAACATAAAAAATGGGGATCTGATTCTGTTCTTAAAGAAACATTAAGTGACCTGAAAAACGAGACTTATCAACTTTTAGCTCTTAGAAATGATATTGATGTTTTTGAGGATATTAGAGGAGAAAAAGTTTTTCAACAATTTTTAAAATAGATTAAAATTATGACAAAATACATTCAAGAATCCGTTGAATACTTAAAAAATAAAGGATTTGAAAACCCCGAAATTGGTATTGTACTCGGTACAGGATTAGGAAAACTAGTAGACGAAATTGATATAGTAGAAAGTGTTAGTTATAATCACATTCCAAACTTCCCAACAGCAACCGTAGAGTTTCATAAAGGAAAACTTATCTATGGAACATTAGCGGGTAAAAAAGTGGTTGTGATGCAGGGGCGATTTCATTTATATGAAGGCTATTCTCATTATGATGTTACCTTCCCAATTCGGGTGATGCGGCAATTAGGCATTTCAAAATTACTGGTTAGCAACGCTTCTGGAGCAATCAATAAAAGCTATAAAAAAGGGGAGATTATGCTAATTGATGACCATATTAACTTATTAGGAGGTTCTCCATTGGCTTTTAAAGGTGTGGAAGAAATGGGAGAACGTTTTGTAGATATGAGTGCTCCTTATGATTTAGAAATGAATATTAAAATGGAAGAAATAGCTGCAAAACAAAATATAAAACTTCAAAAAGGGGTTTATGTTAGTGTAATGGGGCCACATCTTGAAACTAGAGCAGAGTATCGTTATTTAGATATTATAGGTGCAGATGCTGTAGGGATGAGTACCGTTCCTGAAGTAATAGTAGCCAATCATTTAAATTTACGGGTTGCTGCCGTGTCAGTTTTAACAGATGAATGCGACCCAGATAATCTGAAGCCAGTAAATATTGAAGAAATTATTGCTATTGCTGGTAAAGCAGAACCCCATATGATTACTTTATTTACCGAATTGATAAAAACATTATAAGGTCATTCCGAACGAAGTGAAGGAATCTCTCCAAAAGATTGCCACGTTATTTCATTCCTCGCAAAGACAAAACAAATAATATGAGCTACTTAGACGCGACAAACGATTTATATAAAGATGCAGCATTAACACCCGATGTTGGATTATGCTGTACTACCAATCCTATTTGGGAATTACCAGGTTTAAAAATCCCGACAATCATGCAAGAAATGAATTATGGTTGTGGTAGTACCGTAAATGCTCGCGATTTAACCAACAACCCAAAAACATTATATGTTGGTGTTGGTGGCGGAATGGAATTATTACAATTCTCTTACTTTTCTCGTCAAAAAGGAGGAGTTATAGGGATTGACGTTGTAGATGAAATGTTGGAAGCTTCTCGTAAAAATTTTAAAGAAGCGGAAGAATTAAATCCTTGGTTCAAAAGTGAATTTGTAGACTTAAAAAAAGGAGATGCCTTAAATCTTCCGGTAGCAGACAACTCTATTGATGTCGCCGCTCAAAACTGCTTGTTCAATATATTTAAAGCAGAAGATTTAAAACGTGCCGTTGAAGAAATGTATCGGGTTTTAAAACCACAAGGAAGATTAGTGATGAGTGACCCTACTTGTGAGCAACCAATGAATGAAACTTTACGAAACGATGACCGCCTTCGTGCTCTATGTTTAAGTGGAAGTTTGCCAATTAAAGATTATGTAAAGGCATTAACCGATGCTGGTTTTGGAACCATTGAAATTAGAGCTCGGAAACCTTATAGAATCCTTGACACAAAAAACTACCTAACAGAGGAGCTAATCTTTATTGAAAGTATAGAAGTAGCAGCAATTAAAGATCCTGTTTTACCTGATGGTCCTTGTATTTTTACAGGAAAAGCTGCAATTTATTATGGTGATGAAGATTATTTTGATGATAAAAAAGGACATGTTTTAGTAAAAAATCAACCTTTAGCCATTTGTGATAAAACAGCTAAACAATTAAAAGAGTTAGGTAGAGATGATATTTATATTTCAGAATCTACATATCATTATGATGGTGGCGGCTGTTGTTAAAATATTTTTATGAAAAAATCACAGTTGATTACAAGTTTATTTTTGTGCGTTTTTGTTTTATTTAGTTATAATTCTACATCGGCGCAAAATAAACCTATTGTATTTCCAGATCATAAAATCTGGGATGTTTTACTGAAAAAACACGTTGATGACAATGGTTTTGTAGCCTATAATAATTTTTTAAAAGATCAGGATCAATTAACCAGTTATTTAAACCACCTTTCCATAAATGTGCCAGATGACAGTTGGAATCAACAGGAACAGCTAGCATATTATACCAACCTTTACAATGCAGCTACGATAGATTTAATTCTTAAAAATTATCCTGTAAAAAGCATTAAAGAAATTAAAACCCCTTGGAAAACAGCCAATATTAAAATAGGTGACAATTATTATTCCTTAGGAGATATTGAGCATAAATTTCTAAGGAAAATGAAGGAACCAAGAATTCATTTCGCTATTAATTGCGCTTCTTATTCTTGTCCAAAATTATTAAATGAAGCCTTTGTTGCGTCAAAAATAGAAGAACAATTAGAACGGGTAACAGTAGATTTCATCAACAGTAGTGAAAATGATATTTCTCCAGAAAACCCAAAGCTATCTAAAATATTTAAATGGTATAAAAAGGACTTTTCAGAAAAAGGAGAACAGGATTTAATTGCTTATATAAATAAGTATAGTACTGTGAAAATTGAAGCAAATACCAAAGTAGCATACAAGGATTACAATTGGAATCTCAACGAAATTGAATAAGTATTAAAATAATATAAAACCGATATTTTGTATGTTTAACATATGATAAGTATAATTATCCCTGTATTAAACGAAGCAGATACGATAGGTAAATTACTTATCCATTTAAAAGATAATTCTGTTGAACAAAATATTTCTGAAATCATAATTGTGGATGGTGGCAGTAGTGATGGTACAAGGGAAATTGTTACTAATATCCTGTCTGGTCGAGCGCAGTCGAGACCTTATAAAAACCTCTCGACTGCGCTCGAGGAGACTATAACTTTAATAACAGCAACAAAAGGAAGAGCTATCCAAATGAATACAGGAGCTCGTCAAGCAAAAGGATCAATTCTTTATTTTTTGCACGCCGATAGTTTACCTCCCAAAAATTTTGATCAATTAATTATAAACGAAGTAGAAAAAGGAAATCTAGCAGGTTGTTTTAAAATGAAATTCGATCACTCTCATTGGTGGTTGCAATTGGCTTCTTGGCTTACTCATTTTAAATGGAGGGCTTGTCGTGGTGGAGATCAGAGTCAGTTTATTACAAAGTCGCTATTTAATGATATTGGAGGCTATGATGAAAAATATAGGATTTATGAAGACAATATTTTAATCAATGAGCTTTATAAACGAAAGCAATTTGTGGTAATACAGGAATGGATTATCACCTCCGCAAGATTGTACAACCAAAAAGGAATTTGGACTATACAATATCACTTTTGGGCTATTTATGTTAAGTGTTGGTTTGGAGCTTCCGCAGATGATATTTATAGGTATTACAAGAAGCATATAGCAACTCAATCCAATTAATTCAGCTTATAATACCCCCTAATAATATCTTCTACCGGTTTATTTTGTGGCGTAAACCTATTGTTTTCCACTCCTCCAACTTCATCATATTGCAAAAACCATTTCCAAACATATCCTCCTGCAAACCAATCTTCTTCCCAAATTTCTTCAAACAAGGCTTTCGTAGCATTATTTTGTGCTTCTAAATTTACACCAGACTTATCTCTATTGCTATCCCAGGGCTCTTTTCCTGTATAGTTCACAGATCTATAACCATATTCAGTAAACAGTATCTTTTTATTTAAAGAAAGAGAAAGTGTTTGCATCTCTTTTTTCCAAGGTTCCCATCCTATTTGTGCCTCTTCTAGAGTTGGTGTTTCTTTATCGGAAATAGGAAAATAAGCATCCACTCCTATATAATCTAGCAGATCCCAAAAGGGAACCCTTTTGTATTCATCCCAATTAGCAGCATAGGTAAGTTTTCCAGAATACACTTCTTTAATTTCAGAAATCAAAGAATTCCAATACTCGGGACGATGAACAATAAACTGTTCTAATTCGGTACCAATACAAAATATTTCAACTTGAGATTCTTGGGCAACCTTAGCAAAGTCCAAAATAAAAATTCTATAGGTGACTTCAAAAACCTTCCATTCTTCTTCGGTATGCATTTGCAAATGTCCAGTATACTCTCCTTGCCAAACCCAAATTTGAGGCTTTAGCATGACTTGAATATTATTTTCGTGCAAAATCCCTATATATTGCTTTACCCCTTCTTTCGATTCACCAAACCATTGCCTTTCCGAATTATACTGAACTTCTGGGTGATTTAAATTTTTTACAAATCCGAATGGCATAATCGCAGCATGGTTAGCGTTTAGTTTTATAACTGGATCTATATGTTCTTGGCTTACTTTTTTGGGAGAGGCAACAAAACTAACTCCATTAATCTTGGGTTCTTTCTGTGAACAACTAATTAAAAGTGTAGAATTAAAAAGTAAACAAAGCAGAAAAAGAAGGCATCTCATATCTTGAAAATAAATTTCAAAATACAATTAATTTCTTTTTAAGAAAATGGCCTTAACAAAAATGTAAGAAATTAATCTTCTTTGTTTTTGGCATCAAAAGGATTAAACGCATAACCAAAAACCCAATTCCACTGGGAGAACCAAAAATTTTGACTTGCTCTATCGTTTGGATTATTTGTAGTTCTAATATCTGGCATATTAATAAATCCCCCCTTAAATTCACTTTGTATAAAAAAGTGATCCCAAAAAGTAACATTCACACCTGCAACAGCATGTACACCATATCCTGCAATATGAAAATCATCATAGCGCTCATTTGCTAATAGATTTGTATTAGTTTTTGGATATAGCATTCCAATACCCAGGCCTTCTGTAAGATTCAATTTAATATTTTTATGAATAGACCAAACTTCATCAAATCTTCTAACCTCAGTATTTATATAGTTCAAACCATCTGTATGTTCAAACCTTAAAAACCCTTCTTCAATCACAACATCTTCACCATTATAAGTACCATCGTAATCCGTACCAGAGTTTTCAATAGTCCCAGAAATCTGTACGGTCTGACCCTGATCAACAACATATTTCATATGGTCAAAACCCAAAGAAACATTATAATTTTCATGAAAAAAATACCCCAATCTAGCATTGTATTGAGGTTTTGTGACATTTTCAATTTTAAAATATTTTTCATAACCAAACGGTTGTGGTCTATCTTGAGCTTCTACATTAGAAAGTGTGAAATCATTACCCGATCCAGTAAACTCAATATCTGAATCACTATACCAACTTATATTCCAACCCCAATAAAAATAAAAAGTTCCCTTTCTACTTTTTTGTTGTGTTGTTTCAATTGGATTCTGTGAATAGCAAGTAAATGTTGCTAGTAAAATAAAAAAAAGTGCTGCTTTTAATTTCATAAAAAACTTAAATATTCGGCTATTGCAAAAGCTAG
This sequence comes from uncultured Flavobacteriales bacterium, assembly GCA_913058295.1. GTDB lineage: Bacteria > Bacteroidota > Bacteroidia > Flavobacteriales > Flavobacteriaceae > Marifrigoribacter. The sequence goes on along the minus strand of CAJXRD010000004.1, from coordinate 4,060 downwards.
CGAAATTAGTTAAAAATTTCAGGATTACTCCAACCTTTTTGGCTTCTTTTAATCTTATAAACTAGGCAACTAAATTTATTTACTGCCTTTTATTTTCATTCATATTAAATCGAATAACATAGCATAATCTTACATTAATTATTATTCATGTATCCATTATATTTTTAAAATACTTTAAGTAATTATCTTTAACTTCGACATAACCTTCAACAATCAATTTTATGGAACATATTGTCATACTAGGAAATGGGATTTCAGGAGTAACCCTTGCAAGACATATTAGGAAACTTTCCGACAAAAAGATTACCATAATTTCTGCAGAAACAGAATTTTTCTTTTCAAGAACTGCTTTAATGTATGTGTATATGGGACATATGAAATTTGAACATACCCAACCTTATGAAAATAATTTCTGGAGTAAAAACAGAATCGAACTTAAAAAAGGCTATGTTTCTAAAGTAGATTCCAAAAACAAATCCTTAATCTTTTCGGATGGAGAAGTTTTTCCTTACGACAAACTAATTTTAGCGGTTGGTTCAAAACCAAATAAATTTGGATGGCCGGGTCAAGATTTAGATGGCGTTATGGGCATGTACCATAAACAAGATTTAGAAAAATTGGAAGAATACGCTCCTAATAATAAAGTCTGTAAACGTGCTGTTATTGTTGGTGGTGGATTAATAGGAATTGAACTTGCTGAAATGCTGCATTCTCGGCATATTCCTGTTACTTTTTTAGTACGGGAAGCTAGCTTTTGGAATGGTGTTTTACCAAAAGGCGAATCTACTATGATCAATAATGAAATACTAAGTAATGGCATCGATTTACGCTTAAGTACTAATTTAAAAGAAATTAAAGCTGACGAAAATGGAAAGGTACAATCTGTAATTTTAGAAGAAACTGGTGAAGAAATCTTTTGTGATGTTGTCGGATTAACAGCTGGAGTTTCTCCAAACATTGATTTTTTAAAAGATTCTGAAATTAGTGCTGAGCCTGGTCGAAGTATAGAATTAGGAAGAGGTATAAAAGTAAATCGAAACTTAGAAACCAATATTAAAGATGTGTATGCTATTGGCGATTGTGCAGAACAAAATGAAGCTATAGACCAACGAAGACCTATAGAGGCGGTTTGGTATACAGGCAGAATGATGGGAGAAACCCTTGCACAAACTATTTGTGGCAATAGAACTGAATACAAACCAGGACATTGGTTTAATTCTGCTAAATTTTTTGATATAGAATACCAAACCTATGGTTGGGTATGGTCGCAAACCAAAGAAAATGAAGCTCGTTTTTATTGGGAATATAAAGGTGGCAAAAAATGTATTCATATTAACTACGATAAAAATACACGAGAATTTATAGGTATAAATACCTTCGGAATTAGGATGCGTCACGAGTTTTTTGACAAGGCTTTAACTGAAAAAAGAAATATTGAATATGTGTTAGAACATTTAGCAGATGCAAACTTTGACCCAGAATTCTATAAACTTCACGAAAAAGAAATTGTAGAAAAATTCAATTCAGAAAACAATACGACTATCCAATTAAAGAAAAAAAGTTGGTCTCGAATCTTTAATCTTCAAGCTTAATATGAAATATATTCAAAAAATAGGGCTAGGAATATTTTTAGTTGGATTGGCTTTTTTTATCTCTTTAATCTTTTTAGGAAAATACGAATTAACACCTTCTAATTTTGACCAGTTTGTCGCTAATAAAGGGATTAAAAGCGATATATTCATTAATGAGGTAAAAGCAAATGTTCTTGGTAAGGAGTTTGATGGACCCTTTGTGTTTTCATCAGAAATAGTGAACACTTTAAATTCTGTAAATAACATTCATAAACAAAATAGTGAATGGGATAAAGTAATCTGGTCAAAGCCACATAGTTTTGCCTACGAATTAGCAAAAGACTCCGGTAAGGGAATTGTAAAAGATAATAAAGGGCTTTTTTGGTGGCTCACCTTCGGATTAGGAATTATTGGTGCCTTATTATTTATAATTCCTAATGTTATTACCTTAGGGCCAAAGGGCATAAAAAACAATGGTATCTTTTTAAGTTCTGCAACGAACAGAGGTTGGATAGGTTGGCTGGTGTTTATCTTTTTAGTTGGATTTTATTTGCTCTTATATTTCCGTCCAGATTATATTATTAACTGGACATATATAGTAGATCCAATAAGCGAAAGTTTAAGTGGAAACCTTGCTAGTCAGTGGTTTTTATATGGCTTCCTTTATTGCACAGTAATGACGGTTATGGCGGTAAGAATGTATATAAAATATCGTCATAATAAATACCAAGTTTTACGAACAACATCCGTATTATTTTTTCAAATAGTTTTTGCTTTTTTAATTCCTGAAATATTAGTTCGCTTTGAAAAACCTTGGTATGATTTTAAAAATGCATTCCCATTAGATTACGATTTCTTTTTCAGTTGGAATTTAAACGAGCTAATTGCAAGTGGAGGCTTTGGGTTATTTATACTTATATGGGGAATTGTTCTAACGCTTGTGATTGTTCCTGTGATGGTTTATTTCTTCGGAAAAAGATGGTATTGCTCTTGGGTTTGTGGTTGTGGTGGATTGGCAGAAACCTTAGGAGATCCTTATAGACAACTCTCTAATAAATCCATAAAATCCTGGAAATTGGAACGTTGGTTAGTTCACGGAGTCTTAGTATTTGCATTAATAATGACTGGATTTACTTTATATGCTTATTTTTCTGGGAATCAATCTGTATTGGGAATTCAAACACAAACCATTCAAGATATTTATGGTTTTTTAATAGGCGCTATCTTCGCAGGAGTAATTGGCACCGGCTTCTACCCTATTTTCGGGAACCGAGTTTGGTGTAGATTTGGTTGCCCATTAGCAGCATATTTAGGAATAGTACAACGATTTAAGTCTAGGTTTAGAATTACAACAAATGGTGGGCAATGTATTTCATGTGGAAATTGTTCTACTTATTGCGAACAAGGAATTGATGTTAGAGCCTATGCCCAAAAAGGGGAAAACATTGTTCGTGCAAGTTGTGTGGGCTGCGGAATTTGCTCTGCTGTTTGTCCTAGAGGAGTTTTAAAGTTAGAAAATGGACCTGAGACTGGGAGAATAAACCCAACCGATATATTATTAGGAAACGATGTAGATTTAATGAAGCTTATCAATAAAAAATAATGAAGCCCATAGTTTATGTAATTATACCCGCGTATAACGAGGAAGCTTCCATAGGACTTGTTATAAAAGATATTCCTGAAATAGTTGCTGAAGTAATTGTAGTAAATAATAACTCCACAGATACCACTGTTCAAGTTGCAAAAGAAGCAGGAGCAACTGTTTTATCTGAAACCAAAAAAGGATATGGTCATGCCTGTCTTAAAGGCATGGAGTATGTTGTTGATTTAGATTTACGTCCAGAAATTATTGTTTTTTTAGATGGAGATTATAGTGATTATCCAGAGGAATTAACTAAAATAATTGCTCCAATTATGGAAGACAATATCGATTTTGTTGTAGGAGCTAGAAATTCCGCTTTAAGAGAAATTAGATCCATGACAAAACCTCAAATTTTCGGAAATTGGTTAGCTACAAGTTTAATGAAACTTTTTTTTAAATCCACATTTACAGATCTAGGTCCATTTAGAGCTATAAAATACGATAAGCTATTAGCACTAAAAATGGAAGACAAAACTTATGGCTGGACGGTTGAGATGCAATTAAAAGCATTAAAAAGAAATTATTCCTATTTAGAAATCCCCGTTAATTACAGAAATAGAATAGGTGTTTCAAAAGTTTCAGGAACCATAAAAGGCGCTATATTTGCGGGCGTTAAAATTTTATACTGGATATTTAAGTATTCCTTTAAGAAATGATTTTAGAAACCATCATTATTGCAATTTATTCGATTGCCTTGCTACTTATTTTCTTGTATGCTTTGGCACAACTTAATTTACTTTTTAATTTTTTAAAAGCAAAAAAAGAAAAGAAAGATTGCAGTAAATTTGATCTTTCATTAAAAGAAGAAACCCCATATATAACGATACAACTTCCTGTTTATAATGAG
>CAJXRD010000003.1 GCA_913058295.1 uncultured Flavobacteriales bacterium | reverse complement strand
CTTTATTAAATCCTGGCCAGTTACAAATTAATGAAGATGGAGCTGGTGATAAAGATGTTCATTCTTCTCAACGTATTCCTAATGGAGCAGGTGGAGTTAGAAACACAGATACTTACGCTCAATTAGAGCCAACACCAGGTGCTGTAAATGGGGCTACTGCACCAGTAGCAGAAATTATTATTAATGAATTAGATGCAGATACTGCCGGAACTGATACCCTGGAGTTTGTAGAATTGTATGATGGTGGGGTTGGAAATTCTCCTTTAGATGGACTCGTTTTAGTACTTTATAATGGTTCTGACGTTGCAAGTTATGCAGCTTACGATCTAGATGGTCAATTTACCAATGCGGAAGGGTATTTTGTAATAGGTAATGCTGCTGTTGCTAATGTTTCTATTGTAATACCTAGTAATGGAATACAAAACGGAGCAGATGCTGCGGCTTTGTATACAGGAGACGAAACAGATTTTCCAAATGATACGCCTGTGACTACTGTAAATTTAATTGACGCGTTTGTTTACGACACTAACGATGGCGATAATCCAGGCTTACTAGCTTTATTAAATCCTGGCCAGTTACAAATTAATGAAGATGGAGCTGGTGATAAAGACGCACATTCTTCACAACGTATTCCAAACGGAGCAGGAGGTGCTAGAAATACAGCTACCTATGCGCAAATGGAACCAACACCGGGTGCCATAAATGGAGCTCCTGCACCAGTGGCAGAAATTATTATTAATGAATTAGATGCAGATACTGCTGGATCCGATATTATGGAATTTGTAGAATTGTATGATGGTGGAACAGGTAACACTTCCCTATCTGGACTAGTTGTAGTGCTGTTTAATGGAAATGGTGATTCAAGTTATAACGCTTTCGATTTGGATGGGTTTAGTACAGATGCTAATGGATACTTTGTTTTAGGAAATGCTGCGGTACCGAATGTCTCTTTAATCGTAGGCAGTAATTCTTTCCAAAACGGAGCAGATGCTGTTGCTATATATACAGGTGACGATACAGATTTTCCTAATGGAACTCCTGTTTCAACAGTCAATTTAGTAGATGCCTTGGTCTATGACACCAACGATGCTGATGATGCAGGTTTGCTTGTTTTACTAAATCCTGGGCAAGCACAAATTAATGAAGGAGAATTAGGAGATAGTCCTAGTCATTCTAATCAAAGAATTCCGAATGGTGCTGGTGGAGCAAGAAATACAGGTACTTACGCTCAATTAGAGCCAACACCGGGTGAAATAAATGGGGCTGTAGTTCCTATACTTCTTTCCTCTATTCATGACGTTCAAGGTAGTGGTTTAATAAGCCCAATGGCAGGAGCTACTGTACGTGTTGACGCAATTGTAGTAGGAGATTTTCAAGATACAGATCAACTTAGTGGTTTCTTTATTCAAGAGGAGGATGTAGATGCAGATGGCGACGCTGCAACTTCAGAAGGCATTTTTGTGTATTGTGATAGTTGTGGTACTAGTGTTACTGTAGGTGATGCCGTTACTGTAACTGGTCTTGCTGTAGATTTCTTCGGAATGACACAAATAGACGTGACTGCTCCTAGTGGTGATATAATTGTAAATAGTTCTGGAAATGTATTACCAACTTCAGCTTCTATAGTACTTCCTGCTGGGTCAAGTACCGAAGCAGAAGGAACTTTCGAAAGCACAGAGGGAATGTTGGTTAATATTACCACAGACCTAGTAGTAAGTGAATATTTTGAATTAGCACGTTATGGACAATTGGTGCTTTCGGCTAATAATAGAATAAGACAGTTTACGGATTCGGATGAACCAGATGTGGCTAATTATAATACGTATATAAGCCAATTAGATCAATCTCGAATTATTTTAGATGATGACAACAACATACAATCAGATGCCATTTCATTTGGTCCTGATGAGCCTTATTTCTGGCCACGTCCAGGAGCAAGCAATACAAATTTCATTAGAGGTGGAGATCAAATAAGCAATTTACAAGGTATTATGCACTGGTCCTTTTCAGGGCAATCTGGTACCGATGCTTGGAGAATTAGACCGGTGGAAGAGGCTTTTACATACGACTTCACCCCTACCAATGCCCGTTCAGTTTTACCACCAGATGTTGGCGGAACTTTCAAAGTTGCAAGTTTTAATGTATTAAACTTTTTCACCACATTTGGGGAAAGAGGTGCAGATTCAGCTGCCGAGCTTGACCGTCAGAGAGTGAAAATTGCAGCCGCTATTTGTAATATGAACGCTGATATAGTAGGGCTTATTGAAATAGAAAACAATGGGATGGTAGCTTTGGATGATTTATTAAACGGGCTTAATGGAATTAATACTCTTTGTGGTATTACCTATGCTGCTGTAGATACAGGAATGATAGGTACAGATGCTATCACTACAGCTTTTATTTATAATACAGCGACCGTTTCTGAAGAAGGTGCCTTTGCTATTTTAGATAGCTCAGTAGATCCACTTTTTGACGATACTAAAAATCGTCCTGTTTTAGCACAAACATTTACTCAAATTAGTAATGGTGGAAAATTAACTGTTGCTGTTAATCATTTAAAATCTAAAGGTTCTTCTTGCGCCAGTATTGGTGATCCTGATTTAGGTGATGGTGCTGGAAATTGTAACATTACTAGAACCAATGCAGCTATTGCTCTTGTGAATTGGTTAGCTACAGACCCAACAAATAGTTTAGATCCAGATTTTATGATCATTGGGGATCTTAACTCTTATCGTAATGAAACTCCAATTGACGCACTTAAATTAGGTGCGGATAATACCGATGGAACTTCCGATGATTTTGTGGATCTTCTTGATGCCTATTTAGGAGATGATGCATATAGTTATGTTTTTGATGGACAATTAGGATATTTAGACTATGCTTTAGCTAGCCAAAGTCTTATGACACAAATTACAGATGCTGCTGCTTGGCATATTAATGCTGATGAAGCTAATGTATTTGATTATAATGATGGTATTCAGGATCCAGGTGAACCATCGTTTGCTCGTAAATCGAATGCCTTACCAATATTTGAAGCAAATTCATTTAGAGCATCCGATCACGACCCATTAATAGTAGGAATTAACATGGGCGTAGCTCCTATTATTGCTTGTCCCGACACAATTGTAGTGTCTAACGATACGGGAGTTTGTGGCGCACAGGTTTTCTTTATTTCTGCAACTGCAACAGATCCTGATGGAGATTTGGATATAATTACTCAAACTGGTGGACCAGATCCGGATGATATATTCCCTTTAGGAATATCTACAATTCAGTTTACAGCAACAGATCTTGCGGGGAATTCGTCAATTTGTTCTTTTACGATTACAGTTAATGACGACGAAGATCCAGTAAGTGTTTGTCCTGCAGACATTACAGTAAGTAATGATCCTGGACAATGTGATGCTTTAGTAACCTTTACAACTTCCGCAACTGATAACTGTGCTGGAGCAACCTCTATTAGTGTACCTGCTTCTGGTAGTGTATTCTCATTAGGAACTACAACGGTAACTGTTACTTCAACAGATGCTTCTGGGAATACCAATGTATGTACTTTCGATGTTACTGTGAATGACAATGAAGAACCTGTTTTAACTTGTCCTGAAGATATTGTTGCAGGGAATTTCCCTGGTCAATGTTATTATGTTATCGTTGGAGATGAATTTGATTCAATAGCAACAGACAACTGTACAGGTTTGACGGTAATCAATGACATTAATGGAACATCTACGCTTGATGGTGAGAAGTTTTTAGTTGGTGAAACAATAGTGTCTTGGACAAGCGATGATGGTAATGGTAATGTCTTAACATGCCCTGCTACTATTACTGTTTTAGATACGGAGGCTCCTGAGCTAAATTGTCCAGAAGATCAAATACATTTCTTGGAAAATGGTGAGACATTCTGGGAAGTTCCAGATTTCTTTACAAATGGAGAAGCGAGTGCAACAGATAATTGTACTGAATCTGAAATGCTTTATATCACACAGGTTCCAGAAGCTGGAACATTACTTACTGAAGGTGTTTATACCATAACCATTGATGCTAAGGATGAGGCTAGTAATTTTAGCACTTGTACTTTTGAACTTACTATTGAAACAATTCTTGGTATTGGCGATAATGACCTAAACCTTGAAAGCATCGTAATGTATCCTAATCCAGCAAATGATTATGTGATACTAAATAATCCACAAGTACTTAATTTAAATACCGTAGAGATATACAATATAAAAGGAATGTTAATTCAAACGATGGATTTAAGCAATATGGGAACCGAAGTAACTATTGATGTATCTCGTTTAGCTGGTGCCATCTACATGGTTGTAATTAAAGGTAAAAATGGATATGCTATGAAACAACTTATAAAGAAATAAATAGTTAAAACTGTATCAAACTAAAAAACCCCAACATTTTAAAATGTTGGGGTTTTTTATGAGCATCGATTTACTCAAATTGAGTATTGCAAAGCTTTATTAATTAATTTAATTTTGATGAACTAAGAGTTTTAATTGGGTATGTTGTAATCTTTTTTTTGTTAATGAAGATATCTTATTATACTTGGGGATTTATAATAAACATCTAACTACATACAACAATTAACTAACTAAAAAGCTATTGCAGAAATGTAATAGCTTTTTTGTTGTGATTATTTTAACTATTCCTGACATAGTCTGTCATATCTAAAATGAACATACAGAATTATTTTTGCTGTATAATTAATTTAAAATCAAAGATTATGAATGACAACACCCTAGGTATTTTTTTTGTTTTACTATTTATAATCGTATTGCTTGGATTAATATATATAGCAAAAAGAAAATTGAAAAAATAAATAGCAAAAAAAACCTCAACATTTTAAAATGTTAAGGTTTTTTATGTACTCAAGGCGGGAATCGAACCCGCACGCCGTGAAGCACTGGATTTTGAATCCAGCGTGTCTACCAATTCCACCACTTGAGCAAGTAGAGCGCAAAAATAAGCATTAAAATAATAAGTTATGATAATTAATAGCTTCATTTTTTGGTTAACAGTTGTTATTAATTTTACTTTTGCCGCAACAACAACAACACAAGCTAAAAATGTCTACACCAACTCCTCCATCTAAAATCTTTGCCTGCAAGCAAAGTCAAGAATTAGCAGAAAAAATTGCCAAAGAATACGGAATTCCATTAGGAAACGTAATCACCTCCACCTATAGTGATGGTGAGTTTCAACCTTCCTTTGAGGAATCTATTAGAGGTAGCCGTGTTTTTATTGTAGGCTCTACACATCCTAATAGTGACAATTTAATGGAAATGTTATTAATGCTGGATGCTGCCAAGCGTTCTTCTGCAAAACATATCGCAGCCGTTTTACCATATTTTGGTTGGGCTAGACAAGATAGAAAAGACAAACCTCGAGTCCCTATTGCAGCAAAATTAGTTGCTAAAATGCTTGAAACTGCAGGAGCTACTCGTATTATAACTATGGATTTGCATGCAGATCAAATACAAGGGTTTTTTGAAAAACCAGTAGATCATCTTTTTGCCTCTACTATATTCTTGCCTTATGCAAGATCCTTAAAATTAGATAACTTAACCATTGCTTCTCCAGATATGGGAGGATCTAAACGTGCATATGCCTATTCAAAGTTTTTAGGTAGCGATGTAGTAATTTGCTACAAACAGCGTGAAAAAGCAAATATCATTTCCCATATGGAACTCATAGGAAATGTAGAAGGCAAAAACGTTATTTTGGTAGATGATATGGTGGATACTGCCGGTACACTTACCAAGGCAGCCGACTTAATGATTGAGCGTGGAGCTTTAAGTGTTAGAGCTATTTGTACTCATGCTATTCTCTCTGGAGATGCTTATGAAAAGATTGAAAACTCAAAATTAGAAGAGCTAATTGTAACCGATTCTATCCCTCCAAAAAGAGAATGTTCAAAAGTAAAAGTATTAAGTTGTGCCAAATTTTTTGCTGATGTGATGCAGAGTGTAAATTCTAATAAATCTATCAGCTCTAAATTTTTGATGTAACTCTCAGAATTTCAGCAAGAACACCTCATTAAAAAAGACTCTTATTTTCTTTTTCCTATTCAGAAAAAGCCGCATCTTTGCACCCGCTTATTAATTAAGGTAAGCTTGATAATTTTTTAATAAAAAAACAAATAAAATGAAATCAATTACAATCAACGGATCTCAAAGAGAAATCGTAGGCAAGAAAGCAACAAAAGCCTTACGTAATGCTGGTCAGGTTCCTTGCGTAGTATACGGAGGAGAAAAGGCTATACATTTTTCAGCAGAGTCAAAAGCATTTCAACATTTAGTTTACACTCCAGATGTACACACAGTAGTAATTGCATTAGAAGATGGCAATAAAATAGAAGCTATTCTTCAAGACATACAATTTCACCCTGTAACAGATAATATTCTACACATCGATTTTTATCAAATTTTTGATGATAAAGAAGTAAGTATGGAGATTCCTGTTCGTATTACTGGAAGTTCTCCAGGAGTTCGTAATGGTGGAACTTTACGTATCGTAAATCGTTCTTTACGTGTGAAAGCATTACCTAAAAATCTTCCTGATTTTTTAAATGCTGATATTTCTGAAATGAAAATTGGTGCGATTATGACTGTTGCCGATTTAAGTGGTGAGAATTATACTATTTTACAAGAAGCAAAAAGAGTAGTTTGTCAAGTTAGAACTTCTCGTGTTGCTGTTGAAGATGAAGTAGAAGAAGAAGAAGAAGGTGCAGAAGGTGAAGAAGGTGCTGCAGAAGGTGAAGAAGGTGCTGAGGCTCCAGCGGAAGCTTAATAGTAAAAAAAATATTATACTTTTAAAAAAAGACTGTCCTTATCGACAGTCTTTTTTTTATTTTTACGGAAGATTTAAAACCCTATGTTTTCATTATTAAGAAAACTTTTTACAAATACTTCCAACAGATTATTAACTGAAGGCGACCCCATGAAAAAATTTCTTATAGTAGGATTAGGAAATATTGGCCCTAAATATGAAAATACAAGGCATAATATAGGCTTTAAAATTCTTGATTTTTTAGCAGAAAAAGAATCTCTTATTTTTGAAAGTGCAAAGCTTGGGGATATAACTACCTATAAATTAAAAGGGAGAACCTTTCTATTGTTAAAGCCTAGCACTTATATGAATCTTAGTGGGAAGGCAGTAAGATATTGGCTTGAAAAAGAAAAGATTCCTCTAGAGAACTTATTCATAGTTACAGACGATTTAAATCTTCCCTTCGGAACTTTTAGAGTTAAAACTAAAGGTAGTGATGGTGGACATAATGGTCTTAAGGACATCCAAAATATATTAAATACTACGAAATACAACCGTTTCAGGTTTGGAATTAGCGACACTTTTTCTCAAGGCAAACAAATTGATTATGTTCTTGGGGAATGGATTGAAGAAGAAGAAAAACAACTTTCGGAACGATTATTAAAAGCAACTGAAGCTATTAAATCTTTCGGTTTGGCAGGAATAACCAATACAATGAATACATTTAACGGAAAATAATATGAACGAGTTCTCCTCAGTATCTTCCTATAATAACACCCGCCCTAGCGTGGTAACTATTGGCACTTTTGATGGAGTACATATTGGTCATTTAGCAATCTTAGATCGTTTAAAGAAAACTGCCCAAAAGGATAATTTAGAATCTGTAGTACTCACTTTTTTTCCGCACCCTAGAATGGTTTTGCAAAAAGATGCAGATATTAAATTGATCAATACCATAGAGGAACGAAAAAAATTATTAGAGAAAACAGGATTGGATCAATTAATTGTCCACCCATTCTCTAAAGAGTTTTCTCGATTGACAGCTCTTGAATTTGTAAGAGATATTTTAGTAAATAAATTACACTTAAAAAAAATAATTATAGGTTATGATCATCGTTTTGGTAGAAATAGAAATGCTACCATAGAAGATCTAAAAGAATTTGGAAAAACCTATGATTTTGAAGTCATAGAAATAAGCGCTCAACAATTAGAAGATGTTTCTATAAGTTCTACGAAGATAAGAGCCGCCATTAAAGAGGGTGATATTGAAACCACAAATAAATATTTAGGCTATCCATTTATGCTTTCGGGCACTATTGTAAAAGGTCGTGGTATAGGTAAAACCTTAGACTTCCCAACTGCGAATTTACAAATAGAAGAAGAATACAAACTCATTCCAAAAGAAGGAGTGTATATTGTACAATCAGAAATTTCTGGGAAGAAGGTATTCGGAATGACAAATATTGGCACAAATCCAACAGTTGGCGGAACCGTAAAAACCATAGAAACCTACTTTCTAGATAATAATAAAGATTTATACCATCAACATATCCAAATTGAGTTCCTCTCTAGAATTAGGGATGAGAAAAAGTTTAATTCCGTAGAAGAATTAAAAAATGCAATTCGAGAAGATGAAATATTTGCAAGAAACTATATAGAATAAAATGAAAAATCGCTTCTTTAAACAAGTTGATAATACAGGTCTTGTTCTTTTTAGAGCGGTATTCGGATTATTAATAACATTAGAGGCTTTTGGAGCAATTGCAACCGGCTGGGTTCGTCGTGTTTTAGTAGAGCCCGAGTTTACATTTAATTTTATAGGCTTCGATTTTTTACAAGTATTTATAGGAACTGGTATGTATTTCTACTTTGTTCTCATGGGTGTCTTTGGGCTTATGGTAATGTTGGGTTATAAATATCGCTATGCGATGTTTTTCTATGCCTTGATGTGGACTTCTGTATATTTTATGCAAAAAACCTCTTACAATAATCATTATTATTTAATGATGCTTTTATGTTGGTTGATGGCATTATTGCCAGCGAATAAAGATTTCTCTTTAGATGCAAAATTCAAACCTTCTTTTAAATCATCTGCAATGCCACAATGGTGCAAATGGATGGTAATTCTGCAGGTCGCTATTGTATTTATTTATGGATCTGTAGCCAAATGGTATCCCGATTGGCTAAATGGTACTGCTCCTGGGTTATTTATGAAATCTAAAAAAGGGTATTGGCTCATTGGAGGATTATTACAAGAGCCTTGGGTTCATTATGCAATAGCCTATTTTGGAATCCTATTCGATTTATTAATCATACCCATGTTATTCTGGAAAAGAACTAGGTTATTAGGTTTTTACCTATCCCTATTCTTTCATTTATTTAATTCTATTGTTTTTCAAATAGGGATATTTCCATATATGTCTATTGCCTTTGCTTTGTTTTTCTTTAGTTCTGAAACCCTTCAAAAACGATTTCTACCTAAGAAAAAAATCTATACAAATAATGAAATTATCATTCCTAAACACAATAATATACTGATTGGTATATTGTCTGTTTATTTTATATTTCAAATAGGACTTCCTCTTCGACACTGGGTCATCCAAGATGATGTTCTTTGGACTGAAGAAGGACATCGCCTAAGTTGGCGAATGATGTTAAGGTCGAAAAGCGGAACTTTAACGGTTCGTGTAAAAGACTTAGAAACAGGAGAAATTAAAGTCTATGATTATGGCAAAATAGTATCTAAAAAACAACGACGGGTGGTTAAATCTAAACCAGATTTACTTTGGCAATTGGCACAAAAAATAAAAAATTTAGAAAAAGAAAAAGGAAATGATGTTGCGGTTTTTATGAATTCTAAGGTCAGTATTAATGGTGGTCCCTTTTTTCCATTTACAAATCCCGAAGTAGATATTTCTTCACAAAAATGGAATCCTTTTAAACATACAGATTGGTTATTGCCTTCGCCAGAAGATTATCATAAAAAAGAAAAACGATGAATACCATTAAGATAATTCAAGAGTTAGAACAAAATAATAACGTTTTTAAAGCCATGCTTTTAAATTGTTCAGAAGAAGAATATCTATGGAAGCCAAGTCAAAATAAATGGTCTTTGCTTGAAATTGTATGCCATTTAGTAGATGAAGAAATTGAAGATTTTAGAGCAAGAGTGCATTCTGTTTTGGAAAACCCTGAAAGCACTTTACCCCCATTTGATCCTGTTAGTAGGGTTATTGAAAGAAAATATTTAGAAAAAGATTATAATGCAAAAGTGGAAACTTTATTAAATGAAAGAAAAAAATCGATTCAAGGATTGCAACAGTTAAAAGATCCAAAATGGGATAATTCCTACCAACATCCAAAATTAGGTGCGATGTCTGCAAAATTATTTTTATCTAATTGGTTGGCTCATGATTATCTTCATATGAGACAAATACTAAACCTAAAGTTTGAATATTTAAAATACCATTCGGGAGAAGATCTTAAATATGCTGGAGATTGGTAAAGCCTCCTTCTTTTTAATACCGTAAATAAGACCAATCAGGTTTTGATAACCTAATAGGTCTGTGTAACTTCGCAAGCTTAAAGTTTTAGGAAAATGTTACAAGTAAACGAAATACGCGAAAACAAAGAAAAATTTATAACAGCGCTTACCAAGCGAGGATTTGATGCTACACAACTATTTGAAGAGGTGTTACAAGCAGACGAAACTCGTAAGACAACGCAAACAAAATTGGATGATACCTTGTCACAATCCAATACATTTTCCAAAGAAATAGGGATTTTATATAAAAATGGAGAGGCTCAAAAAGCCAATCTATTAAAAGAAAAGACTGGACAATTAAAAGAATTGTCTAAAGAACTTTCCGAAACTTTAAACAATGCCACAAGCAGATTGCAGGAATTGTTATTTACCATTCCTAATATTCCTCATGAATCGGTTCCTGCAGGAACGGATGAAAATGATAATGAAGCCATTTTTAGTGAAGGGGAGATTCCTACACTTTCTGATAATGCGATCCCACATTGGGAGTTGGCAAAAAAGTATGACATCATCGATTTTGAATTAGGTGTAAAAATTACAGGCGCTGGATTTCCGGTTTATAAAGGAAAAGGTGCTCGTTTACAACGTGCTTTAATTGCATATTTTTTAGATAAAAATGTAGAAGCTGGATATACTGAATACCAGGTGCCACTTATGGTTAACGAAGCTTCAGGTTATGGTACTGGACAATTGCCAGACAAAGAAGGACAAATGTATCATTCTACAGTTGATGATTTGTATTTGATTCCAACTGCAGAAGTTCCTGTAACCAATATGTTTCGAGGTAATTTATTAGCGCAATCAGAATTGCCAATTACTTGTACTGCTTACACTCCTTGTTTTAGAAGAGAGGCAGGAAGTTATGGTGCACATGTTCGTGGATTAAATAGACTGCATCAATTTGATAAAGTTGAAATTGTACGTATAGAACACCCAGATAATAGCTATCCAGTTTTTGAGGGCATGGTAGAGCATATAAAAGATATTTTAAGGGATCTTAAATTGCCTTATAGAATTCTTCGTTTATGTGGAGGAGATTTAGGATTCACAGCTGCTCTTACTCATGATTTCGAAGTGTTTTCAACTGCACAAGATCGTTGGTTAGAAATTTCATCCGTTTCCAATTTTGAAACTTTTCAAGCGAATAGACTAAAGTTACGTTATAAAGACGATAACAAAAAAAATAAATTAGTACACACTTTAAACGGAAGTGCTTTAGCACTACCAAGAGTGTTGGCTGGTATTCTGGAAAATTACCAAACCCCAGAAGGTATTAAAATCCCAGAGGTTTTAGTCCCTTATTGTGGTTTTGATATGATTAACTAAAACCATATGCAATCTCTTGTTTCTACAGCTTGGCTTTATGAAAATTTCAATAACCCTGACTTGGTTATTTTGGATGCCAGTTTAGAGAGCAATGTTGCAAATTTAGAAGTTAAATATCCCGAGCTTCAAATTAAAGGCGCTCGGTTTTTTGACTTTAAAAACGTTTTTGCAGATAAGAATAGTCCCTTACCCAATATGCTGCCAACTGCAGAACTTTTTGAAAAGGAATGTAGAAAGTTGGGCATCAATACTACTAGTGAAATTGTTGTTTATGATAATGTAGGTGTTTATGCTAGTCCTAGAGTTTGGTGGATGTTTAAAGCTATGGGGCACAATTCTATTGCAGTATTAGATGGTGGACTAACCGACTGGAAAGACAAAAATCTAGAATGTGAACCTAAAAAGCAATCCAAGCTTAAAGCTGGAAATTTTATAGCTAATTTCCAATCCAATTTAGTTAAAGATTCTTTTCAAATTTTAGAAAACATCTCTCTTAAAAAGGAGATCGTGATTGATGCTCGTTCTAAAGACAGGTTTATGGGACTAATCCCTGAAACCCGGGAAAATTTAAAAAGCGGACATATCCCAAACTCTCTAAACCTTCCATTTTTAGAAGTGTTGGATCAAAGGAAATTTCGTTCTAAAGAGGAATTACAACTAATATTTAAAAAGCTTCCTCTTAAAGAAAAAGGTTTGGTTTTTACTTGTGGCTCTGGAATTACAGCCTGTATACTTCAATTAGCTATCGAAATTACAGGTATAACTAATACCTCAATTTATGATGGTTCTTGGACAGACTGGGGACAATTGGAAGAATTTCCAATTGAAAAATAACCGCAATATTTTGACATTTAATTAAGAAAGCATTTCCCTATCTTTATCCCATGCGCAAACTCTTATTCCTTATATTTTTACTTTCCATTACCTCGGTAAGTGCTCAAAGAGATTTAATTGCAAAAAACTATTTTGATCAAGGGGAATATGAAAAAGCACTTACACTTTATGATAAGCTTTATAAGAATTCAAATCGTTTCGATTATTTTAAAGCATTAGTTTCCACGCATCAACAAATGGAAAATTATAAAGAAGCTGAGTTGCTTTTAAAAGAAAAATTAAGTTCTCAAGGAGCTAGTCCCCAGCTATATATTGATCTTGGTTATAATTATTCTCTTCAGAAAAAAGATTCTCTAGCTAACGTGAACTATAATAGGGCAATTGAATCTCTAGAAACCAATGTAATTTATGCGCATACAATAGGAGATGCTTTTGAAAAATATAGTTTGTTAGACCAAGCAATTACGACTTATGAGTTGTCTATGGAGATTAATCCCGAAAAGGATTTTAGCTATCAATTAGCAAGACTATATGGAGAGCAGGGCGATCTAGAGAAAATGTTTAGTAGTTATCTAGAGTTAATAAAGAAAAACCAAACCTTTAGAAGTTTCGCCGAACGAAATTTCAGTTTGTATATTACAGAAGATCCATTAAATGAAGCCAATGTATTGTTGAAAAAGGCCTTATTGCAAAAATTACAGAAAAACCCAAACGTATTATATAATGAATTGCTGAGTTGGTTATTTATTCAGCAAAAAGATTTTAAAAAAGCATTTACACAAGAAAAGGCGATTTACAGACGCATGGGAGATGGTGATATGGGAGGAATTATAGACTTAGCGTTTATAACTATCGCTGAAGAAGATTATGAAAATGCTACAAATATTGTTACTTATTTAATTGATAATGCTTCTACTCCTAAAGCAAAAATTGAAGGGTATCAACATTTAATGAGAATTAACATTAAAACTTCTTCAAAAAAGGATTATTCAAAAATTGAAAAACAATTTGAAGAACTTCTAGATGAGTTTGGCCGTGGAAAAAGCACTTATAGACTTCAGATTGATTATAATTATTTTTTAGCATTTCAGTTTCAAAAAAAAGAAATAGCAATTTCCAACCTCAAAAAACTATCTAAAGAACCATTATCCAACTATCAAGATGCTCGTGTAAAAATGCAATTGGCAGATATTTTAGTATATGATGAAAAATTTAATCAAGCTTTAATTTATTACTCTCAAATTGATAAAAAAGTAAAAGGAGATAAATTGGCACAAGAGGCTCGTTTTAAAATTGCTAAAACCAGTTATTATAAAGGTGATTTTATCTGGGCTCAAGTACAATTAGATGTGTTAAAAAAATCGGCATCCCAATTAATTGCAAATGATGCGATGCAACTAAGTTTGATGATAAAAGACAACTCTCTTGAGGACTCCACCCAAACCGCATTAAAATTATATGCGAGAGCAGATTTATTAGCATTACAGAAAAAAGAAACCGAAGCAATTTCCGTATTAAACGAGATATTAGAAAATCATAAAGGCGAAAAAATTGAAGATGAAGCTTTATTGAAAATGGGAAAATTGTACGAAATAAAGAACGAATATTCTAAAGCAGAAGACTCCTATTTAGCATTAATACAATTTTATAATGAAGACATCTTAGCTGATGATGCGCATTATTATTTAGCGAAATTATACGAAACTAAATTAGACCAAGCAGAAAAAGCAAAACAATATTATGAGCAAATTATTTTTAATTTTGCAGATAGTATTTATTTTATAGAAGCTCGAAAGAAATATAGGATGCTAAGAGGAGATGAAATAGAATAAAACTTCTTTATTTTTCATTGTGAGTGAAAACAAAAACTTTTAAAAAGACAAAAATGATTATTTATAACGTCACTATAAACATCGAGGAAAGCATTCATGAAGAATGGTTGTCATGGATTAAAAACCACATCCCCGTTGTTTTAGCAACTGGTAAGTTTACTGAGGCTAGGCTCACCAAAGTTCTAGTAGAAGAAGATATGGAAGGGGTTACCTATGCGATTCAATACAGAGCTAAATCTAGAGAAGATTTAGACAACTATTATAAATTTGACGCTGATAAATTAAAAAAGGAAGGTTTGGTTAAGTTTGCAGATAAAATGCTTGCATTTAGGACGGAACTTGAAATTATTGATGAGTATTTTGTTACTATCAATTAAATCTTTCAATGAAAAAAGTATTGTTTAAACCAAACATTCGTGATGCCAAAAAATTAATTCTGTTTGTGAAAAAGTAATGTGAAAAAATATTGCCCATCTGCGTTTTTTAAAACTCCAAAACCTGAGTGAGTATATGCCCCTTCAATTATTTTTTTATGAGAAGGACTTTGAAGCCAAGCATCCACAACATTTTCGGCAGTATTATACCCATAAGCTACATTTTCACCAACTCTTATTGCCCCTCTATTTTTTAGGGCTCCTGAACGTTCGAAAAAATTATCATGATTAACTTGTTTTATATTAATCATATACTTTGTGTGTTTTACTGCAAAGGCAGAGGCATATCCCTGGTCTTTTTCTAAAACCATAAACCCATGAACAGACCTATGGTCGTTAATTAATTCTAAAATTTCATCTGCCATTTCCCAATCCGTTTCCAAGGATAGGTTGAGGTCAATTTCATAATTGGCGTCTTCTAAGGGGTTGGTTTCTTCTGTAGTACAGGATAGAGTTAGGCAAACAAATGCCATAATAAACAGATTACTTTTTACAATGTTTTTCATAGTGGGGATACATAATTTTCTCCCTAAGTAACTAACTATTAATTTATTATAATTAGTTACTTAGATAGAATACAACTTTTTACTGATGAATGATTGAATTGATTAGATTAGTGTAAAACTTAAATTTTTATACTTTGTTTGTTTTACTCAGAAGAAAATATCAGAAATCTTAGGGTATACTTTATAGGTTATTTATTGAATATCATAATTCAAAACAAACATCTATTGTTTTAATTTATTATACAATAGTCTATCTATCTAAAGCACCTAAGAATATAGGAATTTACATTATATTTGATTATTGAATTCTATTATTGTACCAATAATAATCGTTGAAATATCGAATTATTAGATTAACTAAGAAATCTTTAAAAATGAATAATAAAGTACGCGCCAAAAAACATCTAGGTCAACATTTCTTAAAAGATGAAGAAGTTGCTGAAAATATCGCAAATACTCTTACTCTTAACGGTTATAAGAATGTATTAGAAATTGGTCCAGGAATGGGTGTGCTTACCAAGTATTTGGTTGAAAAGGATATAGAGGTAATTGCTATGGAATTAGATGCCGAATCTGTTTCTTATTTAGCAGAACATTTTAAGAATAAGAACCTTCAAGTAATCCAAGCTGATTTTTTAAAATTCGATTTATCCAATTTTTTTAATGGAGAGTCTTATGCGATAACTGGAAACTTTCCTTATAATATTTCTACACAGATTGTTTTTAAAATGATGGAGTGGAAAGAACAAATTCCAGAATTTACAGGGATGTTTCAAAAAGAAGTCGCCAAACGTATTTGCGAAAAAGAAGGGAGTAAAGCCTACGGAATTATGTCGGTTTTAGTACAAGCGTTTTACCATGCACAGTACCTGTTTACTGTACCTCCTACTGTTTTCAATCCACCACCAAAAGTGGATAGTGGTGTTCTTAGATTGACACGAAAAGAAGATTTTAGTCTTCCTTGTAATGAAAAAATGCTCTTTAAAGTGGTGAAAACTGCTTTTCAGCAACGAAGAAAAACAATGCGGAATAGCTTAAAAAGCTTTAATATTTCCGATAAATTAAAAGAAGATACTATCTTTGGGCAGCGTCCGGAACAACTTTCGGTTTCACAATTTATAACGCTTACACAAAAATTGGAAGACGATGCAGTTTCAACTAACAGCTGATTATATAGAACAAGTAGCAAAACTTATTATTAATAAGGAGGATCTTGCTATTAAAACTTTACTACAAGGTGTTCACTTTGCTGACATTGCAGATCTATTAGAAGAACTAAATTCTAAGCAGGCCACTTATTTAATAAAATTACTAGAGAGCGAAATAACTTCTGAAGCTTTAATGGAGCTAGATGAAGATGTTCGTGAAAAAATACTTAAACGTCTTTCGCCAGAGGAAATCGCTCAAGAGTTAGAGGAAATGGACACCGATGATGCTGCAGATATAATTGCTGAATTGGATGATCATATTCAGAAAGAGGTAATCGAAAAAATTGAAGACGAGACTCATGCTTCCGATATCGTTGAACTTTTAAACTATGATGATGATACTGCGGGTGCTTTAATGGCAAAAGAGTTAGTAAAAGTTAAGGAGTCTTGGACCGTAGCTGGTTGTGTTCGAGAAATGCGCAGACAAGCTGAAAACGTAACCCGTGTGCATTCTATTTATGTAACCGATAAAGATGGGAAATTAACCGGTAGGCTTTCCTTAAAAGATTTATTAACCGCTTCTACAAAAGCACATATTAGTGAAATTTATATCCCAAATGTAGATTATGTTACTGTGGATACTGAAGATGAAGAAGTGGCTCGTATTATGCAAAAGTATGATTTAGAAGCTATTCCTGTGGTGGATCATAATGGAATCTTGGTTGGAAGAATTACCATTGATGATATTGTAGATTTTATCAAAGAAGAAGCCGAAAAAGATTATCAAATGGCGGCAGGTATTTCTCAAGATGTAGAAGCCGATGATAGTATATTACAATTAACAAGAGCAAGATTGCCCTGGCTAGTATTGGGTTTATTTGGTGGTTTAGGGTCTGTATACATTTTACAAGGTTTCGAGGAGGCATTATCTACTTATCCAATTCTATTTTTCTTTACTCCGCTTATTGCTGCTATGGCCGGAAATGTAGGAGTTCAATCCAGTGCAATTATTGTACAAGGTTTGGCTAACGATGTAGTAAAAGGAAGTCTTGTCACCAGATTAATTAAAGAGGTTGGACTGGCACTTATCAATGGAACCATACTAGGTTTATTGGTCATTATATTTGGACAGATTGTTGGTCAAGAAACTATCGTAAGTATAACTATAGCCATATCTATGCTCTCTGTAATTATCATTGCGGCATTAATTGGAACATTTGTACCAATTGTTTTAGATAGAAAGGGAATTGATCCTGCAATAGCAACAGGACCATTTATAACAACAAGTAATGATATTTTTGGAATTTTTCTATTTTTTTATATCTCTAAAATAATTCTTGGGTTTTGATTTCTGAAGTCTTCACCAAACAGTTTATAGTTCCTTCCTCTGCAATAGATATTAGGAACCATGTTAACAATTTAGCCTATATGGAATGGTGCCTAGATATTGCTGAAACTCACTGGAGTTTAAGGGCTCCCAAAGATTTTCAAGAAAAATATGTGTGGTTTGTAATTCATCATTCCATCGATTATAAAGCGCAAGCTTTTAAAGGGGAAAAGTTAGAAATTTCTACTTGGATTGAAAAAAATGAAGGGGTAAAAAGTGAGCGTCGTTATAAAATTATAAGAATAAAAGATAATAAAACATTAATAGAAGCAAAGACTGTTTGGTGCTTACTCAATGTAAAAACACTTCGCCCAACCAAAATCACAGAAGAAATTAGTACCTTGTTTCTCTAATAACAAGATTTGTGAATATATTAAACATTAAAGAAAAATTTTCTAGATTCAGTAAAAAATGGCATCCTCATCAAATAGCTATTGTTGATGATATGCAAGTACTTTTAGCAAAAATAAAAGGAGAGTTTGTTTGGCATCAACACGATGATGAAGACGAGTTATTTCATGTAATAAAAGGCACTTTAGAAATGCATTTTAAAGATAAGGTTGAAATCGTTTCTGAAGGAGAAATTATTGTAGTTCCAAAAGGAGTATCACATTGTCCAATTACAAAAGATGGAGAGGAAGTTCATGTATTATTATTCGAAAAACTTTCTACAGCACACACCGGTACTGTAAAACACGAAAATACCGTTAGTAACTATCCAAAAATATAAGTTTTGAAAATTCTTCATTTAGATACCAATCATCCATTACTAAAAAGTCAGTTAGCCGAAGCTGGATTTATAAATGAAGAAGATTATATTTCTTCCAAATCTGAAATTGAAAGTATTATTTCTAATTACGATGGGATTGTAATACGAAGTCGTTTTAAATGCGATAAACAATTTATAGATGCTGCATGTAATTTAAAATTTATAGCTCGTGTTGGTGCAGGTTTAGAAAGTATAGATATTCCATATGCTGAAGCTAAAGGAATTACTCTAATTTCGGCTCCAGAAGGGAATCGAAATGCAGTTGGCGAACATGCTTTAGGAATGTTGCTTTCCCTTTTTAATAAACTAAACAAAGCGGATAAGGAAATAAGAAAAGGTTTATGGCATCGAGAAGAGAATAGAGGGATTGAACTCGACGGAAAAACCGTGGGGATTATTGGCTATGGAAATATGGGTAAAGCCTTTGCGAAAAAACTAAAAGGCTTCGAGTGTAAGGTAATCTGTTATGATATTTTAGAAGGAGTGGGAGATGAAAATGCAGAACAAGTGTCCCTTGAAGAGTTTCAAAGAAATGCTGAAATTGTTAGTCTTCACACTCCTTGGACACCTTTAACTAATAAAATGATGAATTCCGATTTTATAGATAAGTTTTCAAATCCATTTTGGTTCATCAATACTGCTAGAGGTAAAAGCGTGGTCGCTTCAGATCTAGTTTTAGCATTAAAATCAGGTAAAATATTAGGAGCTGGTCTAGATGTTTTAGAATATGAAAAAAGCTCGTTTGAATCTTTGTTTACTTCAGAAATCCCTGAAGCTCTTCAGGATTTATTAGCAATGGAAAATGTGATTTTAAGTCCACATGTAGCAGGATGGACTTTAGAAAGCAAAGAAAAATTAGCTCAAGTAATTGTAGATAAAATATTATTAAAATTTAATAATTAAATCCCTAAAATTATGAAACGAGTAACAGGACTAGGAGGGTTCTTTTTTAAAACAGAAGATCCAAAAGCAGCGAAAGATTGGTATAAAAATCATTTGGGATTAAATACAGATGATTATGGTTGTACCTTCTGGTGGAAAGATGAAGAGGGCAATAAATGTTCTACCCAATGGAGCCCATTTAAGAATGACACTAAATATTTTGAACCGAGTAAAAAGGAGTTTATGATGAACTTTAGAGTTGAAAATTTAGTGGAGTTACTTAAAGTCCTAGAAAAAGAAGGAGTTACTGTTGTGGGGAAAATGGAGGAATATGACTACGGAAAATTTGGGTGGATACTTGACCCTGAGGGAAATAAAATAGAACTTTGGGAACCCATAGATAGTGCGTTTTTATAAATTTCATTACTTTTACAATTCAACCAATTAAATCAAAAAAAATGAGTGAAGAAAATAATAATTCTTTTGAACAAGAAGCAAAAAAGACAGCAAACGAATTCAAAGAAAGTTGGAATCAGACCACAAATAATGGTGAAAACAAAAAAGTAATTGCTGGTATATTAGCAATTCTAATCGGCGGATTAGGGATTCACAAATTTATATTGGGCTATACAAAAGAAGGAGTTATTCAAATTCTATTGAATATATTATGTGGAGCAGGTAGTATTATTGGTTTAATTGAAGGTATTATATACCTTACTAAAAGTGATGAAGAGTTTTATAATACCTACCAAGTAGGGAAACGCCCTTGGTTTTAAAATAAAAAACAAAGCCTTTTTTACAAAATATTGTTAAAGGCTTTTATTTTTAATAGTATTATCGTAATATTGCAATATCATATTTTATAAAAATGGGAGCATCAAATCTTACATTACATTCTCAGAAACAAAAAGACATTGCAGCGGTTGCTAAAGTATTAGCTCACCCTGCTAGGGTTGCTATTATACAATATATAAGCAGTCAAGATGCCTGTATTTGTGGAGATATAGTCGACAAAATTGGGCTTTCACAGCCTACAATTTCTCAGCATCTACAAGTAATTAGAAGTGCTGGACTTATAAAAGGCTCATTTGAAGGCAAAAGTATTTGCTACTGTATTGATGTAGTCCGTTTTAAAGAATTACAAAATATATTTAACAATTTTTTTAATACCACAGCAGCAAATTGCTGTTAATAATAAAACTATAGATTATGAAAACACAAGAACTATTTACGCTATTAAACGAGAACAAAGACAAATCTTTACTGTTTGAATATGCCCCTACAATGTTAGTTGGTGCAAATTATCATATTACTGAAGTGAAACATATTGCTATAGATTCAGTGGATTGTGGCGCTGGAACCGATGCTTGGAATGAAACTATTATTCAACTTTGGGAAAGTCCTTCTGAAATTGGAAAAACAGAATTTATGAAAACCTTTAAAGCGTTAGCAATTCTAAATAAGGTAGGAGAAATGAAACCTTATGATATGAAAGCGGAAGTAAAATTTGAATATAGCAATCCTATGTTCCATACCGCACAACTTTTTGTTAGTGATTTTGATATTCAGGAAAATAGCTTAGTCATAAAATTAGCTGTATATAAAACAGATTGCAAGGCAAAAGAAACCTGTGGAGTTCCTGAAGTTGTTTCAGAAACTGCTGAAGTTTGTTGTGATCCAGCTGGTGGTTGCTGCTAAATGAATATACGTCCCTTAATAGCATCCGATTATCCTCAAGTAGCAGCAATCTATAAAAAAGGATTAGTAACAGGAATCGCTACTTTTGAAACTGAAATTCCCGATTGGAATTCTTGGAATTTAAAGTTTTTGGATACTTGTAGGTTTGTATTAGAAATAGATGACAAAGTTATTGGATGGTGTGCTTTAAGTTCCGTTTCAAAACGAAAAGTGTATCATGGTGTTGCAGAAGACACCATCTATATAGATCCTGAATACCAAGGAAAAAACTTAGGGAAAATATTATTGCAATATTTAATAAACGAAAGTGAAAAAAAAGGTTTTTGGACCTTACAAGCATCCATTTTTTCTCAAAACAAATCCAGTATATCCCTGCATAAATCATGTGGTTTTCGAGAAATTGGTTTTAGAGAGAAAATTGCCAAGCGGGATGGTAAATGGCATGATAATGTCCTTTTGGAACGAAAATTTTAAAAAAAATAAAATGAAAAATATATTAGTACTTTGTACAGGAAATTCTTGTCGCAGTCAGATGGCACACGGATACTTATCTCTATTTGCTGAAGGAAAAGCAAAAATTTATAGTGCAGGAATTGAAACTCATGGTCTTAATAAAAATGCGGTTTCCATTATGAAAGATGATGATGTCGATATTTCGCATCATACTTCAAATAATGTAAGTGAATATGACGCGATTAATTTTGATGTTATCTTAACTGTTTGTGACCATGCTCATGAAAATTGTCCTTTTATACCTTCAAAAAATGCAATTAGATTGCATCACAATTTCACAGATCCTTCAAAAATTAATGGAACAAAAGAAGAAATTGAAAGTGCATTTTTAAAAACTAGAAATGAAATAAAGGCGTATAGCAAAGGTTTAATAGATTCTTATATATAAAATCACTCCTCTTCTGTCTTATAGTTTCCGAATTTCTTTTCTAATTCGGCTTGAAACTCCTCCATAACAGGTTTTACAGTGCTTTCAGGAAGGTCTGCAATTCGGATATACATTAAACCATCTATAGCATTATTAAATAAAGGATCCACATTAAACGCGACTACTTTTGCATTTTGTTTGATGTACTTTTTTATAAGCACCGGGATTCGTAAACTCCCTGGCTCAACCTCATCAATAATTTTATCAAACTTGTTTAAGTCGGCTTCCGTTTCATCAAAAATAAAATCTTTATCAGCATCTTTAAGTTTGACTTTATATTCTTTTTTCGGCTTGATATATTGAGCTACATAAGGATCGTAATAATTAGATTTCATAAATTCTATCATCAAGGATTTAGAAAATTCAGAAAATTTATTACTAATACTTACCCCTCCAATTAGATAGCGATGTTCTGGAAAACGAAGTGTAGTATGTACAATTCCTTTCCAAAGCAAAAACAAGGGCATTGGACGCATTTGGTATTTTTTTATGATAAAAGCACGCCCCATTTCAATAGACTTACTCATCATTGGGAAAAGTTCTGGTTCAAACCGAAATAAATCTTGTAAGTAAAACCCATCTATTCCGTATTTTGAATATATTTCTGAGCCCATTCCCATTCTATAGGCTCCAGCAATCTTTTTCTCTACATGATCCCATAAAAACATATGGTGGTAATAGGCGTCAAACTTATCTAAATCGATTGAATTATTGGTGCCCTCACCAATTTCTCTAAATGTAATCTCACGTAGTCTCCCAATCTCTTGAATAATATTAGGGATTATGGTTGCTTCCGCTAAAAAGACCTCATAATTTTTACTTTCTAATAGGCGTTTATCATTTTTACGCAAAGAATCTATTTCCTTTTCAATAATTGAAACAGAAACCGGTTTTACAATTTTTTTGGGAGGTTTTGGAAACTTTAAATTTTTAGGGATACTATCTAATATGTTTTTCTTTTCAAAAGGATTGGCAAGCATATAAGTCTTTCGCCTGATAAAGTTGGTAAAACTTTCTAAAGATTCTTGTTCGTTTTGATCTTTAATAGAAATGGGTTTTCCAATTCTAACTTTAATCAATCGTTCTTTTTGAGTAAGTACTTCCGAAGGTAGTTTTGCTGTTCTAAACTTATCACTCATTTTCGCCATTCTATAAAACAATTTACTGTTTTTAGCATGAAAATAAATGGGTACAACTGGCACATTAGCTTTTTTCACTAATTTCATCACAGCTTCTTCCCAGGGTTTGTCTATAATAAGTTTTCCATCTCTATAAGTAGATACTTCTCCAGCAGGAAATATCCCTAAAGGATAACCATCTTCTAGGTGTTTTAAGGCATCTTTAAATCCTCCGAAACTAGACTTAGCATTTTTGTGTTCTTCAAAAGGATTTACTGGCATTATAAAAGGCTTCATTGGCTCAATGCGATGCAGTAAAAAATTGGCTATGATTTTAAAGTCTGAGCGATGCTCTAATAATAATTTCAATAATAAAATTCCATCTACTCCTCCTAATGGATGATTAGATATAGTAATAAATGACCCTTCTTTTGGAATACGTCTAAGGTCTTCTTCAGGAATTTCAAACTTTATTTCAAACTCCTCTAATAAGGCATCCATAAAATTTAATCCTTCCAGGTGCTTATGCTTGTCATAAACTCTATTAATCGTAGAGATATTTAAAACCCGCATTAGCGTCCAACCCAAAAAAGTGCCCAATAGACCATACCGATCTAAATTGATTGTTTTTGCCACTTCTTTTGCAGTTACTAATCCCATAAAAGTTTATAATTTTTCAAAACAAATATAGCTAAAAACGTATTAGCCTATTCCTTTACTACCAATTGAACAGTTTCTCTACTCTCTTGTCTTAGGAGCATTTTTTTACCCTTAAGCAAGTTATTGATTTCTAATGGCCTTGAATGACGAATGGTATAAAGGGTCACGTTTTCATTCCACGATACTCTAAATGTTTCTCTTAGTTTTATAAGTAAAGACTCCAAATTATTGAATTTATTCTCTATACAAACCGAAAAACTAATCGCAGAATTTTGAATAAGGTTCACTTTCATTTTATGCTGGTGTAGTAATTTAAAAACGTCTCCTATATTATCTTCCATCATAAATGAAAAATCTAAAGAGGAAAGGGAAATTAGGGTCTGATTCTTTTTTAAGATAAAACAAGAAATCAAAGGATCTAATGCAACTCCTTTCCCTACACAAGTTCCTGCATCAGTAGGGTTGTAAAATGATTTTACAAACAATGGAATTTCTTTTCTTTGAAGAGGCTGTAGTGTTTTTGGATGAATTACAGATGCCCCGTAAAAAGCCAACTCAATAGCTTCTCTGTAAGAAATATGGTTTAATAATTCGGTTTTACTAAAATGGCGAGGATCTGCGTTTAGAACTCCAGGAACATCTTTCCAGATAATAACTTTTTGGGCATTTAAGCAATAAGCAAAAATAGCTGCGGTATAATCAGATCCCTCTCTACCTAGCGTTGTAGTAAAATTATGTGTACTTTCTGATGCGATAAAACCTTGTGTTATGGTAATCTCATCCGACTTTACTATTGCCTTAATTTTACTTTGTGTTTCTTTCCAATTTACTAAGGCATCTCTGTAATTGGTGTTGGTTTTAATACATTTTCTAACATCTAAGAAGGTGTTTTTTATTCCTTTTTCTGAAAAATATTCTGAAATTATTGTTGTGGAAAGAAGCTCCCCATAACTTACTATCTGATCGTAAATAAAAGCATGGTTGGATGATTTATTGCTTTCTAAAAAAGACTTAAGTTCATTAAATAGCTTTGATAATTTTGTAAATACTGGATGTGAAGTATTACTAAATAATTCTGAAATTATCTTATAATGAAAATCGTAAACAATTGAAACCGCTGATTTCGTTTCTTCAGGATTAGAGAAATAATGTCTTACCACTGCTTCTAGATTATTGGTAGTCTTCCCCATTGCCGAAACAATTATTACCAATTTAGTTTCTCCTGTAGATTGTAATACGGTTAATACGTTTTTTACTCCTTCCGCGTTTTTTACTGATGCTCCACCAAATTTAAATATGTTCATAGTATTGCCATGTTTGTGCATGGAAATTTATAAGGTTGCTATATAATTTTTTATTCCAGATTCCTCCATTTGAGTAATGTACCAATTCTTCATTACTTTGGCTCCACTGTTTTCGTAAAACCGTATGGCGCCTTCATTCCAATCTAAAACTGCCCATTCAATTCTTTTTACTTTCTTTTCATAAGCATAGGCTATCACTTTTGAATACAATGCTTTACCTACCCCCATGTTTCTCATCTTTTCTTTTACAATGAGATCTTCCATATGTATCACTCTTCCTTTCCAAGTTGAAAAACGATAATAAATTAATGCCATTCCAACAATTTCTTTATTTACTTCAGCGATAAAGCAAGTAAACAAAGGGTCTTCCCCAAATCCATCTTGGATTAATATTTCCTCTGTTACTTCTACCTCAATTAGAGAATTTTCAAAAACAGCCAATTCCTTTATAAGATCTAAAACCTGAGGCATATCCTTAGGGCTGCTCTCTCTTACTAGAATGTTCATATTTTTTATTTTTGAATTCACAAATATCGGGTCAATTTCTTTAAATTTAACGATATTTGCATCAAATTCATTTCTACCTACCGTAATGACACAACAAAACAAAACACTTGGCGAATTTATTATTAATAAACAAGCTGAGTTTAAGTACTCTTCCGGAGAACTTTCCAGGCTAATCAACTCTATAAGGTTAGCAGGAAAAATTGTAAATCACGAAGTAAATAAAGCTGGACTTGTCGATATTTTAGGCTCCGCAGGAGACGAAAACATTCAAGGAGAAACGCAACAAAAATTAGATGTTTACGCTAACGATGTTTTTATAAAAACTTTGGTAAATCGTGAAATTGTTTGTGGTATCGCTAGTGAGGAAGAGGACGATTTTATTTCTATTAAAGGAGGAAATAATAAAAACGACAACAAATATGTAGTTTTAATGGATCCTTTAGATGGTTCTTCTAATATTGATGTAAATGTTTCGGTTGGGACTATTTTTTCTATTTATCGAAGAGTTACCCCTTCAGGAACTCCTGTTACTTTAGAAGACTTTTTACAACCTGGAAATCAACAAGTAGCTGCTGGGTATATCGTATACGGGACTTCAACTATGATTGTCTACAGTACAGGTCATGGCGTAAACGGATTTACATTAAACCCTGCTATAGGAACTTATTACCTTTCACACCCAAATATGAAATTCCCTGATACTGGGAGTATTTATTCTGTGAATGAAGGGAATTACACTCATTTTCCACAAGGTGTAAAAGATTACATCAAGTATTGCCAAACGGAAGAAGAAGACCGACCTTATACTTCTAGGTATATCGGTTCATTAGTATCCGATTTTCATAGAAATATGATAAAAGGTGGAATTTATATCTATCCAAATACCTCTAAAAATAAGGATGGGAAATTGCGTTTATTATACGAATGTAATCCTATGGCTTTTTTAGCTGAACGTGCAGGAGGAAAAGCAAGTAATGGCTTTAAACGCATTTTAGAAATTAAACCAACTGAGCTTCACCAACGTGTGCCGTTTTTCTGTGGAAACAAAGAAATGGTAGAAAAAGCGGAAGAATTTATGAAAAATGCTGAAAAAGAATAAGTTTATTTATTCATTCTTTTATTAATCAAATACTTATATTCATCAAACTTGATTTCTCCAGTATAGATTTCAATAGAGTTTTTGATTAATTCATTAGCATCTATCGAATTATATCCCAATCCAATTGCATACCTTTTTATAAGCACTAATTCTTTGACGTTTATTTCATGATCTGTGAAAATCATATCAAATAAATCGTGAATTCGTTCCAATCTTTCTTCTGCAGAGTTAGAAGGAATAAATGGATATTGCGCAGGATTTTTTAAAATTTCGGACATATCTGAAGAATTAACTCCAAACTTTCTTGCTAAAGATTTTAATAAAACTTGTTCTTCATCAGAAATTTTTCCATCTGCCATAGCAATAGATGCTATAGAAGCAAAATGAGCTTTATTTCTTGTTTGGTGACCTTTCTTAAATAATTCGTAAAATGACATATGCTATAATTTATTTTACAAAGATAAAACTATTGAAACATTATTCATATTAATTATTAAGAGAGAATCGTTAAAAAATCTTTAAAAAAATCTAGTGTATTATTTTCAAAGCTTATATTTGCCCAAATGAGCAAAGCCCTTGTTTCTTCGCTTTTTTCACAGTCTTCTAATCTTAGAAAACTGCAGGATACTATTGCCCAATCCAAAATAAAAACTACCATTTCTGGTCTTGTAGGCTCTTCTTATTCTTTAGTTATTGCTGAAATTTTTAAACGTGTTGACAAACCTTTTCTAATTATATTAAACGATAAAGAAGAAGCAGCTTATCATTTAAATGATTTGGAGAATTTATTAGGCGAAAAAAATGTGTTGTTTTATCCAGGAAGCTATCGTCGTCCTTATCAAATAGAGGAGACCGATAATGCAAATGTTTTATTGCGTTCTGAAGTTTTAAATCGAATCAATTCTCAGAAAAAGCCAGCGGTAATTGTTAGCTACCCTGAAGCATTATTTGAAAAAGTAGTAACTCGTAAAGAATTAGAAAGACATACTCTAAAAATTAATATTGAAGACGAATTGTCTATCGATTTTGTAAACGAAGTCCTTTTTGATTACAATTTTAAGCGAACCGATTTTGTTACAGAACCTGGAGAATTCTCTGTTCGTGGTGGGATATTAGATGTGTTTTCGTTTAGTCATGACCAACCATATCGTATCGAGTTCTTTGGAGATGATGTAGATAGTATTCGAACTTTCGATGTTGAAACACAACTTTCTACAGAACCTGTAAAAAGAATATCTATCATTCCAAATGTGGAAAATAAAATGATGGATGAGCAACGAACTACTTTCTTAAAATACATCGCTGCCAAAACGGTTGTTTTTCTTAAAAATGAAGAGATTTTAACCAGTAGTCTGGATCAACTTTTTAAAACTGCAAAAGAGGTTTTTGTAACTTTAGAATCTGAACTAAAAATTAGCAAGCCTGAAGAGCTCTTTTGTACTTCAGAATTATTTAAAAGTCAGTTAGACGATTATACAAAAGTTCAGCTTAACAATTCTTCCAAAAGTTCGGAGGAATCAACAATTGATTTTCAAACCCTACCCCAGCCTTCTTTTAATAAGCAGTTTAATTTACTTATTAATAATCTTAATAGAAATACTGAAAACGGCTTTAAAAATTATATCTTCTGTAGTAGTGAGCAGCAAGCCCAACGTTTTCATGATATTTTTGAAGATGCAGAACAGCAGGTAAATCAATTTGAAACTATCATATTTTCATTGTACCAAGGGTTTATAGATTCGCAACAGAAAAATGTTTGTTATACCGACCATCAAATATTTGAACGGTATCACAAGTTTCAATTAAAAAACGGTTATGCAAAAAAGCAAGCCATAACCTTAAAAGAATTGACCAATTTAGAAGTTGGTGATTATGTAACCCATATCGATCATGGGATTGGAAAATTTGGAGGCCTTCAGAAAATAGATGTAGAGGGAAAACTTCAAGAAGCTATAAAATTAATTTACGGGGAGCGTGATATTTTATACCTCAGCATTCATTCATTACATAAAATATCGAAGTATAATGGCAAGGATGGTACTACTCCCAAGATCTACAAATTAGGGAGTGATGCTTGGAAGAAATTAAAACAGAAAACCAAAAAACGAGTTAAAGAAATTGCTTTTAATTTAATAGAACTTTACGCTAAAAGAAGAACCTTAAAAGGTTTTTCTTTTGATCCCGATTCCTATTTACAATTGGAGTTAGAATCTTCATTTATCTATGAAGATACTCCAGATCAAATTACCGCAACGGCAGATGTAAAAAGGGATATGGAAAACGAACGCCCTATGGATCGATTGGTTTGTGGAGATGTTGGTTTTGGAAAAACCGAAGTTGCTATTAGAGCTGCTTTTAAAGCGGTAGATAATGGGAAGCAAGTTGCCATTTTAGTTCCAACTACCATTTTAGCGTTTCAACATTTTAAAACCTTTACAGAAAGGTTATCCGAAATGCCCGTAAATGTGGATTATCTAAATAGATTTAGATCTACAAATCAGAGAAAAGCAGTTTTAGAGGGTTTGAAAAATGGAAGATTAGACATTGTAATCGGAACCCACCAACTCGTTAATAAAGCTATAGAATTTAAAGATTTAGGTTTGTTAATTGTAGATGAAGAACAAAAATTTGGTGTTGCAGTAAAAGACAAACTCAAGACCATAAAACAAAATGTAGACACGCTAACCTTAACGGCTACACCTATTCCGAGAACTCTTCAGTTTAGTTTGATGGCAGCAAGAGATCTTTCAATTATAAGTACGCCTCCCCCAAATCGATATCCAGTAGATACTGAAGTGGTACGCTTTTCAGAAGAGATCATTAGAGATGCTATTCGTTATGAAATTTCAAGAAACGGTCAGGTGTTTTTTGTTCATAATAGAATAGAAAACATAAAAGAAGTAGCTGGAATGATTCAGCGATTAGTTCCCGATGCAAAAATTGGAATTGGTCATGGTCAAATGGAAGGTAAAAAACTGGAACAATTGATGTTGGCATTTATGAATAATGAATTTGATGTTTTGGTTTCTACTACAATCATTGAAAGTGGACTAGATGTGCCGAATGCAAATACTATTTTTATAAATAATGCAAATAATTTTGGCTTATCAGATTTACACCAAATGCGAGGTCGTGTAGGACGTAGCAATAAAAAAGCCTTCTGCTATTTTATAACGCCTCCCTATTCTGCAATGACAGACGATGCCCGTAAACGAATTCAGGCACTAGAACAATTTAGTGAATTGGGCAGTGGATTGAACATTGCCATGAAAGATTTGGAAATTAGAGGTGCTGGTGATCTGTTAGGCGGTGAACAAAGTGGATTTATCAATGAAATTGGATTTGAAACCTATCAGAAAATACTGGCGGAAGCAATTGATGAATTAAAAGAAAAAGAATTTAAAGAATTGTATTCTGGTACCGAACACGAACTAAAAAAGTTTGTAAAAGAAACTGTAATCGATACTGATTTTGAATTGTTGTTCCCAGATGATTTTGTTAATAGTGTTACCGAGCGATTAAACTTATACAATAAGTTAAGTGAACTTAAAACAGAAAAAGAACTTCAAAAATTTGAAATCGATCTTATAGATCGTTTTGGGGAATTACCAACCCAAGCCTTGGATTTATTAAATAGTGTTCGTATTAAATGGATTGCTATTACAATGGGGCTAGAGCGATTAATTATGAAACAAGGCAAAATGGTTGGTTATTTTGTGGCAGATCAACAAAGTGCTTTTTACCAAAGCAATAATTTTTCTAAAGTATTAACTTTTGCTCAGAACAATTCTGAGTTTGTAAAAATGAAAGAAAAAGATACTAGAAAAGGATTGCGGTTAATTATTACTTTTGATGGAATTAAAACCATTAAAAAAGCATTACAAGCTGTAGATTATTTTAAGCAATAGATTCCTTTTAAAAACATATTTATATGAAATATAAACACACTCTTTATTTACTCCTTTTATTCCCTTTAATGCTGTTGTCGCAAAACTCAATTAAAGCAACCTTTTCTCCAGCTGAAGATTATAGATGGGCTATTTTATATGAAAATTCTCCATTAGGAAATATTTATGTTGCTCAGGGTAAAATTGAAGATGGAAAGCTAGAATTTACATTAGATGCTTCAAAAAAAGAGGGAGTCTACAAATTAGTTTATGCTGCACCCCAGGACGAATTTAATTTCGACATTATTTATAATGGGAAAGAGAATATCGAACTTTCATTTGCCAAAGAAACGGGTGTGATTTTTCAGCAGTCTTCTGGTAATTTATTACTCAATTCTTATTTGTCTAATATGGCTAATATTGGGAAAGAAATTGAAGATTTTTATTTACAAAATCGAACCGACAGCGAGGAGGCAACTTCTCTTTTTAAGAGGCAATTAGCACTTCAAAATCAATTTGAAGAAGAGTCTAAAAACAGCCTAGCCAACCATTTTATAAGAGCAAATAAGCCCTATATTCCAACTAGTTATGAAAATAAGGAAACCTATTTAAACAATCTAACTACAAATTATTTTAACCATATAGATTTTAAGGATACGGTATTACAAAGTTCTAATTTTTTATTAGAGCGTTCCTTGGCATATATCGCAGGTGTTTCTCATAAAGGAATGGACAAAGAAGCCTCAAACAATACTAATATCAACACGGTTGAAAATTTGATTAGTAATACAGAACCGTATTTTCAAAAATACTTTTTAGATAAACTTTGGAAAAAATTGGTGAATTATGATTTAAAAGATTCCGCAAATTATTTGGCCACAAACCATTTAATTCCCCTTGCAGAAGAATTAAAAGATAACAATTTAGTGATAAAATTAACTCAATTTAAAAACTTATCTATTGGTAATGTTGCCCCAGAAATAGAATGGAGTACTGAGGTAAATGGAGTTCAACAGCAACATCAACTTAGTGAATTAGCTATTTCAGAAAACTATATCTTAATTTTTTGGAGTAGTTCTTGTTCTCATTGCTTAGAGCAATTACCAAAATTAAAATCTCTAATACAAACCCTAGACAGTACCGAGTATAAAGTTATTGCTATAGGCCTAGAAGACAATGAAATTAAATGGGAAAATGAAATTTTAAAATACCCTGAGTTTACTCATATTATAAAATTGGGGAAATGGGAAAATGAAGTAGTTAAAACGTATGGTCTTACTAGTACACCAACTTATTTTGTGCTTGATAAAGACAAAAAATTTGTTGCAAAACCTGAAAATTTAGAAGAATTAAAAGATTTTTTAGAAAAATAAAAAAGCCAAAGGCATAACCCTTGACTTTTTAAAAACAACCTAAACTAAAAATAACTTATTTAACCAATATCATTTTTTTTGTCACTCGATGTTGCCCAACCTCAAGAGTGTAAAAATATAATCCACTAGAAATATTCCCTGAATTAATAGATACTGTATGTTTTCCAGGACTCATAACTCTATTTACAGGTTGGTTGACTAATCTACCATATGTGTCATAAATGGTTAGAGAAATTTTTTCTGTATCCAACAGGCTAAAATTTATGCTAGTGTTAGCATTAAATGGATTTGGAACGTTTTGTTCTAATCTAAATCCCTGAGAACCTTCGATTTCATTTATTCCTAATG
This sequence comes from uncultured Flavobacteriales bacterium, assembly GCA_913058295.1. Taxonomy (GTDB): domain Bacteria; phylum Bacteroidota; class Bacteroidia; order Flavobacteriales; family Flavobacteriaceae; genus Marifrigoribacter. The sequence continues at coordinate 78,874 of CAJXRD010000003.1, read as the reverse complement.
TACCACTTAAGTCTATGGCACGAATCAATCCAACTTGCCCATCAAGTATATATAGCGTATCCCCTGCTTCATTAATTGCACAGCTGTTTGGAAAATTAAACTGTGCTTCCAATAATTCACCATCTATAGTTCCATTCCCTCCCGAACCTGCAAAATGTTCCACACTCCCATCAGTAGTATTCACTCGATATATCTTTCTTAAATTAGGGGCTGGAACAAACACATGTTCATTAGAATAAACGACCTGATTAATTTGTGCTCCTGCAACAGTAGAGATAGTTTCCATGTTTTGGTTTGAATCTACTTTAATAACTTTTCCACCAAGTAAATTAGTTATAAATAGATTTTGATCTTCATCCATAGTCACTCCAATTGCATCTAATATTCCATTACCATAGGCATATACTTCAAAATTACCATTAAGATCAAATTTTAATACGGTACTTCCAGTACCGCTAAAATTAGCGCCATACAAAGTGACAAATATTTCATCATTATCGCTTACAATAAGTCCAGCAGGTCCATCTAATCCTGAAGCAAATTCGGTAATAATCCCTTCAGGTGTAACTTTACTTATTGAATTTCCAGAATAATTGGACACATAAAGATTCCCATCCGAATCAAATCCCATCCCAACTGGGCCAGGTAATCCACTAACATAGGTAGACACTACCCCTTCTGGTGTAATTTTTAATATGTCATTTTTGTTCCAACCTCCAGAGACCAAAACATCTCCTTCGGGACTCATGATCATCCCATCTCCATAATTTGGCGGAATTGATGCTAATGTTGTTACTTCTTGTGCGGCTAGCGTTAAAAAAGAGCCGAAAAATAAAAGTATAAATATATTTTTCATAATATTATTTTTTGATAAACCTTTTAACGCTAGTTAGATTTTGCGAAGAAACCTTTACTAAATAAACACCCGTTTTTAAGGAACTCAAATCAATATTCTTAGAAATAGATGTATTTTGAAAGCTCTCTTCAATAGAATAAACCACTTCCCCCAAAACATTATATACTTTAATTTCATAATCTCCATCTACATTAGTTTTAATATTCAATTTGGAAACAACAGGATTTGGAAAAAGTTGAAGGCTTTTTAGATTAAGTGCTTCTTCACCAAACGATAAGATCACATCTGAAATTATTCTAATGTTCTTTGTTCCGAAATCTGTGATGTACATCGTGTCTTCTTCAGGGTTAAATATAATGCCATTAGGAGTATGAAAAGTAGCTTGATTTATATCTCCATCCATAGATCCTTGTGTACTTCCTGCAAAAAGGATATAACTGTCTACTTCGTTTTGGTTTACTGCATAAATTTTATCGCTTCCCATTGTAGTTCCCCAAATTCTTCCTTGTCCATAGGTAATAAAACCTAAATTTGGATTGGGTCCTGGATCGGTAGGTAATTGAGCGATATATTCTACAGAACCATCATTAAGTACTCTAAATATTTTTCTATCGTTATAATTTCCAACATACAAAACTCCATTTTCATCGTATGCCAAGCCTACAGGTCCATCTAACTCATCGCCAGATGCAACTTCTGTTATTGTTCCGTCTGGCGCTAGTCTTTCCACAGTATTACTACTAAAATTGGTAAATATCATATCGTCATTATCAAAAGCCTTAATAAGTCCTGAAGGTCTAACGATGTTTGAAAATGTTTCCAATAAATTGCCATCGATATCGTATTTATAAATCGCCAATCCATAAAAATCGCAGACATACAAATCTTCATTCGAATCGAACGCCAAACCATTAGGAGAGTTTAATCCCGTAATAAATGGAACTCCATTTCCATCGGGATCAAATTTAAAAACGGAATCTCCAACAAAATTTGAAGCATATAAATTTCCATTACTATCTAATACCATGGCATCATCTGGAGTGCCATCTGTATATGTAGTTACTGTTTGTGCAAATAATGAGCTAGCCAAAAAAAGGCCAGCCAAAATTGTAAGTGTATTCTTTTTCATAATTATAATGTTTAATGTTGGGCCAAACATACTATGGAACACACTCTATATCGACCGTTTGGATACAAATGTACCCTTTAGAAGCATACTTATGGTCTGAATTTATAAATTAAGACTCCCTAGAATTAGGCAGCGGGAAGATTTTTAATAAAATTACTGGGGGTATCCTTCATTACCACCTTGAAGGCTTTATTAAAAGTAGATTTTGAATTAAAACCCGCATCCAATGAAAGGGCTAATATGGTGTTTTTAAGATGTTTCCTCTCCTCAACATCCTTAACAAATTCTTTAATTCGATGGCTATTTATAAAGTCGTAAAAGGTAGTTTTATACACACTGTTTAATAACCAAGAAATGTTATTTGTGGATGTTTTTAAAAGTTTGGCTACTTCTCGGAGGGTTAAATCATGTTGAAGAAATACTTTTTCATTTTCCATCAAACTATCTAATTTCTTTTTCAATAAATCACTATCCAATTTAGAGAGTCGAGCTTTCTTTTCTGAAATTTTAGCTTCTAGAGGGATTCTAAAAAGTTCGGGTTGCTTCAAACTAAAATAACCGATTACATATAATAATACTGGAATGGCTACCCATACACTTTCGTAATTTACATAGGTGAAATATCTGTCTAACAAGGATGAATTAATAAAACTGACAGTCCAGGCCATTAAGCAAACTAAAAATGAAATTAGAAATGCGTTTAAAAAATTAACAGGACTTTGCTCAAAGGAAAAGGTTTGTTTTTCTTCTTTTTTAAATCTTTTTACCAATTCATAAGATCTAAATAAATAATATAAATTAGAAACAATCATTGCTATCGTAATGACATTAAAAATTATATTAAGGTTTCCATCTAAATAAAATTGATAAAACTCTTCAGCAGTAAAATAAACTAGAAAGAATAAAGCGGTAATTGCTAATAATAAAAATGGAATTGCATGATATACCGGCAATAAATAGGTTTTTTTTCCTTTAAACAATAGCCTTCTTATATAAATATAGAATAATGGACCAAAAAGGAAAACAAGAGAATCTACTAACAAACTCCAATGAAAAATACTAGGGCTTGAATATCTGAAATAAATAAATCTACCAATAAGCATCATTGTTGCTATAAGAATGAGCTTAGACAGAATGGTATTAGCACTGTGGTTATTATTAGAAATTCTTTGAAGTGTAAACGTTAAGAATATTCCTTGGCATATGCCAATAATTAGAATGATGTCTATAATTTGAAAGGAGTCTTCCATAAATCTATTTTGCTGCTAATATTTATTACTTAAGAGAAATAAAGGTATAAATGTACATAAACAGACTAATACAAATTGTTAAAAATGATAAAAAGCATTTTCAAAATGCTCTATTTTTTCGATAGATTTATTTTTAATAATAGAAATAATATCAAACTGAACCTCAACATTTAAATCTCTCGAAATCACATATTCATTCGCAGCTTTTACTAATAATTTAATTTTTGAAGAATTTATAAAGTCTTGCGGGTCGCCAAAGTAATCACTGTTTCTTGTTTTTACTTCCACCACAATAATAGTGTTTGGATTTTTTTGAGCGATAATATCTATTTCGGCTTTGTCATAATAAAAATTGCGCTCCAGTATTTCATATCCATTTCGAGACAAGTAATCCGATGCCAATTGTTCTCCAATTTTTCCTAGTTCGTTGTGGTATGCCATAGTTTTCTCTTTGAAAACGGGAATCTTATTATTTATTGTTATACTTTATTTCATTTCGACACAGCTCAATGAACGATTTTATACTATCCCTTGAGAGGAGTCGAAAGGTATATTAAATTTCAGTTTAACATTTGTTTCATCCACTATTAGCTTAACTTCTCTTCCCATAATCAAAGCTTGATTATCTTGAACATGTCCAGCAGGAAAATTAAACGCAATCGGAAAATCATACTCTTCACAAATTTCTAATATCATTTCTTTTGGGGTTTTTCCAAAAGGGACGGTATTATCATTCATTTCTGACATTCCACCAACAATCAATCCAGAAAGTTTATCGAACATTCCATTTCGTTTTAGATTTTGAAGCATTCGGTCAATATGGTATAAATATTCATCCAAGTCTTCTATAAAAAGAATCTTTCCATCTGTATTAATTGCGGATGAACTTCCGCAAAGCGAATATAAAATAGATAGATTCCCTCCAACCAAATTACCTTTCGCGCTTCCAGATTTTATGTTGGGATTTTTAGAAACATACGAAATACTATAGGACTCTCCAAAAAGAACTTGTTTAATAGAGACACTCGAAGCTTCTGTTTTTGTTGCAATCCCTACAGGCATTTGTGCGTGTAAGGTTTCCACTCCAAAGATGTGAATATGTGAATGTAATACAGTAATATCACTATAACCAATAATCCATTTTGGGTTCTTTTTAAATTCAGAAAAATTTAATTGATCTATAATTCTAACGGTTCCGTACCCTCCTTTTGCACACCAAATTGCTTTTACATTAGGATCATCTAATGCTTCTTGAAAATCGGCGACTCTTAACTCATCATTCCCAGCAAATTGATGGTCTTCTGCTCCTATTGTTTTTCCTAATATCACATGTAAGCCCCATTGTTTAAGTTGTGACATAGCAGGTTCTAGCTCCTTTTTTGAAACCTTTCTGGCTGTAGAAACTATAGCAACTATATTTCCTTTTTCTAAATAACTTGGGCGAATCATTGTTTTGGTTTTCCTGTTGAAAGTAATAAAAAATTAATCTTTAACGTTAATATTTAGTCATAGATATAATAATTCATTAATTTTCAACATCTTATTATCTAATAATTCCGCTGCTATGGAAATAACTACTTTAACATCTTGTAACGACGCAACACTTTCTCCTTATATACCCTCTAGTGGGAATCCATGGGATACTATAAAAATAAATCATGTTTATCGCCGTCTTGGTTTTGGAGCATCACAAGATAAAATCGATGCTGCATTGGCTTTATCGCCTGATGCTTTTATTGATTCCTTAGTGGATGATGCTTTTAATTTACCCTCTACAACAACTCCCGTTTGGGGGAATTATGCGCTTTCAGATTTTACAGATTTTGACACCGAAAATGAGCAATATATTCAGGATTGGAAAATACAAACAGGGAATGATTTTATAACTGAAGATTTACGAGGTCGCCTCACTTCATTTTGGATGAATCATTTTGTTACTGGCTTAGAAACATATTTTTATTCTCCATATTTATTTCAGTATTATAATACTTCTCAAAATCATGCTTTAGGGAATTTAAAAGACTTTGTAAAAGATATCGGTATTACATCTGCCATGCTTATTTATTTGAATGGTTACGAAAATACCAATATTGAGCCTAATGAAAATTATGCAAGAGAATTATTTGAATTATTCACTTTGGGAGAAGGAAATGGCTATACCGAAACAGACATTACGGAAACCGCAAAGGCCCTAACGGGATATAACCATTGGGATGAAGAAGGTGCGCCTCTTTATTTTGATGAAAGTACTTGGGTGGATGGAGACAAAACTATTTTTGGACAAACCGGAAATTGGAGATATGACGATGTTATCAATATTCTATTTCAAGAAAGGCCTAATGAAATTGCCAAGCATATTTGCAGCAAACTATATCGATATTTCGTAAGTCAAGAAATAGATGCAGTTATTGAACAAAATGTAATAGACCCATTAGCGCAAACTTTAATTGCGGCAAATTTTGAATTAGCCCCTGTGTTAAAGCAGCTTTTTAAAAGCGAACACTTTTTTGATGAAAGAGCTTTGGGAGTTATTATTAAAAGTCCGTTTGATATTACGATGCAGTTTATAAATGAATCTCAATTCTTTTATAACGATGAGTTAATGGATGCTTTGATTTATTTTTCTGGAATATTTGGTCAAAACCTATTTAATCCACCAGACGTTTCAGGTTGGCAAAGAGACGAGGAATGGATTAGCACCTCAACCCTAACCGGTCGTTGGCAGTTTACCGAATTATATTTAGGAATTTTATTTCAGAATGGATTGGAATCTACCTTTACAGATTTTGCAAAAGAATTAACTAATGATAGTAACGACCCTTATTACATCACACAGGTTCTAATTGATCATTTTATGTCTAAAGGACTCTATACTTTGGGTGATTATGATATTGCTACCGATGTATTTAAATGGGAAATTCCGCAAAATTATTACGATGAAGGGTTATGGAATTTAGATTGGGAAGAAGCTCCATATCAAGTTTATTTATTGCTGTCCCATCTAGCTACCATCCCTGAATTCCAACTTAAATAATACGGCTATGATTAAAAAACATTCTATAAAAAATAAGGTTTCACAAACCAAAGAAGAAAGAAAAACTCATGACCATGAACATACCCAATGGAGCCGACGCTCTTTTATCCAAGCCTTAGGTTTGGCTGGAGGTGGTAGTATGGTTTTAGGTGGTACCGCTATTTCTGCAACTTCCCCTTCCCCTCTAGCAGTTGCATTAGCTGAAAATGAAAACGATAATATTTTAGTAATTATACGCTTGGAAGGTGGTAATGACGGTTTAAATACGATTGTCCCATTATATGATTATGACGCCTATGCCAATTTACGTCCCACAATAAGACATCAAGAAAATGATCTAATAAACCTTAATGCAGATTTTGGAATCCCTGATTATATGAGTCCATTGGAATCTGTTTGGGGAGATGGAAGTATGAAAGTGGTTCATGGGGTTGGATATCCAGACCAGAATTTATCTCACTTTAGATCGACAGATATTTGGGCATCGACTGCAGATAGTTTTGAAGAACCAACCGGATGGTGGGGACGATATTTTGAAGATCTATATCCTGATTATATCACTAACCCTCCAGAAATCCCACCAGCAGTTCAAATTGGAAGTATTGGTAATTTAATTTTTAAAGGAAATAATAGCAACTATGGTTTCTCGGTTGTAAATCCTGAACAACTTCAAAATGTTGCTGAAAACGGTACATTACACGATGTTTTAGATATCCCTGAATGTGTCTATGGGGACAAACTTCTTTTTATGAGAGCTACCGCAAACACTACTTTTACCTATTCGGGAGTAATTAACGATGCTTATTTAGCTGCAGATAATAGTGTGGAATATGATGAAGGAGATTTAGCCGATCAATTAGCTATTGTGGCTCGACTTATAAAAGGAGGGTTGGGTAGTAAAGTGTATATGGTTTCCTTAGGAAGTTTTGATACACATGCTAATCAACCAGAAAGACATCAGGAACTATTAACAGATCTTTCTTCCACTATTAAAAAGTTTTATGAGGATATAGCTACCGCAGGAATGGACGATAAAGTTCTATCCATGACAATTTCTGAATTTGGTCGTCGTCCTTACGAAAACGGTTCTAACGGTACAGACCATGGAGCAGCATCTCCTGTAATGTTATTTGGACCTGCATTAAATGGAAATGGATTTGTGGGTAATCATCCAGATTTAAGCACCTGGGATGAAGATGATAATTTAATCCCCTCTACCGATTTTAGAGATATTTACAATACGGTTTTAACCGATTGGTTTTGTTTAGACCCTTCTATTGTAAGTACCATTCTACTTAATGAAACCTATGAAAATTTAGATTTAGGACTTACATGTGAAACTCTTTCGGCATCAGACTTCAGTAATACCAATAGATTAGCACACACAGCTATTTATAATAACAACCAAGTTTTTATTGAAATCAATTTACCCAATACCTCTCATGTTAGCATAAAATTATACGATCTAATGGCAAAGGAAATCGGCACGATCACCAACGAATTATTATTTGCAGGAAGACATCAATTTAATGTTAGAGAACGCATCCAAGGCAGATTAGCTTATGGGCAATATATCTATCGCATCTCCACCGGAGGGCAGTATTATAGTAAGTCGATATTGATTAAATAGTACTTGTATTTTATCATTAAACAATATTATATCGGTGAAATAAAATTCCTATTTTTGCAGCAATCAAACTAGATTATGCAAAATTCACCAAAACGGTTTACCATTACGGCAGCATTGCCTTATACCAATGGTCCAGTTCATATAGGCCATTTAGCGGGAGTATATGTCCCAGCAGATATTTATGCTCGCTTTCAAAGAATACAAGGTAAAGATGTTGCTTTTGTTTGTGGTAGTGATGAACATGGAGTGCCTATTACTATTAAGGCTAAAAAAGAAGGTATTACTCCTCAACAAGTGGTGGATAAATACCATGCCATTATCAAACAATCGTTTCAAGATTTTGGAATTTCCTTCGATAATTACTCTCGAACTTCCGCAAAAGTACATCACGATACAGCTTCCGATTTTTTTAAAAAATTATATGAAGATGGAAAATTTATAGAACAAACTACGGAGCAATTCTACGATAAAGAAGCGAATCAGTTTTTAGCAGATCGTTTTATTTTAGGAACCTGTCCAAAATGTGGTTATGAAGAAAGTTATGGAGACCAATGTGAAAATTGTGGTACTTCTCATAATGCAACCGACTTAATCAATCCAAAATCTTCTATTACAGGAAATACCCCTTCTTTAAAAGAAACCAAACACTGGTTTTTACCATTAGACCAATACGAACCTTGGCTAAAAGAATGGATTGTAGAAGGACATAAAAAAGATTGGAAATCGAATGTATATGGGCAATGTAAATCATGGATCGACGATGGATTACGTCCCCGCGCAGTAACTCGTGATTTGGACTGGGGTATTCCCGTTCCTATCGAAGGTGCAGATGGAAAAGTATTGTATGTTTGGTTCGATGCTCCTATTGGTTATATCTCTGCTACCAAAGAATGGGCAGAAAAAGAAGGCAAAGATTGGGAGCCTTATTGGAAAGATAAAGACACCAAGTTACTTCATTTTATTGGGAAGGATAATATCGTATTTCACTGTATTATTTTCCCAAGTATGTTAAAAGCAGATGGAACTTATATTCTCCCTAACAATGTTCCTGCTAATGAATTTTTAAATCTAGAAGGCAACAAAATTTCCACCAGTAAAAACTGGGCAGTTTGGTTGCATGAGTATTTAGAAGATTTTCCAAATCAGCAGGATGTATTGCGTTATGTGCTTACGGCAAACGCTCCTGAGACTAAAGACAACGATTTTACTTGGGCAGATTTTCAAGCTCGAAATAATAATGAATTGGTGGCTATCTTCGGAAACTTTATCAATAGAGTAGTCGTATTAACCAATAAATATTATGATGGAATTGTTCCAACACATTCCGATTTTTCTGAAACAGATGTAGCGACTTTAAAAACATTACAAGAATCTCCAGCATTAATTGAAGAATCTTTAGAACGTTATCGTTTTCGGGAAGCGCAATCAAGAATGATGAATGTTGCTAGATTAGGAAACAAATATTTAGCAGACGAAGAGCCTTGGAAAACTTTTAAAACGGATGAAGAAAGAACAAAAACAGTACTTTTTGTTTCCCTTCAAATAGCATCTGCATTAGCCGTTTTATGCGAACCTTTTTTACCATTTACTTCAGAAAAACTTAAGTCTATTCTTTGTCATTCTGAACTTGATTCAGAATCCTCTTGGAAAGATGTCTCTACAAAAGATATCTTAATCCCTTCTGCACACCAAATAGGAAAAGCAGAATTACTCTTTTCAAAAATTGAAGAGGAACAAATGCAACAACAGTTAGATAAACTAGCAGCAACAAAAAAGACTAACGAAATGATGAATGCAAGTCCAGATCCACAAAAGGATACGATTCAGTTTGATGATTTTACCAAACTCGATATGCGAGTTGGAACTATTTTGGAAGCTAAAAAAATGCCAAAAACAAAGAAATTGTTGGTATTAAAAGTAGATACAGGTATCGACGTTCGAACTATCGTTTCAGGAATTGCAGAAAGCTTTACACCAGAAGAAGTGATTGGTAAAAAAGTAACCGTTTTAGTTAATTTGGCCCCAAGAGCTTTGCGAGGTGTAGAAAGTGAAGGAATGATTTTAATGACGGAAACATCTGAAGGAAAATTGGTTTTTCTAAATCCGGATCAAGCTGGCGATTTGGATATCGCTAATGGAGCGACGATTAATTAAAATGTCTCTTATTCTTCAATACATCATCTCAAATACCCATCTTCCTGAGAATGGTGTAAAAAACACGCTTCAATTATTAAATGAAGATTGTACCATCCCTTTTATCTCCAGGTATCGGAAAGAGCGAACTGGTAATTTAGATGAGGTTGAAATTGAAAGTATTGTAAAATACAAAGCGATCTTCGAAGCACTTGAAAAACGCAAAAAAGCAATACTAAAAGCTTTAGAAGAGCAGGGTGTTCTTACTAAAGAATTAGAACAAAAAGTAAGTCAAGCCGATACTTTAATTGTGCTTGAAGATTTGTATTTGCCTTATAAGAAAAAGCGAAAAACCAAAGCGGAAACAGCTCGTAAAAATGGATTAGAACCCTTGGCTAAAATTATCATGAGCCAAAATGCAAACAATATAGAATCTATTGCTTACAAGTATGTAAAAGGAGAAGTAAATTCTGTAGAAAATGCATTAGAAGGAGCGCGTCATATTATTGCCGAATGGATCAATGAGCGATTGGATGTTCGGAACCAAATCCGTTATCAGTTGGAACGCTATGCTACTATAAATACCAAGGTTGTTAAAGCGCAAAAAGATACTTCGACATCGCTCAGCACAAGCGAAAAAGCGCAAAAGTATCGAGATTATTTTGACTGGAATGAATCATTAAGTCGCATCCCTTCCCATCGATTATTGGCAATTCTAAGAGCAGAAAATGAAGGTTTTATTCGTGTTAAAATTGATATAGATTCCGAGAAAGCCATTTATAAAATAGAAGATCGAATGATTCGATCGCAAAATTCCTGTGGAAAACAGATTCAAATTGCAATCGAAGATGCCTATAAAAGATTGCTTTTTCCAAGCCTTTCTAAGGAAGCATTAAGTATTGCTAAGGATAAGGCAGACGATAAAGCCATCGATGTTTTTGCAAAGAATCTAAAGCAACTTTTATTAGGTGCGCCATTAGGAGAAAAATCAATTTTAGCAATAGATCCCGGATATAAATCGGGTTGTAAAGTAGTTTGTTTGGATGCACAAGGAAAGTTAAAATACAATGAAACCATCTATCCTCATGCGCCTAAAAATGACCAGATAGGAGCCATTAAAAAAATAAGCTCTTTAGTGGATGCGCATAAAATTGATGCCATTGCCATTGGAAATGGAACTGCATCTCGCGAAACGGAACAATTAATTAGAAAGATTCATTTTAAAAAAGACATTCAAGTTTTCGTAGTAAGTGAAGCCGGCGCTTCTATTTATTCCGCTTCAAAAATTGCTAGAGATGAATTTCCTAATTATGATGTTACTGTAAGAGGCTCTGTTTCTATCGGTAGAAGATTGGCAGACCCTTTAGCTGAATTGGTGAAAATTGATGCTAAATCTATAGGAGTTGGACAATACCAACACGATGTAGATCAGGTAAAATTAAATTCTTCCTTAGACACTGTAGTTTCCAAATGTGTAAATACAGTAGGAGTAAATATCAATACTGCTAGTATTTCTTTATTGAGTTATGTCTCTGGAATTGGTCCTAAATTAGCAGAAAACATATTTGAATATAGAAATGAGAACGGTCCTTTTACTTCTCGAAATGAAATAAAAAATGTTCCAAGATTAGGAACCAAAGCTTTTGAACAAGGTGCGGGTTTTTTACGAATTAAGAATGCTAAAAATCCTTTGGATGATTCCTCTGTCCATCCCGAAAGTTATGCCATCGTTTCAAAAATGGCGAAAAATGAAAAAAGTTCTATTAGCGAATTAATTGGAAATGCAACGTTACTTCAGAAAATAGAATTGAATTCATATTGTACAGAAACTATAGGTTTACCAACACTTAAGGACATTGTAAAGGAATTGGAAAAGCCAGGATTAGATCCTCGAGAAACTGCTAAAGTATTTACTTTTAATCAAAATATAAAAACGATAACCGATTTAAGAGAAGGACAATTACTTCCAGGAATCGTTAATAATATTACCAATTTTGGGTGTTTTGTGGATATTGGCATCAAAGAAAGTGGATTGATTCATGTCTCCAATCTTGCAGATGCTTTTGTCTCAGATGTAAGTGAACATGTAAGTTTGCATCAGCAAATTATTGTAAAAGTTTTAGAAGTAGATGTTGCTAGAAAACGTATCCAATTAAAACTGCATAAAAAAAGTAAAAGTTAGATACTTTTCGCAGAAATAATCTTCGTTGGGCAGGCTTCTACTGCTTTTTCACAAGCATCAAAAATAGAATGGTCTTGGGATTTAATAGTGAAAAAACCCTTTTTCTCTGTAGACTTTAGCAATACTGCTTTTCCATCTTTTCTAGACATTTGAAACTGTGCAGGAGCTAATTCCACACAGTAATTACAGCCAATGCACTTTTTTCTTTGAAGGGTTACAACAATCATGATTATGAAATAACCTCTTTTGGAGTTTGTACAATTTTATATAATTTATCAGAGGGACGAATTCTAAACTTTAAAGGAATAGTTACTGAATCTCCTTTTGTAGCTTTATCTAATCGTTCGTCATTAACCATCATTTCGGTAAGTTCAAATTCTTTAACACCTGTAGTAGGTCCCGTAATTAAAATAGAATCTCCAAGAGATAAATCGAAAGCTTCAATTTTAAATTCTCCAATATTTGCTTTCGGAAAGAAATGCATTCCTTTACCTAAATACACTTTCTTTTGAGTTGCTTTAGACCCATCAACATCACTCCATTCTCCTAACTTCTGACCTAAATAATAGCCGCTCCAAAATCCGCGATTATAAACTTTTTTCAATTCGGTCATCCAACCTTCTACCTTATCTTTTGAAAATTCTCCTTCATAATAAGCATCGATTGCTTCGCGATAAGTCTTTATTACTTTAGCAACATATTCCGGTGCTCTACCTCTTCCTTCAATTTTTAAAACTTTTATTCCTGTATCAATTACTTGATCTAAAAAATCTAATGTACATAAGTCTTTTGGCGACATGATGTACTCATTGTCCAATTCCATTTCATTACCAGTATCTTGATCGATAACCGTGTATTTCTTTCTGCAGTTTTGTTTACACGCTCCTCTATTTGCTGAAGAATTATGAGAATGCAAACTCATATAACATTTTCCAGATACAGCCATACAAAGCGCACCATGACCAAAGATCTCTACTTCAACCAAGTTTCCTGAAGGGCCAGTAATTTTTTCTTTTTCAATTTGCTCGGTTATTTTTTTAACCTGACGCAAACTCAATTCCCTACTCATTACCATGGTATCGGCAAACATGGCGTAAAACTTTACCGTTTCGATATTGGTGATATTAATTTGAGTAGAAATGTGTAATTCCATTCCTATCTGACGAGCATAAGAAATCACTGCTTGATCCATAACAATTACTGCAGTAATCCCAGCATCTTTAGCAGCATCTAATAAGGTTTTTATAACCGTTAAATCATGATCATAAATAATAGTATTTAATGTTAGGTAGGTCCTAACCTTTCTTTCTTCACATCGCTTTACAATTTCAGGTAAGTCTTCAATTGTAAAATTGATACTAGCCCGAGCACGCATATTCAATTGATCTACTCCAAAGTACACAGAATCAGCTCCATTCATGATTGCAGCTTGCAATGATTCGAAACTTCCTGCGGGAGCCATTAATTCAATTCTTCCAGATTGTGTCATAATTTTTTTCCAATAATTGGGGCTGCAAAGATAAGAATATGTAGGGCTAAAAAAGGAAAAATCTTCTTTGTCAGTATTAATAGGAAATAATGCCTTCTTCAGAAAATAGAATTAATATTTATAATTACAAAAATTCTAGTACTTTTGCCTTTAAAATTATTCTTTTAACCTTATAAATTAGTATAGCATGCAACTGTACAATACACTAAGCGCAAAAGAGAGAGCAGCCATTTTGGAAGAAGCGGGAGAAGACCGTTTAACTCTTTCTTTTTATCAATATGCCAAAATTGGCAATCCAGAACTCTTTAGAAACCATTTGTTTTTAGCTTGGGACGCCCTTGAAGTCTTGGGAAGAATTTACGTAGCTAATGAAGGAATCAATGCACAATTATCGGTACCTGCCAAAAAATTTAAGGCTTTTAAAAGCTTTTTAGATGGTATCTATTTCTTAGAAAATTGCCGTTTGAATATTGCTGTAGAGCAAGACTTAAAGTCCTTTTTAAAACTAAAAGTAAAAGTACGTCATAAGATAGTGGCCGATGGATTGAGTGACGACACTTTTGATGTTACCAACATAGGAATTCATGTAGATGCTTCAAAATTTAATGCCTTAATAGAAGATCCAGATACAGTCTTGGTAGATATGCGTAATCATTATGAGAGCGAAATTGGACACTTTAAAAATGCCGTTACACCCGATGTAGATACGTTTAGAGACTCTTTAGATATTATTGAAGAGGATTTAAAAGACCATAAAGAAGATAAGAAGTTGGTGATGTATTGTACCGGAGGAATCCGTTGTGAAAAGGCAAGTGCTTACTACAAACACAAAGGCTTTAAAAATGTATTTCAATTAGAAGGCGGTATTATTGAGTATACTCGCCAAGTAAATGATCAAGGCCTGGAAAATAAGTTTTTAGGCAAAAATTTTGTTTTTGATCACCGACGTAGCGAACGTATTAGTGATGATGTTATCTCTAATTGTCATCAATGTGGTGCTGCTTGTGATACGCATATAAATTGCGCAAATGAAGGCTGTCATTTACTCTTTATTCAGTGTGAAGTTTGCTCCGAAAAAATGGAATTTACTTGTAGTGATGAATGTCATGAGATTATTCAATTGCCGTATGAAACGCAAAAAGAATTACGAAAAGGAACACACGCTAGCAATAAAATTTTTAAGAAAGGTAGATCTACAAAATTAGCCTTTAAGAAATAAATAGGATTAATAACAAATTAACCCTATTAAACTGTAATCAATGCCATGAAAGGAACCTTCGAAGGTTTTTTTCATGGCATTGTTGTTTTATTTCAGAAAAATCTTCCAAATTTTGACCTAATCTTCTTGTCCTAAAATTGGGCTTCACATATTAGAATATGTGTGGGTTAAAAATGTAAAATATGACATATATCATAAAATAAAGGTCTTGAATCAATTATTTTTGGCACATTAAAAGACTAATTTATCTTATTTTATTAATTTAATACGAAACCTATGCTATCAAAAAAACAAGCACGAGCCTTTTTCTTAGGAGGTACGGTAGTTACATTCTTAATCTTTATTGGGTTAACAGTGTATTCCCTTAGCAAAGCTCAAGATCAAACAAACTATGAGAATATTACCGAACAAGTAGTACGAGGTAAAGATTTATGGGACACTAACAATTGTATGGGTTGTCATACATTATTAGGTGAAGGAGGCTATTACGCTCCAGAACTTACCAAAGTAATTGACCGTAGAGGTGAAGGCTATATCAAAGCCGTTTTAATGACCCCTAATCCTTGGGAACCCAATGGAAGAAAGATGGTTGCTTATGGCTTTTCTGAAGAAGAAGCTCAGGATTTAATTGCCTTTTTCGATTGGATTGGTAAAATAGATCTTAATGGCTTCGAAACCGTAGTATCTCCATTAGCTAAAGATAAAAACTAAAAAAATATAATTATGAAATATAAATCACAAAAAGTAGCCTATTGGTTTTTTGCCCTATCCATGTTGTTGTTTGTTCTACAACTGGTATATGGTTTTATTATGGGCTTTGCTCATGCAGGATTTGATGGATTACACGACATCATTCCATTTAACACAGCAAAAGCTGTTCACCTTAATCTATTGGTAGTTTGGTTATTATCAGGTTTTATGGGTGCCGCATATTATATTATTCCCGAAGAAGCACAACACGAATTGGTAAGTGTTAAGCTTGCTTATGTGCAATTAATTTCACTCGCATTAGTAGGTGTTGCCGCTATAATTGGTTTTCATTTTAATATTTGGGAAGGACGAAAGTTCTTAGAAATTCCCAGAGGACTAGATTATTTGGTAGTTGTAAATGTATTATTATTCTTAGGAATAATATTGACAACCCTTATTAAAGGAAAAAGAAGAACAACAACAGCCTTAGTGCTTACTATGGGTTTATTTTTTGCTGCTCTACTTTACCTTCCAGGTATGCTTCCTTTTGATAGTCAAGTAATGGATTCATTTTTTAGATGGTGGGTAGTTCACTTATGGGTAGAAGGTGTTTGGGAATTAATTATGGGAGGTATTCTTTCTTTCTTATTAATTAAACTAACTGGAGTTGATAGAGAGGTTATTGAAAAATGGCTTTATGTAATTGTTGGTTTAACATTCCTTTCTGGTGTTTTAGGAACTGGTCACCACTACTATTACATTGGAGTAAATAAAATTTGGCTAATTGTAGGTGGAATATTCTCAGCTTTAGAGCCTCTTGCTTTTCTGGCAATGGCATTGTTTGCAGTAAATATGTATCGTAAGGGAGAGAAAAAACATCCTAATAAAATTGCATTATTCTGGACCTTAGGAGCTGCAATTGTTTCCTTTGTTGGAGCAGGATTATTAGGATTTGCACATACTCTACCACAAACAAACTTATACACACACGGAACCTTAGTTACAGCAATGCACGGTCACCTTGCATTTTGGGGGGCTTATGCTATGATTGTTTTAGCAATAATAAGTTACGCATTACCTAACTTAACAGGAAGAAAATTATATGATGGAGCAAGAGGAAGAGCAGCTTTCTGGTTGTCGAATATCGGTATGGTTGGTATGACGGTAGCTTTTGGTGTAGCTGGAGTAGCTCAAGTATATTTAGAACGTATTATGAAATTAGAATTTATGGAAGTTCAAAAAATGATCGAAGTTCATTTTTATGTTTTGATTCTCTGCGCAACTGTTTTTCTAACTGGTATAGTTTTATACATCATCGATTTTGTAAAATATGGCCAACCAACAGACGAAGCCTTAGAAATTAAGAACTAATAACAAAAATATTCTTCAAAGATTGGAGATTAACATTTTCTTATCTTTGAAGAATTAAATTAACCAACCAATATCAACAAAATGAAATTATTAAAATTAAATGTAAAACTACTAGGAATAGTAGCGTTAGTAGCTATCCTATTTGCAAGTTGCAAATCTGAAGAAAAAGAAGTTGCTAAAAAAGACCCAGCAACTATTGCACTTAATGGAACTATGAATGCGGAACTAACTGCTCCCCCATTTGTTCCTGAACCAGTTGGTGATCGCCCTGCGAAAAAATTAATCGTAGATATGGAAATCTTAGAACAAGAAGGTACCATGACTGATGGGACAACTTATATGTATTGGACTTTTGGAGGATCAGTTCCTGGAAGTTTCATTCGTACTAGAGTTGGGGACCAAGTAGAGTTTACTTTATCTAATCACCCAGATAATAAATTACCTCATAATATAGATTTACATGCCGTTACTGGACCTGGTGGAGGGGCAACCTCTTCTTTTGTAGCTCCAGGACATAGTAAGACATTTTCTTTTAAAACCTTAAATCCAGGCTTATATGTATATCATTGCGCAACTGCTCCAGTAGGAATGCATATTGCAAATGGGATGTATGGTTTAATATTAGTGGAACCAGAAGGTGGTTTACCTAAAGTAGATAAAGAATACTATATCATGCAAGGTGATTTTTATACTAAAGGTGAAAATGGTGCTCCAGGCTTACAAGCTTTCGACATGAAAAAAGCGGTAGATGAAGATGCGGATTATGTTGTATTTAACGGAAAAGTTGGATCTTTAACTGGAGACAATGCAATTACAGCAAACGTAGGTGAAACAGTTCGTTTATATGTTGGAAATGGTGGGCCAAATCTAACTTCGTCTTTCCATGTTATTGGTGAAATTTTCGATAATGTACATGTGGAAGGTGGAGATTTAATCAATACTAATGTACAAACTACTTCTATTCCTGCAGGTGGAGCTGCTATTGTAGATTTTAAAGTGGACGTTCCTGGAACTTTTATTTTAGTAGATCATGCAATTTTTAGAGCTTTTAATAAAGGTGCTTTAGGAATGTTAAAAGTAAGTGGTGAAGAAGACAAAACTCTTTACTCAGGTGTAAAACAAGAAGGTATTTATAATCCTGAAGGAGGAACATTACAAGAAATGCCTGATGATGAAACTAAAGAAGTTGTTTCAAAAGGCGAAAAATCTTTAGCTGAAAAGATTGCTTCAGGTAAAAATTTATATACCACTACATGTTTTGCATGTCACCAAGCAAATGGAGAAGGAATTCCAAATGCTTTCCCACCTCTTGCCAAATCAGATTATTTGAATGCTGATGTAAACAGAGCTATTGATATCGTTGTGAATGGTAAAACAGGAGAAATAATTGTAAATGGAGATAAGTATAATAGTGTGATGACAAAACAAACACTATCCAGTGAAGAAGTTGCAGATGTATTAACTTATGTTTACAATTCTTGGGGAAATAATAAAACCATTGTTACTACTTCTCAAGTAGACCAAGTTAAAAGCGGACACTAATTTTCTGTATGAAAGCTATATTAAGATTGACAGTTTGTATTCTATTTCTTTGGAATAGTAATGCGAATTGTCAATCAAATATGGTTCCTATTAAAGGAGGAACCTATACCCCTCTTTATGGTAGAGATTCTTTACAGGTTACTATTTCAGATTTTTATATGGATGTTTATCCTGTAACTAACCAAGCGTTTTTAGAGTTTGTAAAAACAAACCCTAAATGGAAAAAGTCTCAGGTTAAAAAATTATTTGCAGATGGGAATTATCTTGTTAGCTGGAAATCTGATACAGCATTAGGAACTTCACAATCACAAAAAGCTCCAGCTACAAATATTTCCTGGTTTGCAGCAAACGATTATTGTTCTAGTCAAGGCAAACGTCTTCCAACCATTGATGAATGGGAATATGTGGCTATGGCTAATGAAAATATTGCAGATGCTAGATATTTAAAAAACTATAACGAATACATATTAAGTTGGTATGAAAAACCAAAAACCTTTAATAACGAAATCGGATCCTCTTTTAAAAACTATTGGGGAGTATGGGATTTACATGGTTTGGTTTGGGAATGGACTTCCGATTTTAACTCGGTGTTAATCTCTGGAGAATCTCGAAAAGATGTAGATAATGATAGTAATCTTTTTTGTGGAAGTGCTGCTATTGGAGCGACCGATTTAATGAATTATGCAGCTTTTATGAGGTATGCTATTCGTGGAAGTTTAAAGGCTAGCTTTACCATGAAAAATCTAGGTTTTCGATGCGTGAAAGATTAATTACATATAAATATCCAATTATTTCTATTATGAAAAAATTCATAACAATAGTATTGCTATTGGTTTCAGCTATAACACTAAACTCTTGTAATGATGAGAAAACTGCTTCTTCAGAAACAGTTATTTATCAATGCCCAATGAAATGTGAAGGTGAAAAAACATATTCTAAAGAAGGGTCTTGCCCAGTTTGCAAAATGGATATCTTGGCACTTTCTAAAAAGAATTCAGAAAAAATACCAACAGATGAAATCTCAGATAATTCGATATTCAACCTAACTAGTACTTGGAATACTGAAGAAGGTAAATCTATAGAGCTTATAGATTTAAAAGGAAAAACCTTAGTGATGGTTATGATTTACACTACTTGTAAAGCAGCTTGTCCAAGATTGGTTGCCGATATGCGAAACATAGAAAAACAAGTTCCCAAAGATTTACTTTCCGATATCAATTTTGTTCTTATTAGTATTGATCCAGAAACAGACACACCAAAAAGGCTAAAAGAATTTGCAATAGAAAATCATATGGACGGGGAACAATGGACTTTCTTACAGGGAACAAAAAATAGTGTTAGAGAATTTGCCAATGTTCTTGCTGTAAAATACAAGCAGATTTCTCCGATGGATTTTTCACATTCCAATATAATAAGTATATTTAATCCTCAAGGAGAGTTGGTCCATCAACAGGAAGGACTTGGTGTCGACAATAAAGAAACAATATCTAAAATAATTAAAACCTCAAAATTAACAAATTAATATTATGATGAAAAAACTACTATTATTAGCTATGATTGCATTTTTTGCAATGCCATCAATCGCTCAAGAGTTTAACCTTTCTGGTGAAATAAGACCAAGATATGAAAACAGATATGGATTTGGGTCCCTTCGATCTGAAGGTGATGAGGCTGGAAATTTTGTATCCCAACGTACAAGAATAAATTTCGATTTTAAAAACACAAAAATGATTTTTAAAGTGGATGTTCAAAATGTAAGAGTTTGGGGGGATGTTGCCACAATGACTACAGATGATACAGGAATTAATTTTTTCCAAGCCTGGGGGGAAGCTATCATATCAGAAAAATTTAGCATGAAATTAGGGCGACAAATAATTGCTTATGATGATGAAAGAATTTTTGGTGGTGTAGCATGGGCGCAACAAGCTCGTAGTCACGACGCTTTTCTATTTAAAATTAGACCAAATGAAAACCATAAAATTGATGTAGGTATTGCTTATAATGCCGATATGCAGTCTAATTTAGATCAATTGTATAGCAATGCTGCTGGCTATAAAACCTTCCAATACGGTTGGTATCACGGTGATTTTAATAAGGTAGGGGTTAGTTTCCTATTATTAAACACCGGGATAGAATATTTAGAAAACGAGGGGCTTCCTAATGAGGATACTACCATAGATTATATGCAATCTATTGGTCCAAGAGTAACCTTTAAATCTGGGAATATTTCTGCTGATGGTGCTTTTTATTTTCAAACTGGAAAATCTTTAGACAATAGTGTAAGTGCTTCTTATTTTGGTGCGAATTTTAATTATAAATTCACAGACAATTTTAATGCTACTTTAGGAGGGGAATACTTATCTGGTAAAGATATGGACGACTCTAGTACAGATGTAAATTCATTCGCCCCATTGTTTGGGACCAACCATAAATTTAATGGTTTAATGGATTATTTTTATGTAGGGAATCATGCCAACAATGTTGGTTTAACTGATATCTATTTACATTTAGGATATTCTATGAACAAATGGAACTTTAAATTATCTCCTCATTATTTTGCTGCTGCAGCAAATATTATTGATACTAATGGAGATAACTTAGATGATTATTTAGGTACAGAAATCGATTTTACCGTAGGCTATAAATTAACTAAAAGCATTAAAATAGATGCGGGATACTCTCAAATGTTTGCCAACGATTCTATGGAAGCTATTAAAGGTGGAGATAGCAGTCTTCATAATAGTTGGGCTTGGGTGATGGTTACATTTAAGCCAAACTTGTTTAATCATAAGTTTACAGCACCAGAAGATGTAAATTAAACCTCTTTTAAATAACTTTTTAAAAACCAGTGTAAAATAATTACACTGGTTTTTTTATGGATTAATACACCTAAGATGCAAATCTGAAAAATTTAGTTCTTAAAAGAAATCTTTTTTAGAGCAGATGATTTCGTTATATTTGTAAAGACATAACGAATCCCAATATGATTTCCGTAGAAGAAGCTTTTAAATTAGTACAAGACCATATAAATACTACTGACAAAACAGAGCATAGATCTGTTTTAAAGTCAAGGGCTTATACGCTATCTAAAAATATAAATTCACCTATTAATATGCCTCCTTTCCGGCAATCAGCTATGGATGGCTATGCCCTTTGTTTACATAAGGATATGCGCTATACCATTATAGACGAAGTGAAGGCTGGCGATGGACATCATCCTGTTTTAAAAGAAGGAGAAGCGGTTCGAATTTTTACAGGATCTGCAGTACCAGATACTGCCAATAGTGTAATGATGCAGGAAAAAACAAATCGGGAAGACAATAAATTATTTCTTACCAGTCCTGCTGTTATTAATGATAACATTAGACCTTTGGGCGAACAAGTCCAAAAGGACGCTTTAGCTTTAAAAAAAGGAACCCAAATAAATTCAGCCGCTATTGGTTTTTTGACCACGCTTGGTATTTCTGAAATCGAAGTGTTTTCAAAACCTTCTATTGCAATAGTTACTACGGGTAATGAATTAATTGAAGCTGGACAGGCCCTCACCTACGGAAAAATATACGAAAGTAATTCGGGGATGTTAATGAGCGCATTACAAAGTTTAGGATTTGAAGATATCACCATTAGCAAAGTAAAAGACGATTATAATTCAACAGTAATCGCATTAGAAAAAGCGATTTCAGAAAATGACATGGTATTAATTTCTGGTGGAATTTCAGTTGGAGATTATGATTTTGTGGGGAAAGCCTTATTGGAATTAGGAACAGAGCAAATTTTTTATAAAGTAAAACAGAAGCCAGGAAAACCATTGTTCTTTGGAAAAAAAGGGAATACTCCGGTGTTTGCTTTACCTGGAAATCCTGCTTCAGCATTGAGTAGTTTCTATATTTATGTGCAACCGTCTCTTCAGTTATTATCTGGAAATATTGATTTTTCATTAACAAGAGTTACCGCAACCTTAAGCGCTAATTTTTCTAAAAAAGGAAATCGGGCACAGTTCTTAAAAGCTTCTTTAAAAAATGGAGAAGTGACTATTATGGAAGGGCAAAGCTCCGCAATGTTAAACACTTTTGCGATGGCGAATGCTTTTGTATATGTCCCTGCCGATGTTAATGATATAGATAAAGGAGATTCAGTTGAAGTTATTCTTTTACCCGTTTAGTTTTATTGATAGTAAAATATTCAATTATGGAGTATAAAATAAAAAGTAGAATTTGGATAGAAGTTGACAATAATGTCTTGCTTGGGGAAGGCAGGGTACGTTTGTTAAATGCCATTGAAAAAACTGGTTCTTTATCTAAAGCTGCAAAGAGTTTGAATATCTCCTATAAAAAAGCATGGACTCTTGTGGATGCTGTAAACAAATCGGCAAAAAAACCTGTTACTCAAAGCAGTATTGGTGGTAAAGGTGGTGGTGGTGCGATATTAACTCCTTATGGGAAAAGCTTAATTGAGGCTTTTGATGCTATTAATAAAAATTGTTGGAAACATTTAGACACACAATTAGAGAAGATACAATCCTTATGATATTTGATATAGAAAACATACTAGTCTTCTTGCTTATCCTACCTATCGTTTCTTTTTTTTACGCGAGTGTTGGTCACGGAGGTGCAAGTGGTTATTTGGCATTAATGGCCTTGTTTTCGGTTACACCAGGATTAATGAAACCTACTGCATTATTACTCAATCTTTTTGTAGCAGCCATAGCCTTTTATTATTACTATAAAGAAGGTTATTTTAACAAAAAGCTGTTTTTATATTTTGCTATAGCTTCCATACCAATGTCAATTTTAGGGGGCTATATTGAGGTAGACGCAACTATTTATAAAAAGGTTTTAGCCGTACTATTAATCTTTGCTGTTCTAAAAATGCTAAATGTATTTGGAAAAGAAAGTACTAAAATTAGAGACATTAAATTATGGCAAGGTCTTCTTGTTGGTGGAATTATTGGATTCTTTTCAGGATTAATTGGGATTGGTGGCGGAATAATATTAAGCCCTATTATTCTATTATTACATTGGGGAAAAATGAAAGAAGCTGCCGCGGTTTCTGCTCTATTTATTTGGGTAAATTCTGCAGGAGGACTAGTAGGACAATTAAGTAGTGGTATTAGCTTAAGTATAGAATCTTTTGGCCTGGTTGCTATTGCATTAATCGGTGGTTTTTTTGGCGCTTATTTTGGAAGTAAAAAAATGAACAATCAAAGTTTAAGGTATCTACTAGCTTTTGTACTCGTATTAGCATCAGTTAAATTATTCTATGTTTAAATGAAAACGAAAAACAACATAACAGGAATTATCCTAGCAGGAGGTAAAAGCTCCAGAATGGGAACCGATAAAGGTTTTGTGATCTATAAAAACAAAGCTTTTGTTCAGCATATTATAGAAGCTTTACAACCCTTAGTGGATGAAATAATAATTGTAAGTAATAATCCGGATTATGATTTTTTCGGATTCAAACGTGTTAACGATTTAATAGAAAACGCAGGACCCCTTGCAGGTGTTTATACCGGTTTACATTATTCTAAAACTGAAAATAATTTGGTTATTAGTTGTGATGTTCCTTTGATTAATTCAGAAACATTAAGCTTATTGATGGAAGGAATTGATGATAATACGGATGTGGTTCAATTAGAAAGTAATGGAAAATCGATGCCCTTAATTGCGATGTATAAAAAACAAAGCAAAGCCGTGTTTTATTCTTTATTAGAAGATGGAGAAAGACGTTTACGTATTGCTTTAACACATTTAAAAGTGAAGACTATCGTTCTTAATAAAAATCAAGAGCGATTTACCTCAAATATAAATACACCTAAGGAATTAACAGAAGTTGAAAAATAAGTTTAATATAAAAAACAAGAAGTGTAGGATGAGATTCCTGCCTTCGCAGGAAAGACTATGAAGTTAGCAATTAAATATTTTGGTCAATTAGCTGAAATTACGGAATGTAGTGAAGAGGAGTTTGAGTTTTCAGGGATGAAAATTTCGGATCTTCGGGAGGCTCTATTTCTTAAATATTCTAAATTGAGTAATAAGGACTTTCAAATTGCACAAAATCAAGTGTTGGTTTCCGATGATACCGAAATAACTACCAACGAAATCGCATTATTACCTCCTTTTGCTGGAGGCTGAAATTATGAGTAGATACAATAGACATATAATTCTTTCCGAAATTGGTCAAATAGGTCAAGACAAGATTTCAAAAGCTAAAGTTTTGGTTATTGGAGCTGGTGGTTTGGGCTGTCCAGTATTGCAATATCTTGCTGCAGCTGGAATTGGAACTTTGGGTATTATGGATTTTGATGTAGTTTCAGAATCTAATTTACAACGTCAAGTTCTTTTTGGCACTTCCACATTAAGTGTCAATAAAGCGCTTGCAGCTAAGAAACGTCTAGAGGATTTAAACAATACCATTACTATAAATGCTTACCCTAAAAGATTAACATCTAGAAATGCCTTAGAAATTTTTAAAAACTATGATATTATTGTCGATGGCACCGATAATTTTGAAACCCGTTATCTCGTAAATGATGCTTCCATACTTACAAATAAACCCTTGGTTTATGGAGGTATTTATAAATTTGAAGGCCAACTGTCTGTGTTTAATTACAACAATGGTCCAAGCTATAGATGTTTATTTCCAAGCCCACCAGAAGCTGGTACTATTCCAAATTGTTCAGAGATTGGTGTTCTAGGAGTTTTACCTGGAATTATTGGAACTATGCAAGCCAATGAAGTAATTAAAATTATTTTAGAACTTGGAAATGTTCTTTCTGGAAGGGTGCTTTATTATAACGCCTTATCCTCAGAGATGACTTCCATAAAAATCAATAAATCTGAAACTGAAATTCAAAAAGTAATAAACAATAAACCCTTTTTTAATTCAAAAGAAGAAGAGATTAAATGTACTGTTACCATTCCTGAAATATCCATTGAAGAAGTTTTCAAAAACAATAACCTTCAGTTTATAGATGTTAGGGAAATGGAGGAACAGCCAAAAGTAACAAGTATAAACCCCCTTTACTTACCATTAAGTGAATTTGAAAACAACCTTGATAAAATTGATCTTGAAAAAACAAAGGTGATCTTTTGTCAAGCTGGAATTAGAAGTAAATCTGCAGTATCTATATTACAAAAATATCGTATCAATAATAGTTATAGTATTAAAGAAGGGGCATTAGAAATAATAGAATATATCAAAAAGAATGGAAAATAAAAAACCAAAAAACGTATTTAAGGAAGGAGCAATTTCTTCGCAATTTATTGCAGATTCAATAGCAAAACATCAATCTAAAACAGGCATAGGTGCCCATAATATATTTTTAGGTCAGGTGAGAGCAGACGAAGTAAATGGCAAAGTTGTTTCGGCAATTGAGTATACTGCTTATGAAGAGATGGCAAATCAAAAGTTTTATGAAATTAGAGAAGCCGCATTCGAAAAGTTTGATCTTAACTGTATGCATATTTATCACAGTATTGGAAAAGTAAATACTGGAGAAATATGCTTGTTTGTTTTTGTTTCCTCTCCAAGGCGCAAAGAAGTATTCCCTGCAATCGAATTTATTGTAGAAGAAATTAAAGCAAATGTCCCTGTATTTGGCAAAGAGATTTTTGAGGATGAGAGTCATCAATGGAAGGTTAATAGTTAATATGTCTCCTTGAGCGCAGTCGAAAGGTTTTTTTATAAAACTAATTAGTTCTCGACTGCGCTCGAACAGACAATAATTCATGAAGTTGAAAAACTTAATGCTTTAAGTAAGACACAATTCAACAATTAAACGAACAACGATTAAACACTTTAAAAAAAAATGGTTGACATCACACATAAAAGCAGCACTTTAAGAACAGCAATCGCTCAAGCAATAGTAAAAGTGAGCAAAGCTGAAACCATTATTGCTATTGAAAACGATACCGTACCGAAGGGAAATGTCTTTGCAATGAGTAAAGCTGCAGGATTATTGGGGGTTAAAAAAACTCCTGAACTATTACCCGATTGTCACCCTATGCCTATCGAATTTACAGGAATTGAATATGAGATAAATGATTTAGAAATAAAGGTGCTTTTCACTGTAAAAACCATTTACAAAACAGGTGTTGAGGTAGAAGCTATGCACGGTGCAAGTGTGGTTGCCCTAAACATGTATGACATGCTAAAGCCTATTGACAAAGGGATTGAAATACAAAACATAAAGTTGTTGGAGAAAAAAGGAGGAAAATCAGATTTTAAAGATCGCTTCCGAAAAGATTTAACTGCAGCAGTAATTGTTTGTTCAGACACTATTTCTGCAGGACAAAAAGAAGACCGAGCTGGGAAAGCAATCATTAAGAAATTAGAAGAAAGTGGCGTTGCTATTTCAGATTATATCATCATTCCAGATGAAAAAGAAATTATTCAAGAAAAAGCAATAGCTTTTCAAGAACAAGGAATAGATTTAATTATTTATACAGGCGGAACGGGGCTTTCTAAAAGAGATGTTACTCCTGAAGCTTTGCTCCCGATAATTGATAGAAGAATTTCCGGGATAGAAGAAGCAATTCGTAATTACGGTCAAGATCGCACACCCTATTCTATGCTTTCAAGAAGTGTCGCTGGCACAATTGAAAAATCTTTAGTATTAGCATTGCCGGGTTCTACTAACGGAGCAAAAGAATCTATGGATGCAATATTTCCTTCGGTTTTACATATTTTCAGAATTTTAAAAGGAGCACGTCACGATTAATGAAAGAGCAAAAAAACATACTAACCGATACCTTTAAAAGGAAACATACTTACTTACGTATTTCCCTAACCGAACGATGTAATCTTCGATGCACCTATTGCATGCCTGCTGAAGGTGTTCCTTTATCTCCTAAGTCGCATATAATGACTTTTGAAGAGATTTATACCATCGCAAAAACATTTGTTTCTCATGGGGTTACTAAAATTAGATTGACCGGTGGAGAGCCATTCGTTAGAAAGGATGCTTCTGTAATTCTGAGCAAATTAGCTTCCCTTCCAGTTGAAATTGCACTTACTACCAATGGCATTACAATCGATCGATATATCACTTTATTAAAAGAAAATAACATTCTAAATATTAATGTGAGTTTAGATACCTTAATCCAGAGTAAGTTTAAGGAAATTACTCGTCGGGATAAATTTGATAAAGTATATAGCAACATTCTTCTCTTGGTAGAAAATGGATTTAATGTGAAGATCAATGCGGTATTAATGAAAGACTTTAATGATGATGAGATTATTGACTTTATAGAACTCACCAAAGACCTGCCTATATCTTTTCGGTTTATAGAGTTTATGCCTTTTGATGGTAATAAATGGGACATGAAGAAAATGGTTTCTTATGCAGAAGTGATGCAGAAAGTGAAGGCTAATTTTTCAGAGGAAAAAATAGTCCGTCTTCAAGATGCTGAAAACGATACTTCTAAAAACTATAAAATAAAAGGCTATAGTGGAAGCTTTGCAATAATAAGTTCGGTAACCAATCCTTTTTGTGATTCATGCAATCGCTTGCGATTAACTGCAGATGGAAAATTAAAAAACTGTTTGTTTTCAAATACAGAATCCGATATTCTTACTACTTATCGAGATGGAAAATCTATAGAACCTATCATTCAAAAAGCAGTGCTTGGTAAATATAAAGTACGTGGAGGAATGGATACTTTAGAGAAACTTCAAGAACCAAAATTACATCTACAAAACAGGAGTATGATTACCATTGGAGGGTAAATAATTCACCTATTTATTCCAAAATCCTTGTAGGCATAACACTATTATTATATTAAGGTCGTTTTATCTTTTTTATAAATAAAAGAAGTACCTTGCGCCCGTATTTTAATCACTAATTAAATCTCTTATTATCAATTTATTAGTGATGTAATTTACCTAAATAATTAGAGGTTAAACTTACAATATATTAATAAATGAAAAAATCACATTCGTTTCATATCCCAGTGATGGGAATAGGGTTCACCATAGATACCCCTTTAAAGGTTGCTCAATACGGTATGGATTCTGTAATTTCTTTAGTTGATGATATTTTGCTAGAGAAATTAAGAAAAATGCACAGCGAAAAGTTTGAGATTCCTTTTAAAGAAATTTCAGATAAAGCAGAAGACTTTAGAGCAAAAAGAATAACTTCCTATTTAAATTTAATGAACGATTTATCAGTTCAAAAATTTGAAGCTTTAAAAAATGTATCCGAAGAAAAAAGCAAGGAGATTAAAAAATACATCTCTTTATTACCAGATTATTCTGATGTAAAAAAGGAATTTGAAAAACTTACCAAGAATAATTTTAATTATTCAGAAATAAAAAGTTGGGCAAAGAAAAACCTAAGAATGGGAAGT
Source organism: uncultured Flavobacteriales bacterium (assembly GCA_913058295.1). Classification (GTDB taxonomy): domain Bacteria; phylum Bacteroidota; class Bacteroidia; order Flavobacteriales; family Flavobacteriaceae; genus Marifrigoribacter. Next base: position 50,003 of record CAJXRD010000003.1, on the reverse strand, counting down.
ATTGATGTAAATATCATGACGAAAGTCGATAAGGATAATTATATTAAAGATGAAAAATTATCTGTAGAGTATAATGATGCTCACGCGGCTCTAAGGGGCTTTGCAAATAGTAATCTAAAATCATCAGTAGTCCTTTCTGCAGGAATGAATCCAAGACTTTACTCCTATATGTCTCAGTTTGACGACTTTTTCCCAGACGAAAATGGAAACATCAATAAAAAAATAATCCTTAAGGTTAGTGATTATAGATCGGCTATAATTCAAGGAAAGTTTTTAGCAAAAAAAGGCCTTTGGGTTTCGGAATATAGAATAGAATCTGGTCTTAATTGTGGAGGTCATGCTTTTGCTACAGAGGGATATCTTTTGGGGCCAGTTCTAGAGGAGTTTAAAGAAAAAAGAAATGAGTTAAGAGACTCGATAGAAGATTTGTTAATTTCAGTTTTAGAAAACGAAGGAAGAACAATTCCTAAAACTTCTTTGTCTATAGATGTTTCTGCTCAAGGTGGAGTGGGAACTGAAAAAGAACATAACTTTTTATTAGATTATTATAAAGTTGATTCTGTGGGTTGGGGGTCTCCTTTCTTGTTAGTTCCTGAAGCTACAACAGTAGATAATGCTACAATAAAAAAATTGGAAAGCGCAAAAGAGGAAGATTTATATTTAAGTGATATATCCCCTTTAGGTGTTCCGTTTAATAATCTTCGTGGAAATAGTAAAGATTTAGATAAGGAAACAAAAATTGATTCTGGAAGACCTGGTAGTGTTTGTCCAAAAAGATTTGTTGCATTAAATAAAGAGTTTAAAGAAAAAGGAATTTGTACTGCGTCTAGAGAATATCAACGTAATAAAATAAAAGAATTAAAAGCTCAAGGTTTAGCTCCAACTGAGTATAATTATCAACTGAATAAAGTTACAGAAAAAACCTGTACCTGTGTTGGTTTAGGAACTTCGGCACTATTGGCCTATGGTTTAGACACCAAAGTAGAAGGAACAGGAGTTTCTGTTTGTCCTGGGCCTAATATGGCATATTATTCTAAAAAAATGAGTTTAAAAGAAATGACTCATCATATTTATGGTAAACAAAATGTGATTACAAGAACTGATCGTCCAAATATGTTTATTAAAGAATTGAATATTTATATCGATTATCTTAAAAACAAATTAGAGGAAACTAAAGGGGTTTTAGATAGAAAGCAATCGAAATATTTTTCAAACTTTTCAAAAAATTTAGACGAGGGAATCTCCTACTACTACAACTTATTTGAAACTTTTGATGATGCAACAACTAATTATTTTAATGAATTAGAACTTAGCAAAAACAAATTAAAAGGGATTACTTTAGAGATTCAAAATCGAAAAGATCTTTAAAATATATTAAAAGACTATATGGTCTTTTAATATATTTTTTTGTATTTTTGTAGTGTAATATAATCACTATTCTCATGAGTAAAAAAACACCTTATTATCACGAAGTTGGTAAAGAAGTTGAAGTCTTTGAGCAGTCCTATAAAAATAAAATTCCATTTTTATTAAAAGGTCCTACAGGAACTGGAAAATCAAGGTTTATAGAATATATGGCCCATCAATTAGATACCAAACTAATTACGATAGCTTGTCATGAAGAAACCTCCTCTACAGATTTAATTGGGAGATATATTATTAAAGGTGCACAAACCATCTGGTTAGACGGCCCTTTAACTGCTGCTGTTAAAGAAGGTGCAATTATTTATTTAGATGAGATTGCAGAAGCAAGACCCGATGTAATTGTTGCCATACATTCCCTTACCGATCATCGTAGAGAATTATATATTGACAAGTTGGGTGAAAATATAAAAGCCCATAAGAACTTTATGCTTGTCGCTTCTTTTAACCCAGGTTATCAACGTGGCTTTAAGGAATTAAAGCCATCCACTCGTCAACGATTTGTTGCCATGGCATTTGATTATCCCACGGAAAAAATTGAAATCGATATTTTAATAAATGAAACAGATATTGATGCTAGTATTGCCAAAAAGTTAGTCCATATTGGTGGGAAAATTAGAAATTTAACAGAACTAGGATTAACCGAAACAGTCTCTACAAGATTACTAGTAGATGCTGCAAAACTAATTCATAGCGGATTGCCAAAACGACTTGCAGTACACGTTGCTGTTGTGGAACCTTTGACAGATGATCTAGAAGTGACTAATGCTCTTAGAGATTTATGTGATTTAATGATCTAGTTGTCATTCAGAACATGGACACTGAGCTTGTCGAAGTGTCGTGATGAATCTCTATCTATCGAGATTTAACTTCACTCCTAAATTCATTCTATTGGAATGATAAAAATGACTTAATACTAAAAAAATGTTTGAGTTTGAGCCAGATGAATTTCTATTTACCAAGTTCGCTTTCTTTTTTAAAAATCGCAAAAAGAAAAGAGAAGCAGAATTAGAACACGCTGTAAATTTAAATGAAATAAAACCTCGGCTAACCATTTTTGCACGTGCAATAACAGGAAAAGCTATCGAAGTATATGAAGCAGAACGCGAAGGAGGATATCGAGATAATAACTTTTTTTTACCTTCAAAATTTTCAGAATTTAAAACGGTAAACGAAAATATTTCTTTCTTTTTATTCAGAATATTGTATTTGTCCATCCAAAAGAATTTAGATTATAATTGGATTGGCATAGAAGAACATGACTTATTAGAATCGCAACAAGAATCTAAAAAGTATTCAGAAAAAGTATTGGAAGAATTGTTTATTCAATTCCCAATTACCGAAAAATATTATCAAAACTTCTTGGCCTTTTACACTCAAAAAACAAAAAAAGGAAAAGAAGTGGATACTTCATTTATCTTCGGGAAATGGATGCGTAACAATCCTGAAGAGGAATCGGACAAACAATTAAATAACTTTAGTGATAGGGTTAAAAAAGCCCAAGAAGAACAAGCAAAAACCATATTAAAATCTAAAGCAGTAGAGGAAATTATATCTGTTCAAGTAGATCAAAAACAAGTAGAAGATATGGTTTTACAGCATCAGTTCGAAAAGGTAGAAACCGCCGAAGAGTTTGGTGGTAACTTTAAAGATATGGATGGGGATGACGATTTAGACGACCATGAGAATGCGCTAGAAGATTTAAACATGAAGTATACCGTTCGTGTGGACGATACTGCACACTCTGTGTATCAAGCAGATTTTGTGGAGAATACAACCGTCGCAGAAAGTGCTGAAAAAAACACTAGCGATTTCTATATTGAATACGATGAATGGGACTTTTCTAAAAGGAAATACAAAGAAAACTTTTGTAAGGTATATCCAAAATCAATTATAGAAACGAATGTAGATTATTATCAAAAAACAATCAGGGAAAATGCTTCTACGCTCATGGGGCTTCGGAAAATGCTTACTAGTGTAAATAATAAATACCAACAACAACGAAGACAAACCCAAGGGGAAGAATTTGATTTAGATGCTCTAACCGATTTGTATATCGATGTGCATTCGGGACATACTCCTTCTGAAAACATTTACTTATCCAAACGTAAAAAAGAAAAGGATCTTTCTATTTTAATGTTGCTTGATGTTAGTTTATCAAGTGATGGTTATGCAGCAGGAAATAAAGTAATCGATGTGGAAAAACAAGTTTCCATTTTGTTTGGAGAGATTTTAAACGAGTTCAATGTGGACTTTTCAATCGATAGTTTTTATTCGAAAACAAGAAATTATTCGACCTACCAATCCATAAAAGGCTTTGATGAGGATTGGAATAAAGCAAAATATAAAGTAGGAGCGATTCAGCCGGAAGGGTATACAAGAATTGGTGCTGCCTTAAGACATTCGGGAGCTTTATTAGATCAGCGGGATACCAAAAACAAATGGGTAATTCTTATTTCTGACGGAAAACCAAACGACTATGATCGCTATGAGGGCAAGCACGGAACAAATGATGTAAAGCAAGCTCTAAGAGAATTAAATGAACGCAATATAAACTCCTATGCTTTGGCGATTGAAGCCCAGGCAAAATATTACTTGCCTCAAATGTTTGGGCAAAATCATTATCAAATTTTAACCACTCCTGTAGAATTATTAGAGTCTTTGGTAAAATTGTATGAAAAAATTAAACATCAATCATGATCCTTCTTCATATTAGTATTCACCTCAATTTATAACTTTGGAAATTACAAAAATTGATTATAAAAACGTATTATATCCACCAGGGGGAATCCTAGTATGGATCATTATTTTTTTAGAATTGATCACTTTTGGTGCTGTGCTAATCGCAATGGTTTTTTCTGTAAATCAAGAGCCTGAAATCTTTCATAAATCTAGGCTATTATTAAATCTAACCTATGGTACTATCAATACTGTTTTTTTACTGACTAGTGGTTTTTTTATGGCAATAACCGTTCATGAATTAAAATTGAATAATAAGCAAAGGGCCCAAGGATATCTATTATTGACCATGTTTTTTGGTTTGCTTTTTTTGGCTTTAAAATCTGTGGAATATTATGCCAAATTAAGTGCAGGTTTGGATATGGGCTATAATACCTTTTTTACTTTTTATTGGATGTTAACATTATTCCATGTCATTCATGTAATAGTTGGTTTGGTTATTTTAACATCGGTTTACCTCGGAATTAAAAAAGAGAATCCTAGGACTAAAATGGAAGATGTCGAAGCCAGTGCAGCCTTTTGGCATATGTGTGATTTAATATGGTTACTCCTCTTTCCCGTAATTTATTTGATATTCTAATTATGAACAAACAAAATGTCATTACCTGGATATTGTTATTGCTTTTAACTGTTATTGCAGGACTTGTTTCTAGTGCACATATAAGTTATGTGATACCTTTAATTTTATTATTAGCAGTCTTAAAATTTATTGGAGTAGCTTTTAATTTTATGGAACTAAGAAAAGCTAATGTGTTTTGGGGAGTTCTTATAATAGGTTTTTTAGTTGTTTTTTGTGGCCTTGTCTTACTTATAAAAACTTAAGTTATTTCTCCACCCTAATCCGAACATCTACTGCTTTAATATCTTTTGGATTTCCTATAAGTGGATTCATATCCATTTCAATAATTTCTGGAGCAACTTCTACCAATGCAGAAACACGTTGAATTATCTCAATGTATTTTTCAATATTAATTCCTTCTTTTCCTCTGGCTCCTTGAAGCATTTTGTACCCTCTTAAAGAAGAAATCATTTTATTAATTTCCAGTTTTGAAAGTGGGCTCAATCCCGCTGAAATATCTTTTAAAATTTCAACAAATACCCCTCCTAATCCACAGATGATAGTATGATTAAAATTTTCTTCTTTATTTACACCAACAAACAACTCTAGGCCATGTAACATCGGTTGCGCCAAAACTCCTCTAGCAGTTTTTATTTCCATTAATTTATCAAAAGCCTTGGCAGCTTTTTTTATCGTTGTAATATTAAGTATCACTCCTTTTACATCAGACTTATGTAAGGGTCCAATAACTTTCATTACCAATGGAAAGTTCTTTTTTTGAAATTTTGAAAGCAACTTTTCTTTATCGCTTTCAAATACTTCTTTTACTCTAGGAATCCCTGCTGCATCTAAAAGTTTAGCAGTATTTCTTGGACCTAAATAACCGTTTTCTACACTTTCAATTATTTCTCTTATTGTTGCAATATCTATTTCAGGTAAAACAAGGTCTTTTGGAATTGGCTTTGGTGTTTTAAAAACTTGTGGTAATGCTCTTCCTAAAACAACTTCATCTGGAAAATTTACATTCCCATTATTTAAAAAGGCTGCAATCTCTTTTTGGGCATTTACAATGGAAGGCAATACCGGGAAGATGGGTTTTTTACAAACCTCTAGTTTTACACTCAAAACATCGTAAACATTTTTAACATCAAACAAACCTGGACTACCAAAAACCACAATCATGGCATCGATAGAATCAAATTTATGCTCGCAATAATCAATGATAATTCCTAGTTGTTCTGCAGTACCTGTTGCAAGAAAATCGATTGGATTATTCACAGAAGATCCAGGATGTAAAAAAGACAATAACTTATTGGCATCAGAGCCTTCTATCGCTGGAATATGCAATCCTCCTTTTGAAAGTTCATCGGCAAGCATCACAGCAGAACCACCAGCGTGAGTAATAATGGCAATGTTTTTTCCTGTTAATTCTTTATAATTAAAAATAGAAGCAACACTTAAAAGTTCTTCCCTACTACTACAATAAACAATTCCAGCTTTTTTAAATAAAGCTCTTACGGTTAAGTCAGAACTTGCAATAGCACCAGTATGTGAAGTCGCGGCTCTGCTACCTTCAGCAGTACTTCCAGCTTTTATCGCAGCAATTTTAGCTCCTTTATTAATTAATGAAGCAGCATGTTTTAATAGTTTTTTAGGGTTATTTATCGTTTCTATATACAATAGTTTAATAGGAGGATCCTTTGTAATATCAAAATGTAAATCCATATATTCCAAAACATCTTCCACAGAAGTTTGTGCGCCATTCCCTATAGAAAATACATTTGCAAATTTTACTCCCAAAGGCATACCCGCTTCCATAATAAAAACAGCAGTTGCTCCAGAACCAGAAATTAAATCACAACCGTTTGAAGTATACTTTGGAATTGGAGAGGTAAAAACTCCTTTATAGTTTTCGTTTAAAACACCGATACAGTTGGGTCCAATTAAACAACCTTCAACACTATTTACAAGTGCCACAATTTCGCTTTCTATTCTTTTCCCTTCTTCTCCAGCTTCTGCAAATCCGGCAGAAATTATGATAAAAGCTTTGGTGTTCTTTTGTTCGACAAGAATTCTAATAGTTTCCAAACAAAATTTTGAAGGAATTGCTAATATGGCTAGGCCCGTTTCAGAGAGTTCATTTACCGAAGAGAAACTGGGTAATCCTTGTATTGCATTGTCTTTAGGGTTTACAATTTGCAATATCCCTTTAAATCCTCCTTCCCTAAGGTTTTTTACAATTTTTCCTCCTGGCTTTTTAATGTCGTTTGACCCACCTACAACAACTATACTTTTAGGGTTTATTAATTGCTCGTTCAGCATGTCCTAATTTATTAATTGTAACAATCTTTATTTTGGAATTTAACTGAATAAAAAAATTAATCTTTTAATGCGTTAAAATCTTTTAATGAAATAACTCTTCCAGACAGGGTTATTTCTTTGGTAAATTGTGCAATGGTTTTATCTCTAAAATCATTAAGAAGTTTTTGTTTAAATGGCACTACAATAAAATGTACCGGACATGGATTCTTGTCATCACAAGTTGCTAGACCTAAAAAACAATTATCAAATTTATCAGTCCCATCTATACAGGTTACAATGTCCCAAAGGGAATTTTCATTATTCTTTTTGGTTAAATAAAACCCTCCATGAGGCCCTTTAATAGAAGAAACTAATTTCTTTTTTGCAAGTTGTTGCAATAATTTAGCTAAGAAAGGCTGCGGGGTTTCTAGTTCATCCGCGATAACTTTTACTCCAATTTTTTTAGTTTCATTAGAATGAATGGATAAATAAAGTATAGACCTTATGGCGTATTGGCAAGCATTTGATAACATAGTTGATAAATTTATATTCAAAGGTACAAAAAAGGGAGCGTTTTGTCCTTTATATGCTTTTTTGATTATAAAAGATTTAATATAAAATGACTATTAGATCTCCTCAAAAAGTGGATTTATTTATTATTCAAAATACTAGAAAAATTAATTTCTAATAAGTTCTAAATGCCTTTTGATTTAAATATTTTTTTGTAAGTTTAGCGATGCTTAAAAACAAAATATACAACCTTTCTGAAATGCCTTGGATTCTAATTCCTGGTTTATAGCTACAATACATTTCATTCAATTAATAGAATTTCTTTCCAGTTTTTAAACATTAATTTAAATTATTTCATGAAAAATATTATCGTATTAGGCGCCGGAATGGTAGGTAGTGCCATCGCCATAGATTTAACAAAAAACCACCAGGTAACCTTAACAGATTTCAACCAAGCAGTTTTAGATAAAGTAAAAAATAAATGTAATTTATTGAGTACACAGCTTTTAGATGTTACCAATAAAGAGCAATTGCAAGCTACTATTAAAAAATTCGATTTAGTCGTTTGTGCGGTTCCAGGATTTTTAGGATTTGAAACTTTAAAGCTTATTATTGAAGCTGAAAGGAATGTGATTGACATTTCTTTCTTTCCAGAAAATTCCTTAGAACTAGACGCATTGGCAAAAGAGAAAAACGTTACCGCTATTGTAGATTGTGGTGTAGCTCCTGGAATGGACAATGTCATTTTGGGTTATTATAATAAAAAAATGAAACTCACCGACTTTGAATGTTTGGTTGGTGGATTGCCAAAAGTAAAAAAATGGCCTTTTAGCTATAAAGCACCTTTTTCTCCAATCGATGTAATTGAGGAATATACTAGACCCGCGAGATACGTTGAACATAGTCAAATGATAACCAGAGAACCTTTAACCGATTGTGAATATATTGATTTTGATAAAGTCGGAACCTTAGAGTCATTTAATTCAGATGGTTTGCGGTCTATTATATTTACCATGCCACATATTCCAAATATGAAAGAAAAGACTTTAAGATATCCAGGACATGTGGAATATATTAGAGTTTTAAAAGAAGCTGGTTTTTTTAATACTGAAAAAGTGGAAGTAGATGGCGCTATGGTATCCCCTTTAGATTTTACTAGTAAAATTCTTTTTAACGAATGGAAACTTGGGGAAACAGAAGAAGAGTTAACCGTAATGCGAATTACTCTTAAAGGAGAAAATATACACGGACAAATAGAAGAGGTCGTTTATAATTTACACGATGAGTATTGCCAAGAAACCCAAACCTCATCTATGGCTAGAACAACTGGCTATACAGCAACAGCTGCTGCTAATATATTTTTAGAGGGTTTATTTGTAGAAAAGGGAGTTTTCCCTCCAGAATTAGTAGGTAAACATCAAGTTTGCTTTGACTATTTTATGTCGCATTTAAAAGAACGAAATATTCATTATGTAAAGACTTCGAGAATAGTTTAGCATACTATTTAAATAGATAAAAGCCGTTTAAACAAAAGTTTAAACGGCTTTTTTAATGGAATAAAAAATTAATTCTTACTTCTTAACAAATCGTTTGATCATCACTTCCTCTCCATCGTTTACTTCCATAAAATAAACTCCGCTTTGTAATTCATCTATACTTATAGAATCTTTAGATAGTATTCCTTCAGATATAGTCTGACCAAGCATATTAACAATTCTGTAAGTTGTTCCAACTATAATATCAACCATTTCAACTTGGATATAGTTTTCAGCTGGATTAGGATATAATATAAAGTCCTCTTCAGAATTAAAGTCTCCTTCAGGACTAAATCCAGCAGGCAATCCAATTAAGTTCGTTTCAACTCCAGCAAATCCACTCCCAGAATTTCCGGTAATAGTTACTTGATCTATATAAATATGATCGTTATTTCCACTGGCATCATTTCTGAATCTAAACTGAGCATTGCTTCCAAAATTAAAATCTCCAGCACTAATTGCAACCGTAGAAGAGTAAAAATTATTGTTCTCAAAATTGGTGCCTCTTGCATAAGACGCAACAGTAGACCATCCAGATCCATCGTTAAATTGTACCCAAAAGTCTTCTCCGTTTTCCATACTATAAGAATAAAAATAGAATTCTACATCCACCGTATTATAACCTGTAACATCAATATTACTTAAAGTCATTGTTGATGAATTCGTATTATCTCTAATTCTCATAGAACGATTTCCTTCATAAGATCTTGAGCCAGAATAACGATAGCAATCACTTCCGCCATCTACCCAGCCATCCAAGCCAGATTCAAAATAACCTTCATGAAGTACTGTAGAACCACCTCCACCTGAGCTTTGCGTAGTTACATTTGCTGTATTACTTACTCCAGAAATATTTCCTGCTGCATCACGAGCATACACAGTAAAAGAATACGATGTGGATGCTGTTAATCCAGTTATTTGAGTAGATGTTCCTGTAACATTAGCAACATTAGTAGCTCCTTGGTATACATCATATCCTGTAACTCCTACATTGTCTGAAGAAGCATTCCAAGAAAGGTCTACTGTAATTTGAGTCACATTAGATGCAGCTAAACTAGTAGGAGCAGTTGGTGCTTGAATATCTGCTCCAGAAGGAGTAGTAAAATTAGCTGTATTACTTGATGCAGATTCATTTCCTGCAGCATCTTTAGCTTTAACACTAAACGTATATGAAGTAGAAGCAGTTAATCCTGTAATAGAGGCAGCTGTTCCTGTAACAGTTCCAATGTTAGTTAAACCTTGGTAAACATCATAACCTGTTACTCCAACATTATCTGAAGACACATCCCAACTTAAATCAGCAGTAGTTTCTGTAATGTTTGAAGCTGTAAGGTTTGTTGGTACTGTTGGCGCTTCAGTATCTCCACCAGATCCTCCGTTTTCGATACAAAAAGGAGTTGCTTCAGAGCTTCCAAAGCTTCCTCCTGTTCTAAAAGAACCTGCAGAAGAAGATAATGTATAAGATCCTGAACCATAAGAACAGCAAATTCCATCACCATAAACATCGGTAATTTCAAAAGTATAATCATCTACAGCCAAACCAGTAAAGGTTTCATTAACTGTAGAACCATCTGGATTAGAAGAAGAATAACTAGCAGATGCTACTGTAGATCCACTTGAGTTCTTTAATGTCCATGCTGTTTCTTCTGGGTAATTGTCAAAAGTGATGGATAAAGAAATATCCCCTGATAAACAATCTGCTGGAGGATTTCCTCCACCATAAGCATCTCCTACTCCTACTGCATGCCATGCATTTGTAACTCCTTGTTCTTCTGCTCCATCTGCTCCATATAAATCCTGCGCAGATTGAATCATAGCAGTTCTAGCATCGGCATAAGTGGAATTTGCACTTAAATAATTGTTGATTGCTCTATAAGAAATAGTTGCAGATTTAGTCATTCCAATACCGGATACAGAAAAAGCATTCCCAATATCATTAGTGCCATTTCCACCAGCAACAGTTAAATAAAACCAATAGTTTAATACTCCAGAATTGGTATGTACGCCACAATAGTCATTGTTACTTGTGGGAGTTCCACAGTTTGGATTACTCCAATAAGTTCCTCCATAAGTATCTGGTTGCCCTAAGGAAGTTGGATTGCTCATAGATCTTAAAGCAGCAGAACCATTACGTCTATCAATTTCATCTCCTATTAACCAAATAGAGGCATCTGGATTTGCATCGTTTCCATTTCCTTTTGCAAAATGTTCAACGGCTGCACCCCATATATCTGAGTATCCTTCATTTAAACCTCCAGATTCTCTTTGGTATGCAAGGTTTGCAGTATATTCAGTAACTGCATGTCCTATTTCATGAGCTGCAACATCAATACTTGTTAAAGCATCAAAGTAACCGTTCCCTTCGTTTCCGTTAGAAGAACCGTCTCCATAAGACATCACATTTAAAAACCAAAATGCATTATCATAGTTGTTATCCACATGTACATAACTTCTTAATTGTGCGCCATTAGCATCATAACTATCTCTACCGTGAACTGTAGACCAATAATCGTAAGTCATCATTGCTCCCCAATGTGCATCTAATGCAGCATTATCCTTATTGCTATTGTTATATTCAGCAGCTGTCCAGTTATTATCCGCATCCGTAAATTGAGAGTAACTAGTAATATAAGGTAAAGAATTCCCTACTGGAGCTAAATTGTTTGCATTACGAGTATATACTTTTCTTCCAGCATCACTAAGAATATAATTCCCTCCAGATAAAGTAGTTTCAATAGATTGTGATCCACTATACCTTGTTGCAGCTGTACCAGAAGCAATTGCTTCGAATTCTTCCACAATTATTTTAGTAGATGAAATTTCTTCATTGCAATTAAAAGCTCTACCATCGTGACCAAAATTATCAATGTGTCTTACTTTATTATTAAAGAATAAAGCTTGTCCATTTTGAGCATCAATATATAGATCTCCTCCACCCATAGGTGAAATAGTATAAATATCAAATTTATAAGCAAGTTTCATTGTAGTAGATTCTCCTTCATAAAGAGGAAGTATTACTAATTCTCCTTCAGGTTTACTATAGCCTAATTCGTTAGAAGCAGCTTCGTCTTCCCATAAATAAGCAGTTGCCCCTGTGTGAGAAACAGCCTTATTAAAAGCTTGAATGTTTGAAATGTTTGGGGAAGTACTTAAGTCTTCTATTTTATAAAACTCAGAACTCACAGATTCTACCATTCCATTTTTACTATGAAGAGTAATTATTCCAAACTCTACTTTAATATTGTTATAGTATTGTTGGCTCTTCTGGTGTGTAAAACCTAGCTTATCTTGTTCTTGTCTGATTGTTACAAAAGAAGTTTTATCTGAAGCATCGAATACATTTTTAATTAATTGAGATGAGTTTTGTAGGGAAACCCGCTGCGATTCATTAAATTTTAATAGTCTAGGTGGTTTTTTTAATTCTTGATTTTCATCTGAAGTTTTTTGCGAAAATGCCTTAGTGGTACCTGCAAAAAAAGTTAAAGCTGTTATAAGTAACAACAAAATGGTTTTGTTTAAGTTCTTCATGATTTGGTTGATTTTTTGTTAATTTTTAATTATTTCCTCACATAATTAACATAATTTTAAAGAATTATATATTTTATTCGATGAACTGCACAAACTATTTATCAACAATTCTTTTCCTACAACAATGTAATTACTAATTTTACTAGGCTTCCACCTAATTAATTCCAAAAGCAAAACATTTGTTTTATCTTTGAATTCATGACGCCCAAGAAAATTTTAGAGGTTAAAAACTTATCCATCGCATTCGGAACTAGAAAAAAAAGTACGGAAGTAGTACATGACATTTCTTTTAGTATTTCTAAAAATGAAATTCTTGGAATTGTTGGAGAGTCAGGTTCTGGAAAATCGGTAACTTCATTGTCGATTATGGGTTTGTTACCTGATAAAACCTCTCAAAAAAAAGGAGAAATACTTTTTGATTCCAAAAACCTAATTAAAGAAAATTCTAAAAATCTACGATCTATTCGAGGGAAGGAAATTGCCATGATATTTCAAGAGCCTATGAGTGCTTTAAATCCTTCCATAATATGTGGATTACAAGTTTCGGAAATTCTTAGACTTCATTTAAACTATTCCCCTTCCAAAGCAAAAAAAGAAACCTTATTACTTTTTGAAAAAGTAAAATTACCTCGTCCTCGTGATTTATATAATAGCTATCCACATCAAATAAGTGGTGGACAAATGCAACGTGTCATGATTGCTATGGCCATCGCCTGTAAACCAAAATTATTAATTGCTGACGAACCCACAACTGCTCTAGATGTTACTGTACAAAAAGAAATTATTTTTTTATTAAAAGAAATTCAAAAGGAAACTAAAATGAGTTTGCTTTTTATATCTCATGATTTGGGCTTGGTTTCAGAAATCGCAGATAAAGTGGTTGTTATGTATCAAGGGAATATTGTTGAAGAAGGCAGTGTGAATCAAATATTTAAATTCCCAAAAAACGATTATACAAAAGCTTTATTAGCTTCCCGACCTAGTTTAGAAGTGCGTTTAGAAAAGCTACCTACTATTGCATCTTTAAGTGACAAAAGCTTTAATGCAAATGAAGTGACTCCATTACATCGCGCTTTAAAACATAAAAACATTTATACAAAAGCACCTTTATTAGAAGTCCTTAATTTGAAAAAGGAATACTATTCCAATGCTGGATTATTCAGAAAAAAGAAGGTTATAAAAGCAGTTGATGAAGTAAGTTTTAAAGTTTTTGAAGGAGAAACTTTAGGTTTAGTAGGTGAATCTGGCTGTGGAAAATCGACTTTGGGTAAATCTATCTTACAATTAGAGGAATCGACTTCGGGAAGTATAAAATATAAAGGGAAAGAGCTTACAAAACTCTCTTCAACAGAGGTAAGAAAACTCCGTAAAGAAATTCAACTTATTTTTCAAGATCCATATTCTTCTTTAAATCCAAGAATGATAATTGGTGAAGCTCTAATAGAACCCATGAAGGTTCATGGTATAGGCAAAAACCAAAGAGCTAGAAAAAACAAGGTAATGGAATTGTTAAATCGAGTGGGATTAGACGATAGTTATTACCATCGTTATCCTCATGAACTTTCTGGAGGCCAACGCCAACGTGTAGGGATTGCTCGTACCATTGCCATGGAACCAAAATTAGTGGTTTGTGATGAATCTGTTTCTGCCTTAGATATTTCGGTACAAGCACAGGTTCTTAATTTATTAAATGAATTAAAGGAAGATTTTGGGTTTACATATATTTTTATCTCCCATGATTTAGCTGTAGTAAAGTTTATGGCAGACCAGTTATTAGTGATGATGGAAGGAAAAATTGAAGAAATTGGAGATGCAGATGAAATTTATGCCAATCCAACAAAGGAATATACAAAGAGATTGATCGCTGCAATTCCTAAAGGGATATAAATATTTATCCATAAAAAAACCCGTTCTAACCTCACAAAGAACGGGTTTACCTCTATCTGAATCGTTGCAGATATGGGGATTAAAATAAAAAACAATTATTACATTATAAAAAATACTTTTTTAGCAATATAGAATACGTTTTTTAAAAGTAAGTAGGTGTCATTAATTGTCGTTTTAAAATATTGCATAGTAGGTTACGTTCGTTTTGTTTGGGATTGCTAATATGTGAAAGATTTACAATAACAACGCTAAAAAACATATTTATTCGTTATAATGCAATTTAATTTAACATTTAGATGGTTTAACGGGGTGTTTTCTTACTTTTTAAACAAAAAAAAGCAATGTAAAAACATTGCTTTTCAATTTGTATTAAGAAATTTATAACTTCATTTCGGGTATTTCTCCATCTATAATAAGATCCCCTTCTGTTGCTTCTATAATTTCATCAACTGAAACTCCTGGCGCTCTTTCTAATAATTTAAAAGAATCCCCAACCAATTCAATTACTGCAAGGTTAGAAACTATTTTTTTTACACAATTAACTCCTGTTAAGGGTAAGGAGCATTTTTTAAGTAATTTTGATTCTCCTGCTCTATTGGTATGCATCATAGCAACAATAATATTTTCGGCAGAAGCAACTAAGTCCATGGCTCCTCCCATTCCTTTTACCATCTTTCCTGGAATTTTCCAATTTGCGATATCCCCATTTTGAGAAACTTCCATTGCTCCTAATATGGTTAAATCTACATGTTTCCCACGAATCATAGAAAAGCTCATTGCCGAATCGAAAAAGGAAGCGCCAGGTAAAGTTGTAATGGTTTGTTTCCCAGCATTAATTAAATCTGGATCTTCTTCTCCTTCAAATGGGAAAGGACCCATTCCAAGTACACCATTTTCACTTTGAAAATCTACATTAATATCATCTCTTACAAAATTAGCAACCAATGTTGGAATACCAATTCCTAGGTTTACATAGTAACCGTCTTTTACTTCCATAGCAATTCTTTTTGCTATTTGTTCTTTTGTCAATGCCATTAGCTTCGTTTTCTTACGGTTAATTGTTCAATTCGTTTTTCATAGCTCTCCCCCTGAAAAATTCTTTGTACAAAAATTCCAGGAATATGAATATGATTTGGATCTAAAACTCCTACTGGAAGTAATTCTTCCACCTCAGCTACTGTAATTTTAGCAGCTCCACACATATTAGGATTAAAATTACGTGCACTTCCTTTAAAAACTAAATTTCCTGCTGCATCGCCTTTCCAAGCTTTAACAAATGCAAAATCTGCTTCAAATGCTTTTTCTAAAATATGCATCTTTCCATGAAATTCTCTAGATTCTTTTCCTTCTGACACTTCTGTACCATAACCTGCTGGAGTATAAAAAGCAGGGATGCCACTTTGAGCTGCTTGACATCGTTGAGCCAATGTTCCTTGAGGAATTAATTCTACATCTAATTCGCCGCTTAACATTTGTCTTTCAAATTCTGCATTTTCTCCCACATAAGAAGAAATCATTTTTTTAATCTGCCTCTTTTGAAGTAACAAGCCAAGTCCAAAATCATCTACTCCTGCATTATTGGAAACACAGGTTACATTTTTAACATTTAAACGCACTAATTCTGCTATAGAATTTTCTGGAATACCACTGAGTCCAAATCCTCCAAGCATAAAAGTCATATTATCTTTTACCCCTTGGCAAGCTTCTTGAACACCAGAAACTGTCTTATTAATCATTTGTTCTAATTTTTATTAAAAATACTGAAAATGAAGCATAATAACTTCAGAAGGCAATAGAAAGTTTATTAAAATTCACTCGGAATTTCCTCTTCATTCCCTTTTTCTTCTTTCCATTTTTCGCAATCTGTTTCTATAGAAAGGTCTTCAGGCGCATTAAATTCCTCTTTTGAAATATGAAGATCTTCATTATTATAACAATCTCGCATATAATTAGCCCATATAGGTAACGCCATTGTTGCTCCTTGTCCATAAGAGACAGAAGAAAAATGAGTAGATCGATCTTCGCCGCCAACCCAAACGCCTGTAACTAAATTAGGAACAACTCCCATAAACCAACCATCACTTTGATTTTGTGTAGTACCTGTTTTTCCAGCAATGGGGTTCTTAAACTCCCAAGGATATCCCGTAATAACTTTTTTATAAACCGGAGCGTTAACCGCCCATGAGGTTCTTAGCCGCTGTCCGGAACCTGATCGAGTAACTCCTTCCATTAGACTTATTGCTACATAAGCAGCTTCCTTACTTAATACATCTTTTGCTTCCGGAATATTTTGAAATAATACGGTTCCGTTTTTATCTTCAATTCTAGTAATAAGTGTAGGTTTTATAAAAACCCCTTCATTAGCAAAAACACTATAAGCCCCAACCATTTCATATAATGAAACATCAGGAGTACCTAAAGCAATTGAGGGTACTGGAAGAATATTTTCAGTATCTACTCCCATTTTATCTATTAAATCTATAACAGGTTGTGGACCTACTCTATCAATTAATCTAGCGGTTACTGTGTTTATAGATTGTGCTAATGCTTGTTTCAAAGTTAGCATTCCACCATACTTGTCGCCAGAATTTCTTGGAGTCCAAGGCTCTAACAAACCATATTTCCCGGCTTCAATGGTATATTGTGTGTTTGGTAAAGTGTCACAAGGTGACATATGCATTTGGTCAATAACCGTTGCATAAACAAAAGGCTTAAAGGTAGAGCCAATTTGTCGTTTTCCCTTTTTAACCATATCGTACTTATAATGCTTATAGTTTATCCCACCTACCCATGCTTTTACTTCTCCAGTTTGTGGTGTCATCGACATTAGAGAAGCTTGCAAATATGATTTGTGGTGTCTTATTGAATCTAAAGGAGTCATTAAAGTGTCAATGTCTCCTTTCCAAGAAAAAATTCGCATTTGAGTCTTTACAGTAAAACTTTTTCGAATATCTTCTTCACTTTTCCCCTGCTTTTTCATTTCTCTCCAACGGTCGCTACGTTTCATAGCTGAATTTAATATACTGGTGACTTCTTCTGGGGTAACATCTCTAAATGGAGCTATTTTATTGTTTTTGTTTTGATTATCAAATTCGTCCTGAAGACGTGGCATATGATTACCTACTGCATTTTCTGCATATTCTTGCATTTTATAATCTATCGTAGTATAAATTTTTAGACCGTCGCTATAAATATTATATTTTGAGCCATCTGTTTTCGGATTTTCTTTAATCCAATCATGCATAAACTTACGTGTGTATTCTCTAAAATAGGTCGCCATTCCTTCTAAATGACCTTGAGGTGTATACTTTATTTCAAGTTCTGTAGCCTGCAATGAATCCTTTAATTCTTCTGAAATAAAATCGTATTTCTCCATTTGAGCCAATACTACATTTCTTCTATTCCGTACTCCTACTGGATTTCGAATTGGATTATAAAGTGCTGAATTCTTAAACATTCCCACCAAGATTGCAGATTCAATAACGTTAAGGTCTGAAGGCTTTTTATCAAAATAAATATTGGAAGCAGACTCAATTCCAACGGCTTGATTTAAAAAATCATATTCGTTAAAGTACATCGTTAGAATCTCTTCTTTAGTATATCTTCGCTCTAAACGTGTAGCAATAATCCATTCTTTTATTTTTTGAGTTCCACGACTCAATTTATTTTTGGAAACGTTTTCAGTAAAGAACAATTTGGCTAATTGTTGTGTTATTGTACTTGCTCCTCCTCGGCTTCCTAAAAAAGCAAAAGCTCTCACTGTACCTCTAGCATCAATACCTGAATGGTCAAAAAAGCGAACATCTTCTGTAGCAATTAAAGCATTAATCAAGTGTTCTGGTAATTCTTCAAATTGAACAGGAGTACGATTCTCTTTATAGAATTTTCCTAATGTTTTCCCGTCGGTAGAAATGATTTCTGTAGCAAGGTTCTTTTCAGGATTCTCAAGACTAGTTTCATCTGGCAACTCTCCAAAAACTCCCCAAGATGCAAATAGGAATACTAAAAATATGAGTGCAATTCCTGAAAAAAACAAAATCCAAAACGTTTTAATTTGTGGTTTCAAATTGTTCTTTGGTGCTGGTTTTTTCTTTGTTTTTCGTTTTGCTTTTTGCTTTGCCATAAGTCTACTCTTGAAGTATTTCTTCTATGCTATATCCAATATCTGTAATTCCTTCAAGATTTGTAACGCCTTCCACATTACCGTTATTGCGTACTGCATGATTAATCCTAAGCTTATAATTTCCGTTTTCTAAAAAAGAAACCTTTTCCTTATACCAGAGTTTGTTTTCTTTCACATTCCCAATACCAGAGCCCAACCATGTGCCATCTGGGTTTGCCATTTTATACTCTAAAGTATCTGTAATTGTCTTTCCATGGGGGAAATCCATAGATACGATTAAAAAAATATTATTAAAATGATAGTCATTTGTATTTCGAATATTTACAAATACATTATACTTTTTTAAACTATCCAATTGTGGTATAGAAAAGTTAATGGTTTCGTTTTTATTCCAAACACTAGATAAAGACCTGCTCTCACTAAAAACAGTATTAGAATCACAAGAAATAAATAATACTATTACAAAAAATGTTGCAATTATTTTATACATTCTTTTTTTGGGGTCTGTTTTGTTTTTGATTCGGCTTTTGGTTCGGCTTTTGGTTCCGGTTTTGCTTTTGATTTGAGTTACGGTTATTACTTTTATTTCGTCTCTTATTATTTTTACGTTTGGGTTGATCAAACCTAGTAAGACTATCCTGTCCAACTACATTATTAAAAATTTTATTTTCAGAAATTTGTTCTTCTTCAACATATTCTTCAAGACTTGAAACTTTCTCCCCTTTTTTATTTATCGCTATAATTTCGTTTATTTTATCCACCGGAATTTTATGCCAATTCATTCCTTGATTCTCATAGGTATACCAAAGCATTCCTTTAAAAATATCCATTTTTTGATAAACAGCAATTCCTTTTTTGGTAATTAATTTGATGTCATTTTTAGGAAATTCTTTTAAAGCATCTAAATAAGTGTCTAATTCATAATTAAGGCAACATTTTAACTTCCCGCATTGCCCTGCTAATTTTTGAGGGTTTAAGGACAATTGCTGATAACGTGCTGCAGAGGTTTTAACCGATCTGAAATCTGTTAGCCAAGTAGAGCAACATAATTCTCTTCCACAAGAACCAATTCCTCCTAATCTTGCAGCTTCTTGTCTAAGTCCAACTTGTTTCATTTCTACACGCGTACTAAAAGCGCTAGCAAAGTCTCTAATAAGTTGTCTAAAATCTACTCGCTCATCTGCTGTATAATAAAAGGTAGTTTTAGATCCATCACCTTGATATTCAATATCAGAAATCTTCATTTTTAATCCTAAATGAATCGCGATTTCGCGAGATCTTTTTTGAATTTCAGCTTCTTTAGATCTTACATTCTGCCATATGTCTATATCCTTTTGAGATGCTTTTCTATAAATTTTTGGAAGTTCCTCTAAATCAGAATCTTCTTTCTTTTTTTTCATTTGAACTCTTACTAACTCTCCAGTAAGTGTAACAATTCCTATGTCATGTCCAGACATTGCTTCTGTAGCAACTATGTCACCCATAGAAAGAGAAAGGTTCTCAGAATTTTTATAGAAATGTTTTCTTCCGTTTTTAAAACGAACTTCAACACCATCAAAAGGTTTTTGGTCCCCAGGAAGAGCCATGTTTGAAAGCCAGTCGAAAACTGTTAATTTATTACAACCATCGGAACCACAGGTTCCATTGTTTTTACAACCTTTTGGTTGTCCTCCGACACCTGAACTACAACTTGTACAGCCCATAATATTATATATAATGCTCTTTTTGAATAAGAGACGTAGATTAAACTTAAGTTAAAACCTTTTCAGATTCTATACACGGAGTAAAGATATTAATTATAAATATACCATATCTAGAATTTCAGTTTTTCTTCTTTTCCTTTTGTTGTGCACGCAAAGAAATAGTACCTTAGCCTACTAACATTTCTTAAAAAAGATTGAACTCATGAGTAACGAAAAAGATGCAAAATTAAAGGCTTTAAAGCTGACTTTAGATAAATTAGATAAAACTTACGGAAAAGGAACAGTAATGAAAATGGGCGATGCTGCTATTGAAGAAATAGAAGTTATTCCAACTGGTTCATTAGGTCTTGATGTTGCTTTAGGAGTTGGTGGATATCCAAGAGGGAGAGTTATTGAAATTTATGGACCAGAATCTTCAGGTAAAACTACACTTACTTTGCATGCCATTGCGGAAGCTCAAAAAAATGGTGGCATTGCTGCTTTTATAGATGCGGAACATGCTTTTGATAGGTATTACGCTGAGAATTTAGGTGTGGATATTGAAAACCTTATAATATCTCAACCCGATAATGGCGAACAAGCTTTAGAAATTACAGACAATCTTATACGAAGTGGAGCAATAGATATTATTGTAATAGATTCTGTTGCCGCATTAACTCCAAAAAGCGAAATTGAAGGGGAAATGGGAGATTCTAAAATGGGTCTTCACGCACGTTTAATGTCTCAAGCATTACGTAAACTTACTGGATCGATAAGTAAAACAAAATGTACCGTTATTTTCATTAATCAATTACGTGAAAAAATTGGAGTAATGTTTGGAAACCCAGAAACTACAACTGGTGGTAACGCCTTAAAGTTTTATTGTTCTGTTCGTTTAGACATAAGAAGATCTACACAAATTAAAAATACTACTGGAGAAGTTTTAGGAAATAAAACAAGAGTGAAAGTGGTGAAAAATAAAGTTGCCCCACCTTTTAAAATGGTAGAATTTGATATTGTATATGGAAAAGGGATTTCTAAAGTAGGAGAAATCATAGATTTAGGAGTAGACTTTGAAATAATTAAAAAAAGTGGGTCTTGGTTTAGTTATGACGACACTAAATTAGGACAAGGTAGAGAAGCTGTAAAATCTCTGCTATTAGACAATCCTGAATTAATGGAGGAGTTAGAATTAAAAATTAAAGAAGCAATAGCGGCACTTAATCAATAATTTATTCTTCCAACGCAACTCATTTACATTTTTGGTATCTAATTAAAGTAGAAACCTTAAATGTTGTTGTTGCTAATTACTTTATTGTAAGTCATTTCAACAAAATAATAATAGTTTACGGTACTGCGTTTGACATTAGAAGAGCTCATATTAAATTGTAAGAAGAATGATTTAAAAGCACAAGAAGAGTTATACAAGAAATTTTCGGGTATATTATTTTCTGTTTGCTTAAAATATTCTAGGAATTATCATGAAGCCGAAGATAATTTGCAAGATGCTTTTATAACAATTTTGAAAAGTATAGAGCAATTTAAAGGAAAAGGTTCTTTTGAAGGATGGATGAAACGAATTGCCGTTAATACCGTTCTTCAAAAATACCGTAAGCAACGTGTCTATAATCTGTCTAATGAAGAACAGATTGAAGAAGAAGTTGAAATAGAAGTTGAGGAAACTAATGTTCCATTGGATTATTTGTTAAAAATAGTTCAGGAATTGCCGGATCGTTATCGATTGGTTTTTACCATGTATGTTTTAGATGGGTGTCCTCATAAAGAGATTTCAGAAGAAATGGAGATTTCTGTTGGAACTTCAAAATCGAACCTCGCAAGAGCTCGAAAAATATTGCAAACAAAGATTGAAAATTACAATCGTGAAAATGATTTACGATAATTAAATATAAATTAAATATCCCCTACTGTTCGTGGGTAATTATGAAAGAAAAAAAGCACATAGATCAGCTTTTTAAGGAACGTTTCGAAAGTTTTGAAGCTACTCCTTCTCCTCAAGTTTGGGATCAAATCCAAGCAAAACTGAAAGAGGAGAAAAAAGACAGAAAAGTAATTCCTCTTTGGTTTAAGCTAGGAGGTGTTGCTGCAATATTAGCTTTAATGCTTACCCTAGGAAATTCTGTTTTTGGACCTTCTAACACTATGCCATCAATTACCGAAGAAAATACAGAAATAAATTCTCAGGATTCTCAAAACAGCCCTATTATTAAAGAAAGTAACATTAAAGAAACTGAAGTAGTTTCTGAAGATCATAATTCCATAAATGATACCTTTAATAATACTTCTAATGAGAATGAAATAAAAAGAGATTCACATAAAGAAAAAGTTCAGGAAAACACAATAAATTCAGAAACTGAAATCGCTTTTGAAAATGACACTAAGAAGAAGATTAATGAAAATAATACAGAAAATATTACAAAAGATTCAACAAGCAATACTTCTAAAGTAAATACTGCTGTTGCAGTGCAAGGAGATCTAAAAAACACTTCTAATTCATCAAGTAATACTAAAAAATCTGATGAAGAATCTTTAATTAATAAGGAAAAGGTTATTCCTGTTATTAGTGACAAAGAAGCGGTGGTAGAAAATGACATCAACGATAATAAAAAAGCAGATACAGAAATAATTTCAACAGAAACAGATAAAAAAGAAACAGAAGTTGCTGCTTCAGAAGAAACAAACAAACGTTCTATTTTTGATGAAATAGAGGGCACAAATGATGAGGAAGCTATTGCAATTGTTGATAACAGCCCAGATAATCGTTGGGATGTAACTCCTAATGTAGCGCCAGTTTATTATAACTCTATAAGTGATGGCTCTTCCATTGACCCATCCTTTTCAGATAATTCTAAAAGCGGAGATGTTAATATGGCATACGGAGTAAATGTAGGTTATCATTTAAACAATCGTTTAAGTGTGCGTTCTGGACTTAGTAATGTGAATTTAAGTTATTCTATAACAGGAATTGAATTAGGAAACGGCCCTGTTGCAGTTGCATTAAAGAGTGTGAATTATAGCAAAAAAGAAAATGTAATTATTGCTGTTGACAAAGGTTATTTGGCTAGTCAAAATCAGGAAGGAGAATTTGGAACAGTTACTCCTAAATCTACTTCTGGAGAACCTTCTTTAAATCAAAAAATAAGTTATTACGAAGTTCCTTTAGAACTTAAATATGCTGTATTAAATAATAAATTTGGAGTCAACTTAATTGGTGGCTTTAGCACCTTGTTTTTAGGTGAAAACGAAATATTTGTAGAAGCTGGAGATTTCAATGAAAATCTAGGGGAAGCAAATAATTTATCAACTCTGAGTTTCACAACAAACATCGGATTAGGCTTGAATTATAGTTTTTCAAAAAAGTTAATGTTTAATGTTGAACCTATGTTCAAGTACCAGCTCAACCCTTATACAGAATCATCTGTAGCCTTTAAACCCTATTATATAGGAATTTATACTGGATTGAGTTTCAAGTTTTAGTTTAGGTTATGTTTGTTAGGTTTGGTTAACAAACCCTATAAAAACCATTCTTCGCCATAGAATGGTTTTTTTGTGGTATCAATTTACAAACAATTAGAGTTTAATTGAGAAAGTATAATTTCATGAGTTATATTATTCAATTCTTTTTTTGAATCCATTGTGTATTTAGTGGTTGGTATTAACGCATGAACTTTAACTCGCATTTTACCAGGTCCTCCACTGAAAAAAGTATACGAAAAACGTTTTTTATTGTCTAAAAAAGTCATCGGCGCAATTGGTATTTGATGTTTAATCGCTAACCGAAATGCTCCATCTTTAAATTCATCTAATACTATACTCTCATCATCTGGTACTCCCCCCTCAGGAAAAATACAGACACTATAACCCATATTTAATTTTCGCTGTGCACTATTAATAGCATCTACTCTGCTTTTTGAGTTTTTCCTATCCACCAAAATACAAGTACGCTTATAGAAGAATCCAAATAATGGAATTTTCCCTAGTTCCTTTTTACCTACAAAAACAAAGGGGTTTTTTGAAACATAAAGCATTAGCATGATATCTGTCATGGAAGTATGGTTAGCCACGAACATATAGCTTTGCCCTTTTATAAAAGCTACTTCACGTTTAATAACAGGCCTAAAACCCATTCCAAAAAGTATAAAAATTGCCCAGCCCCGAGCCATTTTAAAAAATAGAGGATACCATTCTTCTCTAATTATACTAATAAACAATACTGGGAAGAAAAATAAAATATATATAAACATTAAAAAGTAAAACCATATACGGTAAAACAGAATTGCTATATTTTTAATTAATTTCATAGTTAGCCAAAAATAGGAAATTGAACTTTACCAATTGACTAAATAAATTACCTTTGTGAAAATTAAAAAACGACTATGTCAAGAATACTTACTGGAATACAAAGTACAGGCACACCACATTTAGGAAATATTTTAGGAGCAATTATTCCAGCTATTGCTATGGCTAATAATCCAAAAAACGAATCCTTTTTGTTTATTGCAGATATGCATTCTTTAACTCAGATTAAAGATGCTACTACATTAAGAGATAACACCTACAGTACAGCTGCTGCTTGGCTTGCTTTTGGGCTTGATGTGGACAAGACCGTTTTTTATCGTCAAAGTAATGTGCCACAGGTAACAGAACTTTCCTGGTATCTAAGTTGCTTTTTTCCCTACCAACGATTAACATTAGCGCATTCTTTTAAAGATAAGGCTGATCGATTAGAAGATGTAAATTCTGGATTATTCTTTTATCCAATGCTTATGGCAGCAGATATTTTATTATATGATGCTGAAATTGTACCCGTTGGGAAAGACCAATTACAACATATAGAAATGACTCGAGATGTAGCTTCTCGTTTTCATTCAAAAATGGGAGAAACTTTTGTATTACCTGAAGGGGATATTCAAAAAGACACCATGTTAGTTCCTGGAACAGATGGAGGGAAGATGAGTAAATCTAAAAACAATATCATCAATATATTTTTAGCCGACAAAAAACTTCGCAAACAAATCATGGGGATTAAAACAGATAGTACTCCTCTTGAAGAACCTAAAGACCCAGATACTTGTAATTGTTTTGCCCTTTATAAATTATTAGCTTCAGATGAAGAAGTAACAATAATGCGAAGTAATTATCAAAGAGGTAATTATGGTTATGGCCATGCTAAACAAGCACTATTCGAATTAGTTGTTGAAAAATTCGCAGAACAACGAACTCGTTATAATTATTTTATGGAAAATCTTGAAGAAATTGACAAGGCGTTAGAAATTGGTGCAAAAAAAGCACAACAAGTAGCTAATGACGTTTTAACTAGAGTGAGAACTAAAGTTGGTTATTAAATCAACTGATATAATTTTCCTGGCAAAGGACGCACTAATCCTTTTAACTCTAAACTAAGTAATAGGGATGCAACTTTATAAGTTGGTATTTTACTTGCTATTGCTATAATATCTAGGCCTTCTTTATCTTGCTTTTTTAAATAATTAAAAACAACTTTTTCTTCTTCTGTTAATTCTACAAATAACTGAATTTGTTGTTGCTTCGCTTGGGATTCTTTTAATTCCCATCCCAACATATAAATTAAATCTGCAGCATTAGTAATCAGATGAGCCTGTTGTGTTTTTATTAAATTATTACAGCCTTGGCTTTGAGAATCTGTGGATCTTCCAGGCACAGCAAAAACCTCTCTATTATATGAATTGGCAATATCTGCCGTTACAAGACTTCCTCCTTTTGTGGCAGATTCTATAACAATAGTTGCTTGAGATAAACCGGCTATAATTCTGTTGCGCTTTAAAAAATTATTTCTATCAAAAGCATCACTACTCCAAAACTCAGTAATAAACCCTCCATTTTCTTCTACTTGTTGAATATATTTTTTATGTGCTTTTGGATAAATTTGATTAAACCCATGAGCCAAACAAGCTATTGTTTGTAATCCATTTGAAATGGCTGACTTATGAGCAATTATATCTACTCCATAAGCAAATCCCGAAACAATAATTGGATTAAGGATACTGAGTTCTTCAATTAATTTTTCACAAAATATTTTGCCATAAGATGTCACCTTTCGGGTGCCAACAATACTAATTATTTTTCTGTTTTGAAGGTCTATATTCCCCCTTTGGAAAAATAATATTGGCCCATCGATACAATGTTTTAATTTTTCAGGATACAATTTATCTTGAAAATAACAGTATTCAATTTCATTATCTTCTATAAACTGTACTTCTGCATCTGCATCATCAAGCTGAATCTTTTCAGATAATTCTCTTAACTTAAAAGCTCCCACCCCATCAATCTTTAATAAGTTGGATTTTTTTTCTTTATAAATTCCTTCAGCAGAACCAACAAGACGGAGTAATTTTTTAGCAGTAGTATCTCCAAGGTTAGGCACACGTTGTAAAGCCAACGTATAACGTAGTTCGTTTTTTGATAACATAATCGAAAAATAAAAAGGGGAGAATCCTTAAAAATAGTGTTTTTATACTGTTAATAAAAATCTATTTTAGGAAGGAAATAAGATATAAAAAAAGGTATATTTGTTTAAATGCAATTAACAACTTACATAAACGACTTACTTTATCGCTACGAGTGTGTGATTATACCTGGGTTTGGCGCATTGTTGACTCAATATCAATCTGCTCAAATAGATCCTGAAACACAAACTTTTTCCCCTCCAGGAAAAACACTTTCGTTTAACAGGCAATTGCAAACCAATGATGGATTATTGGCTAATTATGTAGCTTCTATTGAAAAATGTAGTTATGAAACCTCCCTTCAGAAAATAAGAAATTTTACTGGAAAGTTATCTTTTCAGCTTTCTGAAAAAGAAGTGGTTTCCTTAAAAAATATTGGAGAGTTTCATCTTAATGAAGAAAACTCCGTACAATTTATTCCATCTTCAAAACAAAACTTTAGCACCGCCTCTTTTGGAATGGCTTCCTTTGTGTCTCCTAAAGTTAACCGAGAAGTTTATAAGGAAGAAGTTCGTGCTTTAGAGGAAAAAACTCCTGTTTTTATAAGTCCTGAAAGAAGAGCTTCTGGATCTTATTTAAAATATGCTGCTATTGCAATTGTTGCGATATCTATTGCTGGTTTTAGCGGTATGAAATTATATGAAGGATCTGTCCAAAAACATAATTTTGCTGAAAAACAAAAGGCCAATACAATTGTAGAAAATCAAATTCAAGAAGCAACATTTGTAATTGAAAATCCATTACCTACATTAAATCTTACTTTTTCTAAACATACCGGTAAGTACCATATAATAGCTGGTGCCTTTAGAGTGGAAGAAAATGCTCAAAAGAAAATGAATCAACTTCAAGAAAAAGGATTTTCTGCTAGAATTATTGGGGTTAACAGATATGGCTTACATCAAGTTGCCTACAGTAGCTACGAAAATAGAATAGATGCTCTTAAAAATCTACGTACTATTAAAAATTCTCAAAACCAAGATGCTTGGTTATTGGTGCAAGAAATTGATCAATAGATATTCGTTTCCTTTTTTTATTTTGAGTTAAAAAGATTTTCGAAAACGGGAGATTACTTTATACCTTTGTAAAAAATATTTTATGATGACTCCTAAAACTCCAACAGACTCACTTACTATTCTTACCGATATGGTATTACCAAGTGAAACCAATCCTATTGGTAATATGTTTGGTGGCGAATTATTAGCAAGAATGGACCGTGCAGCTAGTATTGCTGCTAGAAGACACAGTAGAAGAATAGTGGTTACAGTTTCAGTAAATAATGTTGCTTTTACTAAAATGATCCCCCTGGGTAGTGTTGTTACTATTGAGGCAAAGGTCTCTAGAGCTTTTACAACTTCTATGGAAGTTTTTATGGATGTTTGGATTGAAGATCGTGAAAGTGGTAAAAGATATAAATCTAATGAAGGAATATACACTTTTGTTGCGGTAGATGAAATGGGGCAAACAGTTTCTGTTCCACCAATTGTTCCAGAATCTAAATTAGAAAAACAACGTTTTAATGCCGCATTACGAAGAAAACAATTAAGCTTAGTAATTGCTGACAAAATGGATCCTCTTTTGGCAACAGAATTGAAAGCTTTATTTATTAAAGAATAATTTCTTCAAAAGTTAAACCAAATAATGATAGGAAAAGGAACAAAAGTTTATAGCATATTTAAAATGAAATGTCCTAGATGCCATGAAGGCGATTTTTATAAAGGGCACCCATATAAATATTCTACCATGGGAAGGGTTCATGAAAATTGCTCTAAATGTGATTTAAAATACAATATTGAACCTAGTTTTTTTCAGGGTTCTTATTATGTAGCTTATGCATTAGGAGTTGCATTATTAATTGCAGTTTCTGTTATTAAATTAATTTTCTTCCCAGAAGCTGGTCCTTTAGATTTGTTAATTTCAATTATAGTTTCTCTAACACTGTTGTCTCCATTACTTTACGCGCTTTCAAAAATTATTTGGATTAACGTTTTTGTTAAATACGAAAAAAATATTTTAAAAAAAAGGTTGTAGATTTACCTTATGATTCAAGACTTAAAGAATAATTATGGTCACCTTTTTGAAGACGCTTTACTAGACGAAATAAGTCAAATAGGCCTACTTAAGGATGTTCCAGAAGGACATAAATTAATTGAAACAGGTCAGTACATTAAGTCCATGCCCTTATTGATTAGTGGAGCTATAAAAATAATGCGTGACGATAACGACGGGGATGAATTGTTGCTTTATTTTTTAGAGAGTGGAGATACTTGTGCCATGACTTTAACCTGTTGTTTAGGAAATACAAAAAGCGAAATACGAGCTGTTGCAGAATTAGATACTAAACTAATCATGGTTCCAATTGAAAAAATGGAAGAATGGACTGGAAAGTATAAATCTTGGCGAAATTTTGTCTTAGAAAGTTATCATAATCGTTTAATGGAAATGCTTGAAACTATAGATAGTATTGCTTTTCTAAAAATGGACGAACGCTTATTAAAATATTTAGGGGACAAATCGAATATTACAAAAGATCAAGTTATCTACAGCACCCATCAAGAAATTGCATACGAGCTTCATACTTCTAGAGTGGTTATCTCTCGATTGCTAAAAAAATTGGAAAATCAAGGAAAAATTAAATTGAACAGAAATAATATTAAAATAATTTCTCTCTAGATTATTAAATTTATCATTTCATGTTTTTACATTCAACCTCTTTGTTTACAACATAGTAGGGCTTCTATTTAAAAATAACACTAAACTATCTTTTTATATATTTGATTTAGTAATGTAACAAATGTTACTAATTAGCTATAACTTCATCACTATATTTATAACTAATAATAAACATTTATGGATTTTATACTCGACCCATGGCCATGGTATGTAGCCGGGCCATTAATCACTTTTGTGATGTTTCTCCTTTTTTACTTTGGGAAAAAATTTGGCGTTTCCACCAATTTAGAAACAATTTGTTCCCTAGGTGGTGCAGGAAAATTTAATGATTTTTTTAAAACCGATTGGAAGAAAAACAGCTGGAATTTACTTTTTGTAGTAGGTTTAATTATTGGCGGTTTTATTAGCAGCCAATGGTTAACTCCAAATGAAACTGTGGCGATAAGCCAACAAACCATTCAAGATTTATCTGATCTTGGCTTTCAAAATGCGGGAGCTCAATATTTACCCGACGAGATTTTTAGTATAGAAACCATGTTTTCTTTAAAAGGGTTTTTAATTTTATTAATTGCGGGAATCTTAGTTGGATTTGGATCTCGATATGCTGGAGGCTGTACTTCAGGGCATGCTATTACTGGATTGAGTAATTTGGAAATACCATCATTAATTTCAGTAATTGGATTTTTTATAGGCGGCCTTATCATGACATGGCTTTTACTTCCATTAATTTTTTAAACTTGTATATGAAAAACATAAAATTTATACTATTTGGTATACTCTTCGGAATTGTACTAAGCAAAGCAGAAATTATTTCATGGTATCGTATTTATGAAATGTTTAAATTTCAATCGTTTCATATGTATGGTGTAATTGGATCTGCAGTTATAACAGGGATGATTTTATTTTACTTTTTCAGAAAAGGAAGTATCAAAAATTATTTAGGAAATAAAATAGAAATTGAGCCTAAAAAGAAAGGCTTTTCAAGAAATATTTTAGGCGGAATTATTTTTGGATTAGGATGGGCATTGGCAGGAGCTTGTCCAGGTCCTATGTTTATCATATTAGGAAAAGGAGCAATGGCAATTGTTATTGTTATATTAGGTGCACTTATTGGAGCGTTCCTATATCATGGAGTTAAAAATAAAATTCCTCATTAAGCATAAAACTATTTTAATAACTCAAAACAAATGAAATACGGCTTTATTATCGATAACCGAAAATGCATTGGTTGTCACGCATGTACAACCGCTTGTAAATCGGAACACGATGTCCCTGTTGGTGTAAACAGGACTTATGTAAAGCAAGTTGAAAAAGGGGAGTTTCCAGATACTCGAAGAATATTTTCGGTAATGCGATGTAATCATTGTACAGATGCACCTTGTGTAACTATTTGTCCCGTTGAAGCATTATATACTCGTGAAGATGGAATCGTAGATTTTGATAACAACCGTTGTATAGGATGTAAATCTTGTATGCAAGCTTGCCCTTATGATGCTTTATATATTGATCCCGACACCCATACTGCAGCAAAATGTAATTATTGTGCGCATAGAGTGGATGTTGGTAGAGAGCCGGCCTGTGTGTCTGTTTGCCCAGAACATGCGATTATAGCTGGAGACATGGAAAACCCAAATACAGAGATTTCCCAATTATTAGCCAGACAACAAGTTAAAGTTCGAAAACCTGAAAAAGGAACCAATCCAAACTTATTTTATATAGACGGAGACGATGCTTCATTAATCCCTGAAGCTACTGAAAAAGTAAATGCTGGACTATGGAATTCACAAGCTAGAGGGGTTGGTCATTTTGCAAAAGCTGCAGAAAAAATGATGAATACCAATGATGATATTGATTTGTTGCAAATGACAATTGACAATGAAATTGAAACCGCTTATCAAAAGAAAACTAATGAAAACCCAAATTATATAGATGTTCTATCTGGTAAAGCTCGTAGAGTTTACGATACTCCAGAAAAAGGAATCCTTTGGGGTTGGGAAGTTTCAGCTTATGTTACTGCAAAAGCTATTGCTGCCGGGGCATTTTTAATTCCTTTTATCGCTATGTTATTGGGTTATGACCTTTCCAGTACTACCAAACTTTGGTCAGTTGGAATCTCATTGTTTTTCCTTACACTAACAGGACTTTTCCTAGTGATGGATTTAGACAGACCTGATCGATTTTTATATGTTTTGTTACGACCACAATGGAACTCTTGGCTTGTAAAAGGCGGGTATACGATTACCATTTTCGGGTTATTAGTAACGATCTGGGGAGCAATGACTTATTTTGAAATACAAACTGGAGAAACTATTTTAATTTGGGTAACTGCATTTTTTGCAGTAATGTTGGCCATCTACACTGCGTTCTTATTTGCGCAAGCTAAAGGGCGTGATTTTTGGCAAAGCCCTTCTCTAGCACTACATATGTTAGTACATAGTATTATGGCTGGAGCGGCTATTTTCACTTTAGTCTTATTGGTTTTAGGTACTGAAAACTGGATGTCTATACTTGGAATGGTTATGATTATTGCTTTATGTGTTAATCTATTTACCATAATCACTGAGTTAACGATGACGCATCCAAGTGCATCAGCACATACTGTAGTAAATATGATTACAAAGGGCAGATATAAAAAACTATTCTGGTTTGGAGTTGTTATAATTGGAAACGTATTACCCTTAGTATTATTAATTGCTTTGCCAAGTTCAACTATGTTAACTATTGCTGCAATATTAATTTTAATAGGAATTTATACCACTGAAAAAATTTGGATAGAAGCTCCACAAAGAGTTCCACTAGCCTAAAAAAATAAATCAAAAAATGGGATATAAAAAGGCATCATTTATTGAAGGATTGGCAGAGAAAATTGGATTAATCCCTAATCTGCACAAAGAAAAATACCAAGAGTTTGATGGCGATATGCGTCAATTTACAGATGCCGAAGTGGCTCAAATGTATGAGAATTTTCCCCCGCCTGAAAAATGGGATAACTGGGTAGAATACGATCCAAAAGCTTGGCCAAAAAAAGTAAAAAAAACTTATCAAATAGTACCTACAACCTGTTTCAATTGTGAAAGTGCTTGTGGTTTAACCGCTTTTATCGACAAAGAAACTCAAGTGGTTAAAAAGTTTGAAGGAAATCCTGAACACCCAGGAAGTAGAGGTAGAAACTGTGCTAAAGGTCCAGCAACTATAAATCAAATAACAGATCCCGATCGAATTTTATTTCCGTTAAAACGTAAAGGAAAAAGAGGTGAAGGAGAATGGGAACGGGTTACTTGGGATGAGGTTTTAGACACACTCGCTGCAAGAATAAGAAAAGCAATAGAAGAAGATAGGCATAATGAAATTGCATATCATGTTGGACGCCCAGGCCATGAAAAATTTATGAATTGGATCCTACAAGGCTGGGGTATTGATGGTCATAATTCGCATACCAACATCTGTTCATCTGGTGCAAGGTTTGGATATAATTTATGGTATGGTTATGACAGGCCATCCCCAGATCATTCCAATGCTAAATTTATTTTATTGATTTCTGCTCATTTGGAATCTGGACATTATTTTAATCCTCATGCCCAACGTATCATCGAAGGAAAAATGAAAGGCGCCAAGTTAGCTACCATGGACCCTCGTTTATCAAATACTGCATCGATGTCTGATTATTGGCTGCCAACCTATCCAGGAACAGAGGCTGCTGTTTTATTAGCAATGGCATTGATTATTTTGGAAGAAGATTTGTATAACCGAGACTATCTTGAAAACTGGACCAACTGGCAAGAATATTTAAAGGCATTGCATAGCGATAAGGAGGTTACCTTCGAAAATTACATCGCTGGAATGATTGAAGAGTACAAAGAGTTTACTCCAGAATATGCTGAAAAAGAATCTGGAGTAAAAGCAGAAACTGTTATTGAAATTGCTAGATTAATTGGGGAGGCAGGAGAACGTTTTGCTTCCCATAACTGGAGAGCTGCTGGAGCTTCCAACCTTGGGGGTTGGGGTGTTGCGCGTTGTTTACATTTCTTATCTGTTCTTACAGGAGCAGTAGGCGCTAAAGGAGGAACGTCTCCAAATTCTTGGAATAAATTTAGTCCTACACAACCAAATCCACCAAAACCACAAAAGAAATGGAATGAGCTTCATTTTCCTAAGGAATATCCTTTAGCATTTTTTGAAATGAGTCAATTACTACCCCATTTCTTAAAAGAAGGAAGAGGGAAAATGGACGTGTATTTCTCAAGAGTGTTTAACCCTGTTTGGACCTATCCTGATGGGTTTACTTGGATGGAAATGTTTCAAGACGAATCAAAATTTGGTATGCATGCTGCCTTAACTCCAACCTGGAATGAAACAGCTTTTTACGCAGATTTTGTGCTACCTATGGGATTAGCCTCTGAACGTCATGATATCAATTCTTATGCAACTCATGGAGGAACTTGGGTTGCTTTTAGACAACCTGTTCTTAGAGAAGCTGCTAGAAGAAATGGAAAAGATGTGGAGTTTACTTACGAAACAAACCCAGGAGAAGTTTGGGAAGAAGATGAGTTTTGGATTGAATTATCTTGGCGAATCGACCCGGATGGCAGTATGGGAATCAGAAAACATTTTGAATCCCCGTATAGGCCGGGAGAAAAAATTAAAATTGGAGAATATTACCAATATATATTTGAACGTGTTCCAGGCTTACCTAAAACTGCTAAAAAGGAAGGAATAACAGAATTAGAATATATGCAAAAATACGGCACCTTCGAAATTGAAAAAGGAGAGTCCTATAAAATGAATGAAACGATACTTACAGAGACACAACTAGAAGGTTCTGTAATTGACCCTATAAGTGAAGTAATCCGTAAAAACGGTAAAGACATAGGCGTTATGATTAATGGAAAGCCAATGTTGGGATTCCCTACTCCATCTCGTAAAAACGAATTTTACTCTCAAACGATGGTAGATTGGAAATGGCCTGAATATGCTATTCCTCAATACTTAAAAAGTCATATACACAACGATAATTTAGATAAATTGAAAGGGGAATATGTGTTAGTACCAACCTTTAGATTACCAACTTTAATTCATTCCCGTTCTGGAAATGCAAAATGGTTGGTAGAAATCTCTAATCGAAATCCAATATGGATGCATCCAGATGATGCTGCTAAATGGGGGTTTAAAACCGGGGATTTGGTGAAAATGAATACAGATATAGGATATTTTATCGATAAAGTATGGGTGACTCAAGGAATGAAGCCTGGAGTTGTAGCTTGTTCTCATCATATCGGAAGATGGAGAAGACCTCAAGATAAAACCGGAAATCGTTGGGCAACCAACACCGTAAATATAGAAGGAGACGGAAATGGAGGTTGGAAAATGAATACGATTTCGGGCATTAAACCTTTTGACTCTGATGATAAAGATTCCAAACGTATCTTTTGGAAAGATGGTGGAGTGCATCAAAACATAACTCATGCAGTACATCCAGACCCTATTAGTGGTATGCATTGTTGGCATCAACGTGTTCGTATTGAAAAACCAAAAGGGGGTGAAAAATATGGAGATATTTTTGTGGATACCAATAGATCTCATGAAATATATAAAGAGTGGCTGGCATTGACAAGACCTGCTCCAGGACCAAATGGAGAGCGAAGACCTTTGTGGTTTAAAAGAGCTTTTACACCAGATAAATCAACTTATTATATAGATCCAAAAAAAGAATAACCTTATGAAATTCCTAATGTATTAGAAATCTCATTTTAATAGAATACCGTACATTTATAAATGCTTTCAAAAATTTTTCCATTTCTAGTCTGGCTTCCATTAGCTAAAAAATCTTGGAAAGATGATGTTATTGCTGGAATAACAGGAACATTTATTGTAATTCCACAAGCTGTAGCTTTTGCAATGATTGCGGGTCTACCTCCAGTTTATGGATTTTATACCGCTATGGTCACCCCTATTATTGCCGCGCTTTTTGGTTCCTCCTATCATTTAATTTCAGGACCTACTACAGCGATATCTATTGTGGTTTATTCTACTTTAATAAAATTTGTGAACCCTGAAACAGATTTAGAAGCCTTTATTTCATTAGCATTAGTATTAACTTTTTTAGCAGGATTATTTCAGTTTGCCATGGGATTACTAAAAATGGGGAAATTAGTAAATTTTGTATCTCATTCCGTTATTATTGGTTTTACAGCAGGAGCTGGTATTTTAATTTCTTTTAAACAGTTAGAGCATGTCTTCGGAGTTAATGTCCCACAAGGCAGCTCAATTCCTGAAATTATTATTTATTTATTCCATCACATTTCAGAAACAAATTGGTATGTTTTTACGGTTGCTTTTGGAACATTTGGAGTAGCTATTGTAATTAAAACTCTAATCAAACCATTGTCTAGGTATTATATGTTAATCGCAATGATATTGGGCTGTTTATTTGCAGTTTGGATAGGTGGAAGTGAATATGGTATTGAAACTGTTGGAGACATTCCGTCCAATCTTCCTCCGTTTCAAGTCCCCGATTTTACGTATTCTAATGTTGCTGCTTTAAGTTCTGGAGCTATGGTATTAGCGCTATTAGGATTAATTGAAGCTGTAGCTATAGGTCGTTCTATAGCTTTGCATACCCATCAAAAAATTAACGGAAATCAAGAGTTTATAGGTCAAGGTTTATCTAATTTAATTGCAAGTTTTTTCTCAAGTTATGCAGGATCTGGGTCCTTTACTAGGTCTGGAGTTAATCATCAAGCAGGAGCAAAAACTCCAATGGCAGCAATATTTTCTTCGGTATTTTTAATGGTAATTTTATTGCTGTTTGCAGGATATGCATCCTATTTACCAAAAGCTGCAATGGGAGGGATAATAGTTTT
The DNA here is from genome assembly GCA_913058295.1 of uncultured Flavobacteriales bacterium. Taxonomy (GTDB): domain Bacteria; phylum Bacteroidota; class Bacteroidia; order Flavobacteriales; family Flavobacteriaceae; genus Marifrigoribacter. Next base: position 13,684 of record CAJXRD010000003.1, on the reverse strand, counting down.
AGTAGGTTTTAATTTAATAGATTTTAAACATATTAGACAAGTAATTAAAAGCAGTGGAAGGGAACTTATTGTTTTGTCTATTACTTTACTTGGCACCCTCTTTTTTGATTTGGAATTTGCCTTGTTAGCTGGAATTTTTTCTTCATTTTTCTTTTATTTAGAGCGAACCTCAAAACCTAATATAGCAACCTTAGCGGTTAATGATCAAAGAAGACTAATTAATTCGATTCGAGATAGTAAAGCAATGGAATGTTCTAATATGAAAATACTTAGAATTGATGGTTCCTTATATTTTGGATCTATAGATAAAATATCTGATTACCTATCTAATTTATACGATCAAAATAAAATACAACATGTTTTAATTGCAGCTGACGGCATTAATTTTATAGATTTAGCAGCTGCCGAATGGCTTACCCATGAAATTATTAAGTGGCAGAAAAATAGGGGAGGAATTTATATTTCCAGTTTAAAATTAGTGAGTCAAGGAGTCATAAAAAAAGGGGGATTTGATAATAAAATGGGGAATGATATATTCTTTAAAGATAAAAAATCTGCCATTATTGAAATTCATAAAAAAATAAATAGTCCTTGTAAGGTAAAAGCATTTAAAGAGTGTAAATGAATTAAAACGGATATTTTCTAAACTAATAATAATTAGTAACTCTTGTTACAAATAATATGAGCTCTCCTTAGTATTTTTGCAAAACAAAAAACATTACAAAAGCTAATACATGAACTTTAAAAGCATACTTCCTATTTTAGAATGGCTTCCTAATTATAAAAAAGAATGGCTTAAAAATGATGTTTTCGCAGGTATTACTGTTGGGGTAATGTTAATCCCTCAGGGAATAGCATATGCTCTAATTGCAGGATTGCCCCCTATTTATGGTTTGTATACTGCTATGGTTCCACAAATAGTATATGCAGTTTTTGGAACATCTCGTCAACTAGCTGTTGGTCCTGTGGCTATGGATTCTTTAATTGTTGCAGCTGGGGTTGTTACATTGGCTGAAATAGGAACGGATCGTTTTATTGAGTTTGCCATTTTATTGGCCTTTATAATGGGAATTTTACAAGTTTTATTCGGGGTTTTTAGATTAGGATTTATAGTCAACTTTTTATCTAAACCTGTAATAAGTGGCTTTACATCTGCTGCTGCATTAATAATTGGCTTTAGTCAATTAAACAACTTACTTGGTGTTTCTTTAGATAGAAATAATAGACTTCAAGATTTATTATTTGAAGCATTTCATCATCTACATGAAATTCATTGGCTAACATTTATAATAGGCACGCTATCCATAATTTCTATAGTTTTAATTAAAAAATATTTCCAGAAAATCCCTGCCGCTTTACTTGTAGTGGTTCTTTCCATTGTAATTGCAAAAATATTTCAGTTAGATCAATTAGGCGTTTCAATTATTGGTGATATCCCAAAGGGCTTACCGGACTTTAGAATGCCTTTATTCGATAAAAAAACAATAATCGATCTATTTCCAATTGCTTTAACCCTTTCATTTATTGCGTTTTTGGAAGCAATTTCAGTTGCAAAGGCAATTGAAGCTAAACATCCTGAATATAAAGTGAAGCCTAATCAAGAGTTAATTGCCTTAGGAATGGGGAATTTTATAGGTTCCTTTTTTCAAACTTATCCAGCTACTGGGGGATTTTCAAGAACGGCCGTGAATGAACAATCCAATGCTAAAACTCCTTTGGCTTCCTTAGTTTCGGCCCTGATTATTGCTTTAACACTTTTGTTTTTAACACCATTATTTTATTATCTGCCAAAAACCGTTTTAGCTGCAATAATTATGGTAGCAGTTTTTGGGTTATTAGATTTTAAGATTCCAAAACAATTATTAAAGTTTTCAAAAAGAGATTTAGTAATTCTAAATGTAACTTTAATTGTTACAGCTACAGTAGGGATTAAAGAAGGTATTTTTATGGGTGTAGTTCTTTCCCTTGTAATGCTCATTTATAAAAGCACCAAGCCACATATTGCAGTTTTAGGTAAAGTACCCAAAACTCATTTTTATCGAAATCAAAATCGGTTTAAAGATGTAGAAATTGACGATGAAATTTTAATTATTCGTTTTGATGCCCAATTACATTTTGCAAACACTGCTTATTTTAAAGATAAGCTTCAAGAGTTTTCTATTCAAAAAGGGAAACAATTACAACTATTAATTATTGACGGAGAAAGTATTAATAGTTTAGATAGTAGTGCAATTTATGCTTTAATAGAAATTTTAGATTACTTTAACAATAAGAAAGTTACCATTGCATTTACAGGATTAATAGGACCCGTTAGAGATAAAATGATTAAATCTGGATTTATGGAAAAAGCCAATGAAGACCTGTTTTTTATGAGTATTCAAGAAGCTGTAGATTGGTACAACACTGGTTTAAAGAAAGATAAGTTTCATAAATACTTAAAACAGAAAAACCAATCAAAATCCTTATTAAAGCGATAATGTAACATAAGTTACTTTATCAGTCGTAAAATAAGACTAATTTTGTAGAATATATTAACAATTTAGAAAGATATAAAGATGAAAGTAGAACAATTATTTACAGGTTGCCTAGCAGAAATGGCATATTATATTGAGTCGAATGGAGAGGCTGCAATTGTTGATCCTTTAAGAGAAACTGAACCTTATCTTAGAATGGCTGAGGCTGATGGTGCTAAAATAAAATATATATTTCTAACTCATTTTCATGCGGATTTTGTTTCTGGTCAATACGATTTAGCACAAAAGACAGGCGCAAAAATTATATTTGGGCCAAATGCTACTGCTGAATATGATATTTATAATGGTACAGATGGAGAAGAGTTTCCTTTAGGTGATGGTAAAATCACTTTACTACATACACCAGGGCATACTATGGAGTCTTCTTCCTATTTAATTACAAATGAAGAAGGTAATTCTCCTTATGTTTTAACAGGAGATTGTTTATTTATAGGAGATGTAGGCCGTCCAGACCTAGCTGTTAAGTCTGGAACTATAACAGAAAAAGATCTAGCAGGTTTTTTATTCGAATCTCTTCGAAATAAAATAATGACTTTACCAGATGATATTATTGTGTATCCAAATCATGGTGCTGGATCTGCTTGTGGTAAAAACATGAGTTCTGAAACTTTTGATACTTTAGGGAATCAAAAGAAAACGAACTATGCATTAAGAGCAGATATGACTAAAGAGGAGTTTATAGAAGAAGTAACTTCGGGATTAAAGCCTCCACCACCATATTTCCCAAATAATGTAAGAATGAACAAATCTATCAATACAAGTATTGATACAATTTTACATAAAGGGACAACGCCTTTAGATCCAGTGACCTTTAAAGAATTAAGTGAGAAAAAAGATATTTTGGTAATCGACACCCGTTCTAAAGAAGCTTATGCTGAAGAAGGTACCGTTCCTGGAGCATGGTATATTGGAGTAGATGGTAATTTTGCACCATGGGTTGGTGCTATTGTACCCGATATTAATCAAAAAATTATATTTATTTCGGATGATGAATTACGAGTAAATGAAATTGTAACTCGTTTTTCTAGAGTTGGATATGATAATACTCTTGGCTATTTAAATGGCGGTATTAAAGACTGGCTTGCTCATGGATTTGGGGTAGATAAAATAGGTTCTGTCTCAGCAAATAAATTTGTTGATTTACTAGCAGAAGGTGCAATAGAAAAACCAGTAGATGTACGTAAAGAATCTGAATACTTATCGGAACATGTTATTGGTGTAGAAAATTTTCCTTTAGATTTCATTCATACTAATTTTGCCGAAATAGATACCAGCAAAGAATACTTTTTACATTGTAAAACTGGGTATCGTTCTTTAATCGCAGCATCAATTTTTATGGCAAATGGTGTTGAAAAAGTAACTGATGTAAGAGGTGGTTTTGAAGATATTATTGAGACAAAGGCTCCTATTTCTGATTTTGTTTGTCCAACAACAATGTTATAGTAACTCTATTTAATATTTAATTAGTAACAATGTTTCGTTTGTTGCATCGTTCTAAAAAGCTAATTATATATTTGTACTATAATTGAAAAACGTTAAATGGAGAATATTAATCAAATAGAATGGAAAGCCCTTCTAGAAAAAGATAAAGAAGCAGTAATTATAGATTGTAGAGGCCCATTTGAATGGGAAGAAGGAGTTATAGAAGGGTCCAAATTAATGGACTTAATGAACTCTCAAGATTTTATGCATACTGCGGAAGAATTAAATAAAGAAAAGAATTATTATATCTATTGCAGAAGTGGTGTTAGAAGCGTTACAGCCTGTCAAATATTAGAATCTTTGGGTATTGAAAAAACCTATAACCTATTAGGAGGAATTTTGAGCTGGGATGGAAAAGTAGTGATGCCTTAAAAATATATTATCTATTGAAAAAGAAAAATATTAAACCGTTTTTATTGGTTGGTTAGTTAGTAAAGGAAGTAGTTGTTTTCTAACAATCTACTTCCTTTCTTTTTTAAATGCTTTTATACTACTCTAGTTCTATTAGTAACAAAAAATTATAAAAAAACATGGAAACAACAATAACTATACAAAACTTAAAATGTGGCGGCTGTGCTAATACCATTATAACTAAAGTTTCCGCTATAAAAAACATAAATAATGTATCTGTAGATCTTGAAACTTCGGCGGTTATATTTGAAGCAACTTCAGAAGAAGATATTAATATCGTTAAAGTTAAATTAGCTGCAATTGGATATCCTGAAGAAGGAGAAAATAACTCTATAGTTTCTAAAGCCAAATCGTATGTAAGTTGTGCCACAGGAAAAATGTCTAATTAAACAAAAAAATGGAATCTGATTTAAAAAAACATTGGGATTCTGCTTATGAGATTTATGACATTACTAAGTTAGGATGGTATGAGGAAGACCCAATTCCCTCTTTGCAACTTATCCAAAAATGTGGATTGCCTAAGGATGCCAGAATTCTTAATGTAGGTGTGGGCACTTCAATTTTAATAGATGAACTATTAGGTTTTGGATATAACAATCTAATTGCAAGCGACATAAGCAACACTGCATTAGAAAAATTACAAACAAGATTAGGGGCCAATAAAAATAAGGTTCAATGGATGGTAGACGATTTAACAAATCCGAAATTACTTTCAGAAATTGATCCTATAGATTTATGGCATGATAGAGCGGTTTTGCATTTTTTTACAAACGAAAAAGAACAAAACACTTACTTTTCATTATTAAAGAAGATAATAAAACCCAAGGGCTTTGTTCTTATTTCAACGTTTAATTCAGAAGGAGCTACCAAATGCAGTGGCTTAAATGTAAAGCGATATAACAAAGATTTACTAACAAATAAACTAGGAGCTGATTTTAAACTTTTAGAGTTCTTTAATTATACCTATACCATGCCATCTGGTGATACAAGACCTTATATTTACACACTCTTTAAAAGAATTTAAGAAATGAAAAAACTATTTCCATTTGTATTTGTTTTGATAATCGTCCTTTTTTCTTCCTGTAAAAATGAAAAGAAAGAGCTTAGTCCTTCTTTAAAAGAGAAAGAAAATAAAGAGGCCATATCAAAAATTGACCCTTCCTATCAACAAATTGGATTAGAAATAGCTTTTTCCACCAAAGCAGAATTGGGAAAAAATTTGATGGGAACCATGAAAGAAAAAGGGGCAGTAGCAGCTTTAGAATTTTGTAATATTAAAGCCATTTCCTTAACAGATAGTATGGCTACAGTCCATAAAGCTAGAATTAAAAGAGTTTCAGACAAAACAAGAAACCCCAATAATAAAGCTAATGATTCGGAATTAAAAAACATTGAAGTTTTTAAAAACTTACTTTCTAATAATGAAGATATTGCTCCTATAGTCGAAACTAAAAACGATAGCATCCATTTTTATTACCCAATTATAACTAATGAAATGTGCTTAAAGTGCCATGGTACACCCAATAAAGATATAGACACAAAAACCTTCTCCGCTTTGGAGAGATTATATCCAAACGATATGGCAATAGAGTATTCAGAGAATCAGGTTAGAGGGATTTGGAGTATTCAGTTTAAAAAGGAATAAATCTTAAAATATTATGAGTAGTTTTTTTAGTATTATCGCTAGTGATCAAATTGTACTCGTAGATTTTTTTGCAGAATGGTGTGGACCTTGTAAAACGATGTCTCCCATTTTAAAAGATGTAAAAAGTAGTCTTGGTGATAAGGTTAAAATATTAAAAATAGATGTGGATAAAAACCAAAGATTAGCAACAGCCTTAAGTGTACAGGGAGTGCCTACATTGATCTTATATAAGAAAAGTAAAGTTATGTGGAGACAATCTGGAGTAATTCCTAAAAATGATATTATTTCTAAGATTAATGAATTTCTCTAAACTCCATATCAATGAATGAAATAGACGAATCCTTTTGGGATAATCGCTATAAATCTCAAAATACTGGATGGGATATTGGGGAAATTTCTACTCCTTTAAAAGCCTATTTTGATCAATTAACAGATAAAAGTCTTAAAATTTTAATTCCAGGTGGTGGAAATTCATACGAAGCAGAATATCTTTTCAAGCAAGGGTTTAAAAACGTTTTTGTAATAGACATTTCTTTAACTGCATTAGCCAATCTTCAAAAAAGAATTCCAAAATTTCCTAAAAATCAATTAATTCATTCCAATTTTTTTGAACTAAACGACACTTTCGACCTCATCATAGAACAAACGTTTTTTTGTGCAATACCTCCAAAATTAAGGCCTAATTATGCATTAAAAGCTTGTGAATTGTTAAAGGAAAAAGGAAAACTGGTAGGTCTTCTTTTTAATATTCCATTATTTGTAGATAGGCCTCCTTTTGGCGGAACGAAAGAGGAGTACATCTCGTATTTTTCACCCCATTTTAATCTTGATATAATGAATCCTTCATATAACTCTATCTTAAGCAGAATAAACGAAGAGTTATTTATTAAATTCATTAAAAAGTAATTAAAATTATAGATTTATTCTTAGTAATTAAAATTTACTCCTACATCATTTCTCAGTAAAAGCATCAATAATTTGAGTAGGTAGGCGAATATTTTATAAACGTTTGTCTTACAATTAAAGTAGATGGGCGAATATTCTATACAGTTGGGCTAATAGTTGTTGTTTTAATAAAATGAATGAAGCCCTATACCTAAATTTACCCCATCATATACCTGACTATAAGTTAATAACCTTCTTTTACCTATTAATTTATATAAATACAAAAGGTACTCATAACACCCCAAATTAATATAATAACAGTTTTACAAGAACTGTTCAAAATGGTGATTATGAAAAAAATTGGTATTATTTTATTTTTATTTCTAATGGAAAGCAGTTTTGCTCAAGTTGGTATTAACACCACCGATCCACAGGAAGCACTCGATGTAAATGGAAAAATTCGAGTAACTGATACTGATATCGGTTCTGGTAGAACGATGGTTTCAATTATTGGTATAGATGATGAAGAGACTTTGAGCAAGATTAACCTTAGCCCCGATTTTGTGATTACCAACAACACTATCACTGTTTCTGGCACTACTAGTTATTCTGTGAAAAATATAGATTTTACAGATCCGGCTGATGTAGCACTATACCTAGAGGATTATGAAGCGGGTGATGATATTGCAGATTTATATTTAGGTATCGATGGCTTAAATGCACATGAAACTGTGATTAGGTTTATAAACGCACCTGATGCCTTTTATATTTCCGGAATTCAAGGAGGAGTTTCAGGAAGGCATGTCCTATTGCTTAACCCATCCTCAGAGCATATGGGTGTTAGAAATGAAGATGTTGAATCAAGCCCACTAAACAGAATACTTATTTATGGTTCTGTTGCAAGTACACAAGGTCAAGGAGCTATTGAAATGGTATATGATGGAACCCGTTGGATTGTACTTAATATAAGAAATTAATACTGTTTGTAAATGATCCATTATGAAAAAAATTAATGTCATATTATGTTTATTATTGTTTCAGTACGGTTATGCTCAATTTGGAGACCCTCCTCAAGTAAAGGGAGTTGGGATTAACACCACAGATCCAAAGGAAACACTCCATGTAAATGGAAAAATTCGAGTAACTGATACTGATCTCGATGTTGATAGAACGATGGTTTCTGTTATTGGTATAGATGACGAAGGGACCTTGAATAAGATTGCCGTTGGCAACGGTTTAGTGATGGTTAACAACAACACTATCATTTCTGCCGGCTCGGGTTATTATTCTATAATAAATCACACTCTTGTTACCCCTAATTCGAATACTGAATTTGATAATTTAGATGTAGGTCTCGCTGGTGATTATTCATATAAAACTGTGATTAGGTTTACAGGGCAAACTAATCATTTTGGATTTTCCGGAATTACAGGAGGATTTGCAGGAAAGCATGTCATATTGCTTAACCCATCCAGTAAAAACATGAAAGTTATAGATGAATCTAGGGGCTCAGATGAAGAAAATAGGATACTTACTTATGGGAATGGTCCTTTTGAAACAATAAATGGTCAAGGAGCTATTGAAATGGTATATGATGGATACCAATGGATTGTACTTAATGTAAGACAATAATATTGATTCTTCCTTTTTTAATTCTTATTCTATTCCAAATTTTAATTTAAGGGTACTAATTCATGATTTTTTTATTAAATTCATAAAAAATAAAAAGATTCATGGATAAAAAAATTTGCATTACTGGAGCAAGTAAGGGGATTGGTTTAGCAGAAGCTCAATTACTTTCTAAAGACAACGAAATGTACCTGCATGCATCTAATCCTTCTTCGTTTGATAAGATTTCCATTCCAAATTCAACTCTTTTTGGTTATGATTTTACAAAAATGGAAAATGTAGATTTATTTGTAGAAGAACTGCAACAAAAAACCAATAGCCTAGATGTATTAGTTAATAACGCTGGATTAATGTTTATTGAAAAGTTTTCAGATTTTTCAGATAAAGACATAAATACTCTTATCACATTAAACCTACACGCTCAATTATTAGTTACAAAAAAGCTAATCCCTTTATTGCTAAAAAGTAAAGATCCTCATATTATTTTTATGTCTTCTATGTCTGCGAAAAATCGAATAGTCGGAGAATCGGTTTATGCAGCTACAAAAGCAGGAATCATGCAATTTGCTCACGTTTTACGAAACGAATTAGCGGGAAAAATTCGAGTTTCAACTATTCATTCTTGGGGTGTAAATACTTGGGATGATAAAGAGGGAGCTGAAATTTTAACTCCTGAAAATATTGCCGAAACCTTAGAGTTTATCATTTCTAGAAAGCGACCTTTTTTAGTAGAAAGTATTGATCTTGGACATGAATCTCATTGGAATGGAGCAAGTGCTCCATGGTCCCCTGAGGTATAAATTACTTTTTACCAAAGCCTGTAAACAACTGACCAAAAAATCCCTTTGGAAAATTTTCTTCATCCGGAAAACCTAGCTCTATATTTCCGCTATCTTCTGGGATATAATTGGTTTTAAAAATATAATCCCAAACGCTAAGACTAATCCCAAAATTTATGCCTTGCGGCCTGTCCTCTGGCAATATTTTTATATGATGGTATAAATGCATAACAGAGTTATTAAACAGGTACTTAAAGGGGCCCCAAGTTATTCTAATGTTTGCATGATTTAAATGCCCAATACTTATTGCAATAAAGTGGACGATATAAGCTTGTTCTGGTTCAAATCCACCAAGAATCATTACCCCAAATGTTTTAAGAGGTTTATAAAATATATTCTCCATCCAATGGTATCGTAGATGTGCTGCAAAGCCCATTTCTTTAACGGAGTGATGTACTTTATGAAATCGCCATAAAAATTCAAATTTATGAAGCAATACATGAGTAAGCCACTGTACAAAATCTAATATAACAAAGAACACTAGCAATTGTAAGACCATAGACCAATGGGAAATATCAATAATTGCTAAGCTTTTATGAGTGATTCCAAGTTCAGAAAATGTTAATCCTAAAACATTATAAAACCCGCTAATGATAATAGAGAAAACAAAAAAATTGAAGAACATATAAAACCCATCTAACCAAAAATCTTTCCTTATAAAAGATTGGTTTTTGCGCCAAGGAAATAGCATTTCCAAAATCCAAACCGCCAATGAAATAAAGATTAATCCCCAAAAATAATTAGTATACCAAGGCACTTTAAATAAAATCGAATCCCAAGTCCAAGATAATGTTCCAGTAAAGGCTTCTATAAAAGCGTTTAGATATTTTTCCATAGAATTAATTTTTTTGAATTACTAAGGTTGTCATACAACGTAAGTCATTTACATTTACTGTTTTTAATGGCTCTATTAATATAAAATTATTGATGTCGACTAACTTTTTTAATAATGTTTTTGTAAATAAAAACCGTATTGTTTCGTCGGGTAAATAATAAACTCCATTTGAAATATACTTTATTTTATCTTTCAATCCAATATCTGATGCTACTCTAATAAATAAGGTTCCTTTAGGCTTAAGTACCCTCATTAATTCGGAAAACATTTTTAAAAAATGAATTTCGTTTTCAGCAAAGTGCAATACTGCATTACAGATGATATGATTAAAAAAATCATCCCTGAATTTTAATTCTTCAATTTTTGAAACTGAAAAATTATGAGTCTCCTTTGGATATTCCTTTTTTATAGCTTCAATATTGTCTTCTTTAGCATCAATCCCATATATGGTAAAACCATTATTATAAAACCAATGCAGGTTTCTCCCATGACCACAACCCGCATCTAAAATTACATCTGTATTTTGATACCTCCCTTTAACAATTTGATCTAATAAATAGATGTCTGTATTACCTAATATTTGATTTATGTCTTTCATTTTCACTACCTTAGTATAATGACATTTGTCACATTTATATTAACTGACAATTTATAACTTTGATTGTATGAAATTAGAAAAAATATTTAAGATTATTTTGTCTTGTCTAATTTGCATTTCAATAATTTCAGGAATTGTATTTCTATTTAATTAATGAATAAAATAAACTAATTATGAAAAAAAACATGGGCGGTACAGATCGCAAGATTCGAATTGTAATTGCAATTATTGCTGCAATACTTTATTTCACAGGAACAGTTCCAGGTATATTAGGCATCATTTTATTAGTTGTTGCTGGAGTCTTTTTATTAACTAGTTTTTTAAACTTCTGTCCTCTTTACACAGTTTTAGGAATCAATACAAAGAATAAAGATAATTAATTTTAAAGCTAATAAGCTTCTTTTTTCTAAGCTATTATTAGGTTTTGAAATGTAACAATAGTTACTTTATAAAAGCTTGGAAAGGTATAATTTTGTTAGGTAAAACAGTATAAATTAAACATTATGAAAAAGCATCATCAAATAGTTATTATAGGAGGAGGAACTGGTGGCATTATGGTTGCAGCGCAACTTAAGAGAGCAAAAAAAGGGCTAGATATTGCTATTATAGACCCTACTGAAACACATACCTACCAACCTGCCAATACATTGGTCGCTGGAGGTCTAATGGAATATGATGCAACAATAAGATCAGAAAAAAAACTGATCCCATCTGGAGTTGCTTGGATTAAGGAATTTGTTTCTGATATTCAACCAGAGCAAAATGAAGTAGGCTTAAAAAATGGAGGTATAATTACTTATGACTATTTAGTTAATGCTACAGGGATTCAAATTAATCTGGATGGAATAAAAGGGCTTAAAGAAGCCTATGGAAAAAATGGTGTTTGCTCAAACTATATCGACCCTAGATATACTTGGGAATTAATGCAAGAGTTTAAAGGAGGTAATGCTTTATTTACCCAACCAACTACTCCAATAAAATGTCCAGGTGCTCCTCAAAAAATCATGTATTTAATGGGAGATTATATTGCAGATAAGAATTTTAAAGAGGACACAAATATAATTTTTGCTACTCCTGGAACTATGATTTTTGGAGTTCAGCCCTTTAAAGATGAACTAGAAAACTACCTTAAAAAATATAACATAAAACAACGCTATGGATACAAACTTGTTGAAATAGATGGGGAGAAAAAAGAGGCAATTTATGAACGTTTAGAGCTGCCAAACGGAAATGACAGTTATGTGGTAAACGATGAAAGGAATGCTGCAGGTTGTATGGGCTACGTTTGGGAAGATGGTGTGAAACGCGAAGTTCAAGAGGTAAACTCTCCATTTCAAATGGAAGAAAGAGGAACCCAATATATTATTAAATACGATATGCTTCATTTAGCTCCTCCACAATCAGCTCCAACTTGGTTTCAAAACACCAAATTAGCAAATCAAGAAGGGCCTAATAAGGGCTGGATGGCTGTGGATAAACATTCTATGCAGTCCACAAAATTTCCTAATGTTTTTGGTGTTGGGGATGTTACCGATCTACCTACTGCAAGAACTGGAGCAGCTATTAGAAAACAAGCACCCGTTGTAGTAAAAAACATAGTTAAACTAATGGACGGACAAGTAGCCGATTGTAAAAAATACAATGGGTATTCTTCATGTCCTCTAGTAGTTTCCCATAATAAAATGTTATTAGCTGAATTTGGATATGATGGCGTAAGAATGTCTGACCCTATATTAAGTAAGTTTTTTAATACTGGAAAAGCTAGTTACCCAATGTGGATCTTAAAAAAATACGGCTTGCCATTTATGTATTGGAACCTGATGTTAAAAGGATACGATTTTTAATTAAACTACTTCGTTTGGTCAAAATAAAAGAGAGATGAATTCAAAGGTTTCATCTCTCTTTTATTTTATTCTCTTCTGATATTTGTCAGTTTTACTTAGAAAAACAATTGTATTTTTATAGCCTTAAATTAATATTATGATTAGTCAAAACATAGCACTTTACAACTATACAAATGGTGTAGTTATGATCGGGGTTTTTGCATTAGTTTGTGTTGTCCTCGTTATTCTATTAATTTCTTTTATGAATGGCGGTAAAAAGAAATAGACTTCTACCGAATCGTATACGACACATTTATAAAGAAATTTCTTCCCATTCTTGGTATATTATTCCAATCTGCATAGGTTGAATAATATTCGTCTAAAAGGTTTTCAATTCCTGCTTTCAGATAAATTTTCTGGTTATTCAGATAAAAATTATAAGAAGCATTAACATTTAAAATTGCATAAGCGTCTGTTTTATTTTCTCCAAAATAACTGCTATACTTTTTTTGTTCTCCAGCTCCATTCACATTTATTTCAGCATCAAATAAATTCTTTTTAAACTGTACTGCCGCTTTATAGGTGAAGGGACTTATTAATGGTAAATTATTACTATTGTTATCCTTACCAATAGAATATCCCATAAATCCATTTAAGGCCCAACCTGGGAATAATTTATATTTAGCACTCAAACTTGTATTAAATAATGTAGCATAATCTAAGGCTGTATAAACTCTAACTCCATCGGCACCAATAGTCATTTGTGTAAGATCGGGATCTGTTTTTCCTATGATATAATCTGAAATATAAAAGAAAGATGCTTCTGCACCAATCTTTAATTTTGAAGTGGAATGATTAATTGAAGTATTAAACTCTAAGGACTTTTCATTTTTTAAATAGGGGTTTCCTATATAATCGTAATTGTCAAAACTATTATATAGATAAAACCCATAAGCTTCCGTTACAGAAGGTGCTCTTTCTCCATAACCAACATTAAATAAGA
>CAJXRD010000002.1 GCA_913058295.1 uncultured Flavobacteriales bacterium | reverse complement strand
ACTGTATATTTCGGAAATCATATTTCGGCAAAGGAGTTTTGGAACGATAATAATTTAGATTTTAATGGCATCTCAAATGCAGTAGCCATTGAATTAAAAAAATTAACTACTCATATCGATCCTTTAAATGAATATGAAGAAAAACTCAACAAACTGAAACAATTAAATGTAGACTTTACAAATCCTGTTTCAGTAAATGACTGCATTTCAAAGGATTTTGAGTATTCAGGAGAAAAAAAGAAATCAGATTCTAAGTTATATTCAATTTTTAAAGCGCTTGTGAAAATTTTCTATTTTGTTCCTTATTTAATTTGGAAAAAAATGGCTTTCCCAAAAGTTAAGGAATTGGAATTTGTAGGAACATTTCGCTATGCGCTTATCATCACTTTAGCTCCTATATTTCTTTTAATAACAGTATTGACACTTAGTGTGCTATTTGGAAAAACAATAGGTTTAACCGTATTATTAATAGGAATACTACTTCCATTATTAACCTTAAGGTTAAAATAAAAAAGACCGCCTTTTCAGACAGTCTTTTTATTCTTTATAAATACAATTAATTACCAAGTCACTTCGAGTTCTAAGGGCTCTCCTCCTCTTTCTACCACCACCATAGTTGTTTGACCTTTTTCAAACTTAGAAAGTGATTTCATATAAGACATCATATCCACGATTTCATACTCGCCAACTTTTATTACTACATCTCCTTTTTCCATACCGGCTTTTTGAGCAGATCTATCCTCGCTTACTCCATCTATACGCATTCCTTTTCCATCATAAAGATAATCTGGCACTACTCCCAAAGTAACTTTGAAATCTGGCACATCTTCGCTTTCATTTTTTGTTTTTCTGAATGCTAATTTTCCATCATCATCTAAATCGGTGATTATGGCTAAGAGGAATTGAGTGATCGCTTCCATCCCTTTAAAATTAATTTTATCGACGTCATCTCCTGGCTTATGATAGTCTTCATGTTGCCCTGTAAAAAAGTGCAATACTGGAATGTCTGCTAAATAAAAAGAAGTATGATCACTTGGCCCTACTCCAGATTCTTTTTCAGTCAATTTAAAATCAATATTATTAGCAAATAAAGTTTGCTTAAATTTAGGGGAAGTACCTACTCCATAAACTGCTATTGCTCTTTCTTCATTTAAACGACCTACCATATCCATATTAAACATATAGCTTACTTTTTTTGTGTCGATCGTAGGGTTTTTTACATAATAATTGGATCCTAACAAACCAATTTCTTCTCCCGAAAAAGCGATAAATAAATAATTATTATTGGTATTTATTCCTTGCAAATCTTTTATTAGATTCAACATAACTGCAACACCACTAGCATTATCATCTGCACCATTATGTATTTCTTTTTCTTCTCCTCTATATAAAGATCCTTCTCCTCCCAATCCAAGGTGGTCGTAATGTGCACCAATAACGATAGTATTTTCGGCTTTATTATCTAAATATCCTACAACATTAATAGCTGTTACTGTACTGTCACCAGCATTTTCCACATACTTTATATCATCGTGAGGGTTGGATTTATTTTTAAAGGTAAATTCTTGAAAATACCCTTCAGTTCCTTTCGGCTCAAGTCCTAAATCTTCAAAACGCTTGGCAATGTAATCAGCAGCCATTCGTTCGTAAATTGTACCCGTTCTTCTTCCTTTTAGAGAATCTGAAGCCAGAATAGTAACATCTTCCTTCATAGAAACTTCAACAGGAATTTCATTTTTACAGGAAACAAATAGAATTGCAATGCTGATAATAATTATTACTTTCATCGTTATTTTTATTTAGATTATAATTTAATAAGAATCTTTATTTACACAAATGCTAATTTGCTATTTTTACACAAAATTAAATTAATTATGAAACGCATCCCAATATTAATCCTAGTATTATTTGTAATCTCCTGTAAAGAGAATAAAAAGGAGCAACCTTCTGTAGAAGACAATACCGAAACGATTGCTTTAGAAACTGCAAATGATTCCTTAATTTATCCAGAAGAAATTCATTTTAAATCCTTAGAGCAAGTTACTTTTGGAGGAGATAACGCAGAGGCTTATTGGAGTTTTGATGACAAACAAATAATTTTTCAATCCAACAATAAAGAATGGGGATTAGAATGCGATCAAATGTTTTTAATGAATGCTTCGGAAACTTTTAAAGATACAAAACCTCCTATGGTGAGTACTGGAAAGGGACGAACCACCTGTGCTTATTTCTTGCCAGACAACAAACATTTTGTTTATGGATCTACACATTTAGACAATGATGCTTGTCCAGAAGTGCCCTTAAGAAAAAATGGAAGATATGTATGGCCAGTTTACGATTCGTTCGACATTTTTGTAGCGGATCTAGAAGGAAACATTACAGGACAATTAACAACAGAACCTGGTTATGATGCAGAAGCAACGGTTTCTCCGCAAGGGGATAAAATTGTGTTCACATCTATGCGTAGTGGTGATTTAGAGCTATACACTATGAATATAGATGGAAGTGATGTAAAGCAAATCACTGACGAATTAGGATATGATGGAGGCGCTTTCTTTTCGCCTGATGGAACACAATTAATTTTCCGGTCTTCAAGACCAAAAACCGAAGAAGAAATAAAAAAGTATAAAGATTTATTGGACCAAGGATTGGTAGAACCTACCGAAATGGAACTTTATATCTGTAATGCTGACGGAAGTGATTTAAGGCAACTTACCAACCTTGGTAATGCCAATTGGAGTCCTTTCTTTTTACCTTCAGGAGATAAAATATTATTCTCTTCTAATTTTGAAGCTGAAAAAGGATTTCCTTTTAATTTATATATGATTGACACAGATGGCAAAAATTTAGAACGAATTACACATAGCGAAACCTTTGATGCTTTTCCAGTATTCTCTAATGATGGCAAACATCTTATTTTCTCATCCAATAGAAATAATGGTGGTGGCCGTGATACAAATCTATTTATTGCAGAATGGCAAGATTAAACTAAATTCAGTTTATGATTGAACAATTAAAATCCAATAAAATAACCCTTTTACTAATTTTAGTTATCGGTTTGTTTTATTGGGTTTTTGCCTTTGTTTTAATTCGAAGTGATTTTATAAAACTTATCTCACTCTACGGAGCTTTATTTTTTCTTTCCTATAAATTAATACAACTTAATAAAGGTCGGTTTTGGCTTTTAGCAGGAATTGGAATTCTTTTTAGATTCATTTTTATAGGAGTATTACCAAATTTATCTCAAGATTTTTATCGATTTATCTGGGATGGAAGGCTGGTATTTCAAGGAATCAATCCTTATTTGTTTACGCCTGAAAGTTATTTGAATAACCTCTCGACTGCGCTCGAGTTGACAAAAGGAGCGACCGTAAACCAAGCCCAAGAACTATATACTGGAATGGGAAGTCTTAACGGAAGCCATTTTAGTAATTATCCACCAATTAATCAGTTGGGCTTTGCAATTGCAGCTTTATTTACTGGAAAAAGTATTTTAGGTTCTGCAATAGTTTTTAGAACCCTCATTATTTTAGCAGATATTGGAATTCTTTACTTCGGAAGAAAACTATTAATTTCTCTAGGCAAAGAACCACATCAATTTTTTTGGTATTTTCTAAATCCTTTTATAATTATCGAATTAACAGGAAACCTTCATTTTGAGTCGGTAATGCTTTTCTTTTTGGTTTGGGCTTTGTATTTACTTCAGCATAAAAAATGGATAGGCGCAGCTATTTTAATAGGTATTTCGGTTTCCGTAAAATTGATTCCTTTATTGTTTTTACCCCTGTTTTACCAAAGCTTTATAAATAAGGAGAATGTAAAAAAAGGATTTTTAAAACTCATTGCCTTTTATCTTATCACACTTATCACTGTTTCAATTACATTTCTTCCTTTTTATTCTAGTCAGTTTGTATCCAATTTTTCTGAAACCATTGGTCTTTGGTTTCAAAACTTTGAATTTAATGCTAGTATTTATTATATAATCCGTTGGGTTGGTTTTAAGGTAGTGGGATGGAATATTATAGCTACTGCAGGAAAGGTTCTCCCTATGATTGTTGTATTATTTATTTTACTTCTCACATTTTTCAGAAAAAACAAAACTACTCCACAACTTATTACAGCAATGTTATTTGGAATTTCGATATACTTTTTACTTTCCACAACCGTTCACCCTTGGTATATTGCAACTCCATTACTACTTTCTATCTTCACAAAATATAGATTTCCAATTGTCTGGAGCTTAGTAGTCATGTTAAGCTATTCGGCTTATGGTGTGGATGGGTTTTCAGAAAATTTAGGCTTAGTTGCTTTAGAATATTTTATTGTAATTGGATTCTTTATTTGGGAATGCATTAGGTTGAGAAAAGAATCTAATATTCCTTCAAAATTAATTTGAAACCCATAAATAAATAATAATTTAAAACCGATTCTTTTTTATCTATTTTTATAATCCTCAAAAGACCATAAATTATTAAAAAACGATTTCGAAATATCCTTATTTTAATTGGCATTTTACTGCTAATATTTCTGATTTCTATAATTGGAATACAATACTATTTCAATAATCATAAGAAAGAACTTACAACTCAAATAGAAAAAATACTTAACGAGAAAAGTAATGGGGAAATTCTTTTTGACTCCATCTCTATAAGCTCTTTTAAAGAGTTCCCATCTATAAATATAAATATTTACAACCTTAGCATAGTGGATTCTTTATATGTGCAGCATAAAAGAAAAACAGTATTCTTAGAAGAAGTTAGCGCTTCTTTATCGGTTATAGATGTTTTAAAAGAAGAAGTGAAAATCAAATCTATTTCTGCTAAAAAAGGGCAAGTTAATATTTATGTGGATGAGGATCATTTTAGTAATTCTTATGTTTTTAAATCTAAATCCAATCCTAAAGAAAAAACAATAAACCTTAATGTCATCGATGATGATGTTGATTTTTTAATGGAAGACATTGAATTTACTTTTAATGAAAAAATTAAAAACAAAAGAATAACTGCACATGTCAACAAAGTCGATTTTAATATCGATTTAAAGAAGCTGATCATCCCAAAACTAAACTTAGATGTTTTTATGAAAGAAATGGGATTGAATTTAGAAAACGGAACATTCTTTAATAATGTAAAATGTGTAGGTAGTTTGCAACCCATTATTAATACTTCAGAAAAAACCATCAGTGTTTCTGAATTTCAGTTAAAAATAGGGGAACAAAATTTTGATATTTCTGCATTCATCAACCTTAATAATAAAAATTTTAAATTCTTATTATCTTTAGAAGATGCCAATTATAACAAGTCCGTTCACTTAATGCCAAACAACATTAAACAAAAATTAGAAAGGATTGAAATTAAAAGGTCTTTCAAGGTAAATGCTGCCATTTCTGGAAAGTTTGTTTATAAGGATAATACCTTGGTGAACCTGAAATACGAAACTATTAATAATGAAGTCTTTTATAAAAAAGACAGCTTGTATTTCAAAAACATATCCTTTAATGGAGGCACAACAAATAGAGCTTTTAAGGATAGTACCAAAGTAGAAAACAGAAAAAATCTTACAAACACTTTTAATAGCCTTAGTGGTGAATATAATAATATCCCCTTTACAATAAAGGATTTCACCTTAACCAATGAGTTTTCAAAACCTAATTATTTAACCACAGATTTTGAAGCAGAAGGTGAAATTAAAAATTTGAATACAATCATTAATAGTTCAGATTATAATTTTTCGAAAGGGACTTTTAACCTTGCAGGGAATTATAATGGCAACATTAATACAATTTCAGATATTATAAATTATTCCGAAGTCAACGTTAAAAGTAAAAAGTTGATTATTAAAAGTAAATACAATACAAATCGTTATAATATTCCAAAATTAGAATTATATATCGATCATAATAATGCTGATATAAAAGAACTAATAGTAGATTTGGATGCAAAGGAAAACATAAATATTAAAGGGAAAATTAAAAACTTTGGCTCCTTAATATCTAATGACAAAACCAACATTCCCACCTATTCAACATTTGATATTTCTTCCAATTATTTAAATTATCAATCTTTATTAAAGTCATTTGGAGCTAACGAAATCCAATCCCAAAGTAAAAACATAGCTCACATAAAACAATCTATAAACATCCTAGCAAGTAAGTTTAACCCAAACGTTTCCTTCAATTTACAACAATTAGAATTTTCTAATATTTCTTTTAGTAATATTAAAATTGATGTGCAATACCAAGACAATCATGTATTAATAAAGGAAATTAGTGGAAACTATAAAGGAGGAAATGCAATAGCCAAAATTGATTTCGATTTAAGTCCTAGAAAGAATAAAGAAGATGAAGAAACTTTGCAAATGGATTTAATCCTAAATGCAAATGGAAAAATTGAACATTGGGCAGAAATATTAAATTACGATAAATTCTATTTTAACGATGCAGATTATAAATTGAACTTCCAGTTTAATAATGAAGCTAATAATCTAAAAGAATTGATAAATAATTCTGAAATCACTCTAAATGTGAATGAAGGAAGTATGCTCTATAAACCTGCAAACCTCAGGCTTCCTTTTAATAATATATCTATAAGCATAAAAAATAAAAATGCCTTTTTAAATAATTTTGAACTGAGTTTACCAGACCATCAATCTATTCATTTAAAAGGAGAGATTGAAAATTTTATGGAAATTATCGATACTTCTATTTTAACAAAAAACGTAAACTCATCGATTACAATTTCTTCAGAAAACTTAAATTTCAGCAATTTTATAGACACTTTTAACCCTGAATCACTTAAAAAATCAAAGACCCAAAACAATGTAAAGCTTATCTTAAAGGAATTAGATTCAAAATTTAATCCGACATTAAAATTAGAATTAGAAAAACTGAATTATAACAATGTTACTCTAGAAAATGTAAATGCAAGATTATTTTTTAATAAGGTAAATACTTTAAATTTAGATAATGCTTATTGTTTTTTCTATGGAAAAAAAATGTCCATAAATGCCGAGATTGACATAAGTCATAAAAACCAAACTACTTTTAAAACCAATTTTAAATTAGAGGACTTTGCTCTTGAAAACCTATTATACACTTTTCATAATTTTGGTTACGACCAATTAAATGAACCTACAGAATTAACTGGAATAATTGATTTAGATGCCAAATTTAAAGGGTTAATAGAGGATTCAACTGGTGTAATTTACGATTCAGTGGAGGCAGATTTAAGCTATAATATAAAAGAATTAAACATCAATAACTTTAAACCTATCATGGAAGCTGGAAATATAGTTTTTAAAAAAAAGAGATTAGAAGAAATAAAATTTGCTAATATCTCTAGCACATTAAGTTTAAAAAACAACATCATTTCTATTCCTGAAACAAATGTACAATCTACTGCCTTTGCCTTTTTTATGGAAGGGGATATTGCCAAAATTTCGTTTACAGATTTATGGATTTCTATACCCTTATCCAATCTTAAAAAAAGAGATTTAACAAAAGCCCCTCCAAAAGTTACTTTTGATGAAGCAGGAAGGAAAATATACTTAGAAGTTACCTCTAAAGAAGAAGGAGGATTAGATTATAAGGTACATTTAAGCGAAAAGAAGCGTAGAAAGTCTTCAAATTGAAACTAAACAATTTCCATTTTCTTCAACAAGAAAGAGGCATTCATATTTTTACAAACTCCATCTTTTAAAAAATAATCAAAATGCAATTCATCATTGATGATTTCAGCGTCAAAGTAATAGTTTTTCACTTGAGGAAGTTCAGCAGTGATTTCACAAAGACTTAAATCGTGTGTAGCAATAATACCTGTAGATTGAGAGCCTACCAATTTCTTAACAAATTTCTTAGAACCAATTGCTTTATCGGTGCTGTTGGTGCCCTTTAAGATTTCATCTAAAATGATAAAGTAATTATCTTTCTCAATTGCATCTACAATGTACTTTAAGCGCTTTAATTCTGAAAAGAAATAAGATTCATCTTCACTTAAATTATCCGTCGTACGCATACTTGTGATCAACTTTATAGGGGAATAGCTAAAGGACTTTGCACAAACAGGCAAGCCAATATTAGCCATAACTATGGAAAGTGAAACAGTTCTTAAAAAAGTACTTTTTCCAGCCATATTAGCACCCGTAATAATAAAAAACTCTTCGTTATTAATGGTAACAGAACTGGTGACTCTTTTCTTTTCTGAAAGCAATGGATGTCCTATATTCTCTGCTACAATACTGTTGTTGATTCCTACTAATTTTGGAAATGAAAAAGTTGGATGATTAAAATTAAAGTTCGCTAATGAGTTTTGTGCATCGAAAAATGCAATAACTTCAAACCAACTTTCCACTTTTTTTAGATGGGTATGCATCCATTGTTCAATTTTATAACAATGGTGTAGGTCACGCAAAGCAAAGGCATTAGCAAAAATCCCGATAATCATATTATTACGCTGATCGAAAGCATCTAATATTTTAGAAAATTCTAAGAATATTTCGGAAGCTTTTTTAACATCTGTCTTTATCTCTTCTTGCTTTTGTTTTAAGAGGTCTGATTTAAATTCTTCCTTTTCAATTAAAGAAAGAAGTTGGTGGTATTGTTTAAAGGTATCTTTTGCTTTATTGGCATGAAGGTATAAATTATTTATTTTCATTACATACGCACCAGTAATCCCAAGACCGATGAAGAACCATATTGCAAGTCCAAAATTGGAAACAAAGTCAAAGTAATTTAAAGCAAAAACTATTATTGAAAATACTGCAAAAATATTAGGAAGAATCCGCATTATTTTTGGAACAAAAGCTTGGTGTTGATGCAACCAATTTATAATGGTCTTTATTGTGACCTCATCGTGTATTAAACTACCGGTTGCTGAAAAATTTTGTCGCCATTTAGGTTTTGAAGATAATTCTTGAATAGCTTCTTGTTTATCAAGTATGGAATCGATGGAATTTTCGCTTAAAACCGAAGCCAGTTGCTCTTTTCCTGTAGCTAAACTTGTTCTATTTATATATTGAAAAAGAGATCCTTTCCCAAACAAATCAATGTCGTAACTATAATCGTGAGAAGGGTTAATAAATTCATTTCCAAAATCTAAACTAGAAACATCCCCATCTAAAACATTAATTTCAAGTTGATTGATTTTAATTAATTTCTGTGTTTTCTTCTTTAATAGTTTTAAATCTGAATAAATGGAAACTAAGTATAGAAATAATGCAATTCCTGAAACCAAAATAGGCACTAGTATTTTAATATTTCCAAAGAAAAACCAAGTACAAAAAGCTAAGCTTAAAAAAACTGCCAATCGCAGCATACTTAACCGTAGTAGTTTTCCATTTACTAGGGATAATTCTTTCTTGAAAAATTGTTTTTCGGCAGTGTAAAAAGGCAAAGGTTGTGACATAAATTTAAATTAAGGCACCCTAGGATTACAACATACTAAAGGTATTCATTTCTTGATCTGTAAGATGTCTCCAACGTCCTCTAGGAAGGTCTTTTTTAGTAAGTGGCCCAATAGTCACACAATCTACTTTAACAACATCATATCCTAAATGCTCAAATATATTACGTATCACACTGTTTCCAGTATGCTTTATTTTTAAGCCTATTTCTTTTTTGGGAGCATTATGTACATAACTTACCTCATCTACAGAAACCGTTTTGTTATCTACTTTTATTCCGTCTTTTATTTTTTGAAGATCTTCTGCTTTTAAGTTTTTGTCTAACTCTACATGAAACAAACGAGACACTCCTTTTCTAGTAAATTTCTGCATAAAATCATCATCATTAGTAAACAATAATAATCCTGTAGCATTTCTCCCTAACCTTCCTATTGGGTTAATAGTAGCAGAAGTTGCATTTCTTACTAAATCCATTACTGTATTCCCTTTACTATCACTTGTAGTGGTAGCAAAACCTTTAGGTTTATTAAGAATTACGTAGGATTTTGGTTCTGGGTTAATCCGTCTTCCGTCAAACTTTACTTCATCGCTAAGTTTAACTTTATATCCCATTTCGTTAATAATCTTTCCATTTACGGAAACACTACCAACTTCAATGTACATATCAGCCTCTCTACGAGAACAAATTCCTGAATTTGAAATGTACTTGTTAAGTCTTATACCATCTGAAGGGTTAGATGGCTTATTTGGAGTTTTGTTTACAGGTTTTTGTGTACGAGCATCCTTACCATATGGTTTCGATTTCTTCCCCTTATCAAATGATTTTCCTTTTCCTTTTTTATCTTGCTGCTTGCTCATATTTGTTGCCTTACTATCTAAATAGCTTATTTTATATTTTTTGCAAAGGTAATGAATGTCAATGGGTTTAAAGCATCAAAAGAAAAAATAGCTATTCCCTAATCAATCTAAAATTAATCTTTAAATTCTACCGTGGATTGTCTTTCTCTATTTACGATTAGCTTTGTAATATCGGGTCGTGAATAATGCCCAACTGGATCAAAATTTTGACGTTCTTCTAGTACTCGATTAAAATCTAAAGTATGGTAAATATTCCCTTCTGTATTTAGTACCGGTTCTAAAATCCATTCGCCATCAGGTCCTGCAATACAACTACCTCCATTGGCTAGAATTTTTGGTGCTGATTCAAACAATTCTTTTAAATAAAGGGTGTTATTCGGAAAGTCTTCAAGTGTCATTAAAGAAGAAACAGAAATCACAAAACTTCTCGATTCTCTTGCAATAAAACGAGTAATATCTTTGGTGTTATGATCACTTCCTGGCCATACCGCAACGTGTAGATCTTCCCCTTGTGCATAAAGTGCTGCCCTAGGTAATGGCATCCAATTTTCCCAGCAATTAAGACCTCCTACTGTGAATTTTTTTAATGAATGTACTTGCAATCCATTCCCATCTCCCGGGGACCAAGTGAGTCTTTCATCGTAAGTTGGTTGAAGCTTTCTATGTACAGATTTAATTTCGCCTAAAGTGTTGATATAAACCAAAGAAGCATACAGACTATGCCCTCCACGATCTTTAGGGCATTCTATTACTCCTAGGTATATCGCAATTTTATTCTTTTTAGCAAGTTCACATATACTATCTAAATCTCCATTCTCAATCCTAACTGAATTTTTAATATAATGTGCATGAAATTCTTTATTCATCTTTGTATCCCAGGCCGCACCATTAGTTAATGCCAACCAAAAAGGATATCCTGGCAACAATCCTTCCCCAAAAACGATGAGTTCTGTTTCATTTTTTGCAGCTTCAGAAATACTACTTTTTATCTTTTCAAGTGTTTTCTCTTTGTTAAACCATACTGGGCTTATTTGAGCAAGTGCAACTTTTAATAGGTATTTATCTTTCATCTTCTAAAAGTATAAAAAAACTATCAAATAATTTATAAAGAAATTCTATTCAGGTTGATTAATGCAATACTAAAAACTCCAGCTACAATAATGAATTTTAATATGTTATGGAGTAATACATAATGCAGTTTCTTATTAGATTTCCATAAAATAATAATAAATATAATTAAGGCAAAAATACTTCCGTAGAAAAAGAAGTCCATATAACCTATATCGTATTTAACTATTAATAAATAGGTTGGCACTAAAGTTAGCAAACATAGAAAGGTGAGCATTACTTTTGAAACTTTACTGCCATATACAACTGGAATTGTTCTATAATTCTGTGCTAGATCTCCTTTTAAATTTTCTAAATCTTTAATCAACTCCCGCATAGAAATAATAATAAACAGAAAAGTGGCGTGAACAAATATGACTAAATCAAAATTCTTATAATAAATAAATACTGCGAAAAATGGAATAACTGCAAGTGTTGCAGCTACAAAATTACCAACGAAGGGATATTTTTTAAGTTTATGAGAATAAAACCAAATTCCAAATATGTATAAGGAGAAAAACACTACTGCTTTAAAAGACACATAGCTTGCAAAAATCACAGAAAGAAAATTTAATACAAAATAGGAAGTCAATTTTGTACGTTGACTTACCAAACGATCTAGCATTGTTTTTCTAGGTCTGTTTATTAGATCCTTATCACTGTCGTAAAAATTATTAATAATATAACCCGAAGCTATTGCAGTTGCAGAAGCCAAAACGATCATAAATAAATTAACATCGAATAGAATTTCTTTTAGGGATAATTGTGGCGCAAGTATATAAACAGAAGTAAGATATTGTGCTATAATTATAACCAAAACATTATAGCCTCTAACAATGGAAAACAAACTGAAAAACTTAAGGAAAAAGTATTTTTGTTTTCTACTTAACATAGGTTCAATTAAAAAAAGATGTTAGCTTGATCTTATAAAAAGAATAGAATATTAAAAACTGTAAACTACTTCTAGTTTATATTTATTTAATGCTAAACGAGCTTTTGCAATATCTTCGGTAAATCCAAGCATATAGCCTCCACCGCCAGAACCACAAAGTTTTAAATAATAGGTATTTGTTTCAATACCTTTTTTCCAAAGCGTATGAAACTCTTGAGGAATCATAGGCTTAAAATTATCTAAAACAACTTTCGAAAGTTCCTTTACATTTCCAAAGAGCGACTTAACATTGCCTTGTAAAAAGTCGGATACACAAGCATCGGTATGTTTTACAAATTGGTCTTTCAACATATTGCGAAAACCTTCTTGCTTCATGTTTTCCATAAAAATCTGAACCATTGGTGCAGTCTCTCCAGTAATTCCACTGTCTAATAAAAAGACAGCCCCTTTTCCATTTTGTGTCTGTGAAGGTATTCCTGCAGGCTCAATATTATCTTTAGAATTAATTAATATAGGCAAGCTTAAATAACTATTTAATGGATCTAAACCAGAAGACTTTCCGTGGAAGAAAGATTCCATTTCAGAAAAAATATTTTTTAAGGTCAGTAATTTTTCTCGAGTTAAATTTTCAAGAATGGTAATTTTATCATCTGCATACTTATCATATATAGCAGCTACTAAAGCACCACTACTCCCTACACCATATCCTTGTGGAATACTAGAATCAAAATACAAACCAGCTTCTACATCACTCTTTAGTTTTTCAATATCGAAAGAAACTAAAGAAGATTCATTGTTTTGTAATTTTTCAAGATAAAGGGAAAAGCGTTTTAAATTTTGATTGGATTTATGAGTATCATCAGTATGAAATTCATCCATTTTTAAAGCCCCATTATAAAAATTATAAGGAATAGATAATCCTTTAGAATCTTTAATAATTCCATACTCTCCAAAGAGTAATATTTTTGAATAAAATAATGGTCCGTACATGCAGGCTTATGTTTGGTTGGTTAAATTACACTTTTTTTGCTCCAAATCCAATTTGGTCACAAATATACTGCCCATTCTGACAATAAACAACTAGTTCATTTTTAATAAATTTCAAAACTTTCGCCTTTTCATTTTCAGGATAAAGCACATGAACATTTGCTCCAGCATCTAAGGTGAAACAGATATTACTTTTAGTTTCTAATCTATAGGTCCAAATTTTATTAATTATTTCCAAAGTATTGGGTTTCATTAATATAAAATAAGGCATCGAGCACATCATCATTGCATGAAGCGTCAATGCTTCACTTTCAACAATTTTAATAAACTCGGTAAGATTTCCTAATTCTAATACAGAAATCAATTTACTTAAATTATTACTTGCCTGTTTAAATCGTTCTTCCGAAAAAGGATGATCGTGCATTAAATTATGACCCACAGAGCTGCTTACTTGTTTCTCTCCTTTATCAACCAACAAAATAGTGTCTTGATAATTCTTGAAGTTTTTATGAACCTTCATTGGATATTTAACACCAAAAAAGTTAGAACTTCCTTCAATTTTTGAATGTGCTCCCCAAACTACTAAATCTCCTTCCAGACTTCTACATGCTGAACCTGAACCTAATCTTGCCAGGAAAGAGGCTTTTTTCAGAAAAGACCCTTCGACTGCGCTCTGGGTGACATCATTTTTCAAAAGAAGACTTTCCATATCGACCAAACAACAAGCCAATGCACTCATCCCACTTGCTGAAGAAGCAATACCACTACTATGCGGAAAGGTATTTGTAGTATGGATTTCAAATTTATAGTCCTTTAAAAATGGCAAATACTTTTCAATACGTTTAAAAAAGGTTTCGATTTTTGGTTTAAAATCCTTTGAAATTTCCCCTTCAAAATAGACATCAAAATCAAAGGTGTCTGTAGGGATTTCTTTTTTTGAATATTTTAATTCGGTGATCGTTTTACAATTATTTAATGTAAAGCTAATCGAAGGGTTTTTAGGCAATTGCTCTCCATATTTCCCCCAATATTTCACCAAAGCAATATTACTAGGTGATTGCCAGGTAACACTACCGTCTTTTAATTGTTTTGAATATGCTTTAGGAATAAAAAAGGAGGTTTCCATGTATATAATTTTCAAAAGCAAAGATATAAAATTCACCTTGTAATTATTTGAACTCATCACTTGTTATTCCAAATTCCTACAAAAAACATTAATGATTAATTTTTTAATCCAACGACAACAAGTCTTTATTTCATTGTAATCAGGGAGTTATATAAAAATAGAATACAATTTAATTAAAACTAATTTATTTTTTTTTTATATTTAGAAGTATATCCATTTAATATTGAGCGTATTACACCTAATTGTAATAATCCCTACCTCATATTTTTTTAACTATAAAATTTAAAAATTATGAAAACACATGGTATTAAATTACTCTTTCTTATTCTTCTATGTTTTAATCTCTCCATTGCACAAGGTTTAAAAATGAATCTTGAAGGTGGCGGCGAAGTAGAGCTAAACAAGAATAATACTCCCTGTTTAAATGAAACGCAAAGAGCTGAAATACATTCCATATTAAAAGAAAATGTAAATCAGTTACAACAAGAAGGCAAGTTAATGCCTGTTAACAAACAAGGAGGGCACCCTTTATTTATTTGGCCTGTAATAAAAGCTCCAGGTGTAGATTATGAATCTGTTTGGGCAATTTCTGGTTATGTAGATGAAAATCCAGCCTACCCTAACCAATTAACCGATTATAATTGTGGTACAAGGACATATGACACTTCTAGTGGTTATAACCATCAAGGCGTCGATATTTTTACTTGGCCTTTTTGGTGGTATCAAATGGACAATGATCAATCCCGTGTTATAGCTGGAGCAGCTGGGCAAATTGTTGGCAAGTTTGATGGGGGTTACGATCGCAGTTGCTCCTTTAATAATAATATGTGGAATGCTATTTATGTTCAACATGGAGACGGAAGTACGGCATGGTATGGGCATATGAAAAATGGTTCTTTAACCTCCAAAGGGATTGGAGATAATGTTACACAGGGAGAGTTTTTAGGTATTATAGGTAGTTCTGGAAACTCAACCGGACCTCATTTACATTTTGAAGTATATGATAACGCGAATCAATTAATAGACCCCAATTTTGGACCTTGTAACACCATGAATCCAGATACTTGGTTTCAAAATCAAAAACCCTATTTAAACACTTATATCAATAGAATTGCAACACATAGTGCTCCCCCAATTTTTCCAACATGTCCCAATACGGAAACTCTAAATTTAAGTGATCAATTTTATGAAGGGGATACTGTCTATTTTATTATTTATTTAAAAGACCAAGTTGCAGGAACTCAAGTTTCGCTCTTAGCAAGAAGTCCTGATAATGCAATTTACACAGATTGGACTTATGATTTAACTGATAATTATTATGCTTCATGGTGGTATACCTCTGGCATAGCACCTGCCGGTTTAGATGGCACTTGGACATTTGAAGTTACTTATCAAGGACAAACTGTGATTCATCCTTTTGAAGTTGGTATTCTTGGTACTGAAGATAGTAGTATTGCACAATCAACCGTGTATCCTAATCCTCTTCAAAACAAGTTATTTATAGAATCCGAAGCTAACATTGTTTCTACAGACATAAGAGATGTGTTAGGGAGATCTGTTTCTAATATAAAGAATACAGAAAGTAACATAAATGAAATGGATGTTTCCTTTTTATCTAAAGGAATGTATTTTATCACTTTGGTTTCCGATGAAAATCAATCTAAAACCATAAAACTTATTAAAGAGTAGACATTTCTAAAAGTTTAGCCATGGTTCTATAATTGCGAGCCGTGGCTTTTACTTTTAGTTTTCGTTCAAAGAAATTAACTCCCATTTTAGCTTTTCCAGCACCCACAGCATAGTAAATATACACACAGTTTTCGGCGATGTGAAATTCTTCCTTCAAGTTTGAAAATGCAGCTGTTAATTCTATGTTCTCTTTAGCCGGGCTTTCCCCTAAAAGTATAAAATAACTCTTTTCTCGTTTTTCACCAATAAATGGACATTTTGACAATATTTCACTCAATTCTGTTGCTTTTTTAACCAAAACAGGTACTTTAAACCCATATTTTGACTCAATAGCTTCCCTTATTTTAGTAGCTAAATAAATATCTTCTTTTGAGTTAAAAACCACATTCCCACTTTGGATATAGGTTTGCACATTTTGAAGTCCTGCTTTTTCTAATAGCAACCTTAAATTTGCCATTAAAATTTTTTTATGACCTCCAACATTAATGCCTCTTATAAATGCGACATAGGTTTTCATTCCGTAATACTTTTAGCAACAATAAAGCCTCCAGTCCAAGCATTTTGAAAATTGAACCCTCCTGTTATCGCGTCTATATTTAAAACTTCCCCAGCGAAATGCAGATTTTTATGAATTTTACTTTCATAGCGCTTAAAATCTATTTCTTTTAAATCGACCCCTCCTGCCGTCACAAACTCTTCTTTAAAGGTACTTTTTCCATCCACTTGATATATAGATTCGCAAAGTTGAGATGCCAATTCTTTAAGCTGTTTGTTGGTCGTTTCTGCCCATTTTTGATTAGTTGTAATCCCAGAAGCAAGCACTAAACTTTGCCATAACCTTTTGGGTAATCCTAATTGCGCATAGGTAGTCGGTGATTGCTTCTTGTTAGTCTCCCGTAAGCTTTTTAAACTCTCAAAAACTTCATCAGTGCTAAGGTCCAACAACCAATTTACTTTAATTTTAAATTGATAATTTTCAGTATTCAATTCCTTTGCACCCCAAGCCGATAATTTTAATATGGCAGGGCCACTTAATCCTTTATGGGTTATAAGCAAAGGCCCTTCAGATTCTAATTTTAGCTTGTTATTTTTTGAAACTACTTGCACCGATGCTGGGGTTGCAATTCCTGGCAACTCCTTTATTCGATCATCATTAATATTAAAAGTAAATAAGGAAGGGACGGGAGGAATAATGGTATGCCCTAGTTTTTTAATGAGATCCCAAACCTTAGTGCTACTCCCCGTAGCCATTACTAATTTTTCTGAAGTGAAATTTCCTTTTTCAGTAGAAATCTGCCAAATATCCTTTTCTTTTTGAATTTCTTTTACCGAATGGTTTTTTAAAATGGCAACTCCTAATCTTTCCGTTTCGTTTAAGAAACAATCGATAATCGTTTGAGACGTATTACTCTCCGGAAACATCCTGCCATCCTCTTCAATTTTTAAAGGCACTCCCCTTTTCTCAAACCATTCAATGGTATCACCAGTCATAAAGGTATGAAAAGGACCTAGCAATTCTTTTTCTCCTCTGGGGTAATTTTGGGTAAGTTCTTTGGGAATAAATTCAGCATGAGTGACATTGCATCTTCCCCCACCAGAAACTTTAACTTTAGTAAGCACATTAGTCCCTCTTTCTAATAGAATGATTTTTAATTTCGGATCGTTTTCAGCAATATTTATCGCTGTAAAAAAACCCGCGGCTCCTCCGCCTATAACAATTATGTCTGTTTTTGTTGTCAATTTAGTTTTTAATCTTTTTTTTAAGATTCTTCACTACACAAGTTCCGTTCTGAATGACAAAAAATTAAAATGGTTTTTGAGTTTCAGCTATTTTGTTACAAAGGGCAAAGGTCTCTTTAATATCTTCCATGGTAGTTCTTGGATTTATTAAACACATCCTTAAAACCGTTTGTCCATGTAGAATAGTTGTTACTAATAATGCTTCTTGGCTTGCAACTACTTGCTCAGAAATATATTGATTCAAAGCATCTAATTTTTTCTCATTAAGATTTTCATCAATAGGGTTATATCTAAAGTTTATTACAGCCAAAGTAGCTGGCGAAATAACTTCCCATTGTGGGCTATTTCGCAAACATTCCTCTACCTCTTCTGCTAATTTTATATTGTATGTAATCGCCTTTCTAAATTCCCCTAAGCCAAATGTTTTAATAGACATATAGAATTTTAATGCTCTAAATCTTCTGGTTAATTGAACCCCGTGATCGTAAAAATTTATTTCAGATTTATTACCTTCTACATCCTTTAAATATTCTGGAGTTTCGGTAAATGTGCCTTTTAAATGATTGATATTTCTAACCAATAAACAACCCATTTCATAAGGTTGAAAAAACCATTTGTGCGGATCTACTGTTAATGAATCTGCTTTTTCTATACCTTTTAACATTTTCTTTCCGTCTTTGGAAAGAATCGCTGCACCACCATAGGCTCCATCAATATGAAACCATATGTTTTCCTTTTTACAAATTGCAGCAATCTCAGAAAGAGGATCTACGGTACCTGTATTAGTAGTTCCTGCTGTTGCAATTAAACAAAAAGGTTTTAATCCACCTAATCGATCTCTTGCAATGGCATTCTTTAATTTATTTAATGAAAATTTAAATTCTAAATTCGTAGGAATAATTCGGATTTGTTCTTTTTTAAATCCCAATACTCTTATTGCTTTTATATTGGAAGAATGCGCTTGATCTGAAAGGTAAATCACTGCCTTAGAAAAATCATCCCCACATTTAATTTTTCTTGCAGTAACAATTGCAGTAAGGTTTGCCATAGAACCACCACTTGTAAAAATACCTCCTCCTTTTTTTACAGGAAAACCGAAAATCTTCAACAACCAATTTAAAGTAACAACTTCTAGTTCTGCTGCAGCTGGAGAAGCTGCCCATCCACCAGAAAAAATATTAAAGCCAGTAGCCAAAGTATCGGCCATTGCACTGATATAATTACTTGGCCCAGGCACAAAAGAAAAGGCTTTGGGGTGCGATACAATAGTGCTTTTTGTAACCACTTCTTTTAACACAAAATCCAATACAGCAGTTGCGTTCATAGCATTTTCTGGAGCTTCTTCCAAAAACAAATGGTCCATTTCTTTTCTAGTTCCTTTAGAAACTGGAAGTTTTTTATCCTGATTATCAAAGTGTTCCACAATGGCATCTACTACCTTATAACCATACAACCTCATTTCTTCTTTAGAAAGTTGTAGTGTGGCATTATTCTTTTTCATATTCTTATTTTGTACGCTTTTTAGCGATGCAAAAATAACCCTTTGTTTTGTTAATGTATTTATAATTCTGACATATATCATACTATTTTAGCATACAAATCGTTAAATTTGAAATACAATTTAAAACCAATAATTATGACTATAAACATTCAATATGTAAAGATGCTTACCAGTGATTCTATGACTGAAATAGTAACTAAAAAATTAAATAAATTAGGAAATAAATACAGCACAATCATCAATGCAAATGTATTTTTCAAATTAGAAAATGATGCTGCTGGTGTTGGAAATATTTGTGAGATTGAGTTAAGCATTCCTGGCCCTAAAATTTTCGCTTCTTCTAAAGAAAAAAACTTTGAATTAGCAGCAAGAAACACCATTTCAGACCTAGAGAAGCAATTAAGAAAAAGAAAAGCATCCCTTATTCAACATTAGGAATAATAGAAATAATTTTTTGAAATTAAAACCAATTAAATAGATTAAAATGAAAAAAATATTAGTCCCAGTTGATTTTTCAGAATGCTCTGAATATGCATTAGAAGTAGCTTCTAATTTAGCAAAAAAACACGATGCCGAAATTATTGCCCTTCATATGTTGGGAATCCCAGATACCGTTTTAACTAGTTCCAATTCTAAAGAAATGCTAGAGGGAATGTATTATTTAAAACTTGCAGAAAAGAGGTTTAAAGAGTTTTTAGACAAAGATTATTTAGACGGAATTACCATCACCGATTCTGTTTATAGCTATAAAAACTTTAACGAACTAAATGCAGTCGCTATAGAAAACGAAGCGGACCTTATTATTATGGGATCACACGGTAGTAGTGGGTTAAGCGAAGTTTTTGTAGGGTCTAATACTGAAAAAGTGGTTAGAAACTCAGACATTCCCGTACTTGTTGTTAAAAAAGAAACGAAGAACTTTAATGCTGAAAAAGCTGTGTTTGCTTGTGATTTTGCCGAAGAGAATATAAATGCTTTTAATAATGCTTTAAAATTATTAAGTACTCTTACCAATGCTAAAGTAAAATTACTATATATAAATCTTCCTGGTCAAAATTATAGAAGTACAAAGGAAATAGATACCCGAGTACATAATTTCTTAACTAAAGCCGATGCTTTAAATTTATTGGACCAAGTGGATTATTATAATGATTACACCGTTGAAGATGGAATCTTTAATTATAGTAATAAAGTAGGAGCAGATATTATTGCATTGCCAACACACGGAAGAAGAGGCTTAGCACATTTCTTTGCAGGAAGTATTAGTGAAGACTTAGTTAATCACTCTAATATTCCAGTGGTAACTTTTAAGCTTTAAAACTATAGATTTAAAATTGAAAAAGGGGATCAATATAGATTCCCTTTTTTATAAAGTACTTAATGCGATTTCTACCATAGTAGAAAATGTACTTTCTCTTTCTTTAGCGCTTGTTTTTTCTTTTGTAATTAAAGAATCTGAAATGGTTAATATTGTCAATGCTTTTACATTATATTTTGCAGCCACCGTGTAGATCCCTGCCGCTTCCATTTCTACGCATAGCACGCCAAAATCTGCCCATTTTTTATAGGAATCATAATCGTCTTCGTAAAATTCATCTGAAGACAACACATTTCCAGCTTTTATAGGGATGTTATTATCTCGAGCATAATCCACTACTTTTAATAATAATTCAAAATCTGCGGTAGGAGAAAAATTAGAATTTACAAATCTCGAATTATTAATTCCCGAATTTGAAGAAGCAGACATCGCAATTACAATATCATATATCTGCACATCTTTCTGATAAGATCCTGCCGAGCCAACTCGTATTAAGTTTTTGACTCCATAATCCTTAATTAATTCATTACAGTAAATTAAAGTGGAAGGAATCCCCATACCCGTTCCTTGAACCGATACTCTTTTTCCTTTATAAGTCCCTGTATAACCCAGCATTCCTCTTACTTCATTATAGCAAACTGGGTTTTCTAAAAATGTTTCTGCAATCCATTTTGCTCTTAATGGATCTCCAGGCAACAAAACCGTTTCTGCGACATCTCCCTTTTTTGCTTCTATATGTACACTCATACTATTATTTTGAAGTTACGATTGCAATTCCCGAAGAAGTTCCAATTCTACTAATGCCCAAAGCAACATATTCCAATGCTGTTTTAGTATCTTTAATTCCTCCAGATGCTTTTATTTTCAATCGATCCCCAACTACACTTTTCATTAATTTCACATCCTCTAATGTTGCTCCTCCTGTTCCAAAGCCAGTAGATGTTTTTACAAAATCTGCCCCTACATTCATTGCTAAATTACAAGCAGTTTTCTTTTCCTCTTCGGAAAGATAACAGGTTTCAATAATTACTTTTAATGGTATTTTTCCTGTTGCAATTTTAATTGCTGCAATTTCATTTTCAACATATTGAAAATTTCCAGATTGAAGCTTTCCAATATTAATCACCATATCAATCTCGTCAGCGCCATCCTCTATACACTTTTGGGTTTCCAATACTTTTGCTTCTGTAGTCATAGCTCCCAATGGAAATCCAATTACTGCTGCAACTTTTACAGCGGTGTTTTTCAATTCATTTTTTGCTAAAGAAACATAACAACCATTTACACAAACGGCATAAAAATTATAGTCGATTGCTTCGCTACATAATTTTTTAATATCCTTGGCTTGTGCTGTTGCTTTTAATAAAGTATGATCTATGTACTTGCTTAATTCCATTTAAATTCTGTTATTTTATTTCTTGAAAATTACAAATTAAATTCCTATTCAAAAGGATTATAATTTTTAAAAAATGATGAAGCTAAAATATTAATCCTCAAGTAATATATGTATGACAAAAGTCAGAAATAGATATTAATTATTCTGGTAATTTGTGATAAATATCATCTTAATTAGCTCATCAATTCACTAATTTTGAATAGGATCATTTTAAATCGGAACCGATGAAAAAAATTCTATTACCAACCGATTTTTCGAAAAATGCAAGCAATGCAATTGAATATGCAGTTGATTTATATAAAAATGAAGAATGTGAATTTTATATACTCAATGCATTTTATACATTAGGCTTTGCAACAGACAATGTATTAGTTCCTGAAATTGGAGAAATCGCTTATAAGAGCGGAAAAAATAATTCTGAAAAGGAGTTATCCGTAACACTTAAGGAAATTCAAAAAAACAATATTTCTAGACATCGTTTTTTTAAAGTTTCAAAATTTAATTCACTTCTTAATAGTATCCAAGAAACTGTAGAGAAAGAGAATATAGATTTAATTATCATGGGAACCCAAGGCGCTACCAATGCTGTAGACAAATTTCTTGGCAGCAATACCGTTATGGTTATGGAAAATGTAAGGTATTGTCCTGTAATGGCGATACCTTCTGAAGTTAAATACACAAAACCAAAAGAAATTGTATTTCCTACCAGTTATAATACCCATTATAAAAGAAGAGAATTAAAGCAACTTATTGATATAACTACCATAACTAATGCTGCAATAAGAATTCTTCATATTGAAAATGAAATAGATAAAGACTTAAATAAAACTCAAAACAACAACAAAGAATTACTCGAGGAATATTTTGAAGGTTTAAATTATAGTTTTCATGTTATTTATCAAGTAGAATTAGAAGTTGCATTAGATTGTTTTGTACAAAGTAGAAATAGTGATATGATTGCTTTCGTTAATAAAAAACACGGTTTTTTAGATTCCATTTTCACGAACCATTTGGTTCAGGA
The DNA here is from genome assembly GCA_913058295.1 of uncultured Flavobacteriales bacterium. GTDB lineage: Bacteria > Bacteroidota > Bacteroidia > Flavobacteriales > Flavobacteriaceae > Marifrigoribacter. The sequence goes on along the minus strand of CAJXRD010000002.1, from coordinate 111,865 downwards.
ATTAGGTTATAAATCTAAGGTTCCTGTGTTAACAATGCATGATTTATAAATAAGAATAATAGATGAAAAAAGTTGGAATATGGCTGGACAAAGTAAAAGCGTATGTTTTTACTTTACATAATCATTCAGAAAAATTAACCATGATTTATTCTGAAATAAAACCCTATCATATTGTAGGAGGATCTGGAAGTAGACTTAAAGGCGGACCTCAGGATGTTGTGCAAGACAGCAAGTATTTAGAACGAGAAAAGCATGATTTTAATAATTACTTTGATAAAATTATTGAAAACTTAAAAGATGCAGATACTATTGTGATTTTTGGCCCAGCGGAAGCAGGAGAAAAATTAAATAAAAAACTTCAACAAGAATACAAACCTATTGCAAACAAAATAACTGCTGTAAAAAAAGCAGATAGCATGACACTTAATCAAACCAAAGCTTTAATAAAAGATTATTTTAAAAAGCATATATAGAGCTTCACTATGACGGTTAAACCTAAAGAAAAACCATTCGAGATTATAAAATCTTCAGGGTCGAAGGTTAGATTCTCATTAAGTAAACTTAAAAGTTCTTTACGAAAAAGTGGTGCAGATGATATTACCATTAAACATATTTTAAATTCTGTTAGGGATGAATTATACCAAGGCATCTCCACCAAGGAAATTTATAACCGTGCCTTTTCCTTATTGAAGAAAAAGAAATCTGTTTACGCATCAAAATACAAGCTTAAAAAAGCAATATATGAATTAGGCCCAACAGGATTTCCTTTTGAACAATTTATTGGAGCTGTTTTACATTATTCTGGCTATCAAGTTGAAGTAGGACAAATGATTAAAGGAAAATGTGTTTCTCATGAAGTGGATATCATCGCAAAAAAAAACGGAGAACATATTATTGGGGAATGCAAGTTTCATAGTGATCAGAAAATTAAATGTAATGTAAAAGTCCCTTTATATATTTATTCTCGATATCAAGACATTCTTGCAAATTATAAAAAAAACTATGAGAAATCCAATTGCCCAAATAAAGGCTGGGTAATTACCAATACTAGTTTTACAAAAGAAGCATTAGCCTATGGAGAATGTATGAGTTTATATCTATTAAGCTGGAACTATCCAGTTGGAGATGGGCTTAAAGATAGAATAGACCGCTTAGGCTTATATCCAATAACAGTATCTACACTATTAACAAATCGAGAAAAGCAATTTTTATTAAGTAGAGATATTGTTTTATGCAGACAGCTTATCCATGATGTTTTTTATTTAGACCATCTTGACATTTCAGAAAACAGAAGAGCTAGAATCTTAAAAGAATTCCAATTATTATCTAATGTTTAACCTAGATATTTATGGAATTAAAAATTCATTTTTTAGGAGCTGCAGGAACGGTAACTGGCTCAAAATTTCTAATTGAAACGCCTCATCATAAAATCTTGATTGATTGTGGAATGTTTCAAGGGTTGAAAAAGTTACGGAAACAAAACTGGAAAAATTTAGCTATTGATGCTTCAACAATAGACATGGTATTACTTAGCCATGGCCATTTAGACCATACTGGCTATTTACCTCGTTTGGTAAGGCAAGGGTTTAAAGGAAAAATAATGGGGACTTCCCCAACCTTAGCAATTGCTAAAATTATTTTATTGGATAGTGGGAAAATTCACGAAGAAGAAGCTAAAAGAGCTAATGACGAAGGGTATTCTATTCATAAACCAGCTCAGCCATTTTACACTATAAGAGAAGCTGAATTCACTACTAGGCTTTTTCAACCTGTTGAAAAGGACGAATGGGTTTTGTTTGCTGAAAACATAAAATATCGATTTAGATATAATGGCCATATCATAGGGTCTACCTATATAGAATTGGATATTTGCGGAAAAATATTAGTGTTTTCCGGGGACATTGGTAGGATAACGGACCCTTTACTTTTTCCTCCTGACAAAGCTCGATGGGCTGATTTTCTTTTTATGGAAGCTACCTACGGAAATAAAAAACACCCAAGCGATGAATTTGAAGAAAAAATAATTGATTTGGTTAATAAAACCATTTATAACAGAGGCACTTTAATTATTCCTTCTTTTGCGGTAGAGCGATTACAAACCTTAATGTTTTTGTTATGGGAACTCTATCAGAAAAATAAGATACCTAGCATTCCTATTTTTGTGGATAGCCCTATGGGCAATAATATACTTTCCGTTTTTGAACAATTCCCCGAATGGCATCAACTTTCTAAAAAGGAATATTATGGTATGAATAGCCATATACACAGTATTACTTCCTATAGAGAGACCTGGGAAACTATAGACGACCCTAGACCAAAAATTGTTATTGCAGGAAGTGGAATGGTTACTGGAGGAAGGGTACTCACCTATCTTCAGCAATTAATAGATGAATATACAACCACCATATTATTGGTAGGATATCAAGCAGAAGGCACTCGAGGTAGAGATTTATTAGAAGGAGTTAAAGAAATTAAATTTTACGGTAAATATTATCCAGTAAAAGCAGAAGTTCACCACATCGAAAGTTTGTCTGCACACGGGGATCAAGACGAATTATTAGATTGGATAAATAATATTAAAAATATTCCAGAAAAAGTCTTTCTAATACATGGGGAAACCGATGCCCTTAATGCTTTAAAAATTAAAATTAACAAAGAATATGGTTGGCCTGTAAGCATACCAAAACTGAATGAAGTTCATCGAATTAGGGTTTGTGAAAAAATCCTAAACCTGATAATTATCATTGTTTATTTTATAGGTTATTTGTAATTTAAATCATCGTTATTAAAGTCCTATGAAAAAGACTATCTACATATTAATTGTGACTCTACTATTCATTTCTTGTTCTTCTACTAAATTACTTGAACAGTGGAAAGACCCTAATACAATAGACTTTAAAGCGATTAAGGTATTAGTGATAGGTATTAGTCAAAATGAAGAAGCCAGAAGGTTATTTGAGAGGAATTTAACGGCAAAATTAGAAAGTAAAGGTGTAAATGCTGTAAAGAGTATTGATTTTTTTGAACAGTCCTTTACTACTTCTAAAAAAACAGAAGAGGAGCTTAATATTATTGAAAATAAGCTTATCGAATCTAACTTTGATGCCATTCTTATTTCAAAAGTAATTAACACGGAAGAGAAGGTTACTTTTATTAAGACTTACAGACATTTAAATGACGATTTTAAGAATTTTAAAGAAGATTATTATCAAAATCAAGATATTTATTACAGTGATGAATATTATGAGGAGATTAAAATATACCATACAGAAACAGCATTGTATTGTATCTGCATTGGTAAAGACCGGGAGTTGTTATGGAGAGCATCTATAGATATTACAAACCCCTATAAAACGGAGAATACTATTAAAGATTATGTAAATCTAATAATCAAAGAGCTCAAGAGTCAAGATCTCCTTATAATTCAAGATTAGTTCAGGCTTTTATTTCGGTAAGTTGCACGAGATTAGTTTCTCCTATAGAATTTGCAATCTCTTTTTGTGTTTCACTACTATTAATTGATGAAAACAAGTGTAAACTTATGGCTACAATTATGGCTTGCATTTTGATTATATTTTGAACTAGTGAAGCACCCGATTTTCTTTCTCGGCTTCAGAATCCATATAGCGTCCAACAATCAATCCTAAGAACATCCCAAATAGCATCCCGATACTAACACCAGAATTTGCTCCAAAAAATGAAGTTCCAATTGCGAGGCCAAAAGTCATTCCCAATCCTGTTCCCAAATTAGCATAGTATCCTTTGCTTGTTAAAGAAAACTCTTTTTTTAAATACTCTTTAAAAGCCCTAAGTTTTCGTCTAAAATATTTTCTTTTATTATTAGGGAGGTCATTTAACTCTAGTTGACTAAGAAATGTTTCTATAGATTGAATCTCTATTTCTGTCATCTTTCTATTTTCTATAGCTTTAAGTATTACAATAAACTCTTTATATATTTTAAGTTCCTGTTTTTTTTGGCTTTGGCCTTGTAAACTTTCAAAAAGGGTAATGGTACTTTTAATTGTCATGATTTGTTATTTACTTTATTAGTGGCTTAAAGTTTAAAATATTACAGCCTAAAATATTTTTTTAATTAGTGGCTCTTAATTCTTCCATATCTTTTAATAAGCTGTCTAGTCTTCGTAAGATTCGTCCATAAACTAAATTTAAATCCCACTTCCCTATTCTTCCTCCAAAAAATGCGAAAAAAGCAACACCAAAAAGCAATCCTAATATCACAAATAATGGAGTTCCAAAAACCAGTAGCATATCTGGGTTATTAACCAACAAGCTATCCACTAAATCTTGTCCTGGAATATCACCTCCAAAACCACCAAACCAAAAACCTGCAACCAAAGAAAGAAATACATAAGGATATAAAAATCTAGACATTTTGGTGTTAAACTGAATCATATCTTTTGTCCAATCGTCAAATGTTTTTAGGTATTGGTAACTGTTTAAGTTTTTATCAATTTTATCTAATTTCTTTTTATATTTTATTCCGAAAACTGCTATAAAAATAAATAAGAAAAACATAGGAATTCCCATATAGGGGATCTTCACCGCGATATTAACAGGCAATAAAATTAAAGCAAACAAAAACAAACCAATGATATTTAGCTTATACATTCTTCTAAATTTATCTACAATATCTATAGATTTTTGATTGTATAAATCGTTTAGTTTTGGTGCTACCAAAGCATCACTTTTTAAAAATCCTTCTTTCCAAATAGTTTCAATCGACTTTTCCATTTATGCTAATATTTTTTTTAATCGTTCTTTAATTCTTTTAATTCTAACCCCAATATTATTTGGGTTGGTTCCAATAATGTCTGCAATTTCTTGGTAGGTTTTTTCTTCTAGATACAGCAAAATAACCCCTCTGTCTATTTCAGATAATTTTTTAATTGCATCGTATAACTGATTTAAAGATTCATCTGTAAACACACGACTATCTTCTATTGCCTCAGGAGGTAAATAATCTGATGTTTGATGCTGCTTGTTATTTTTCTTTTTCTTTAATAAGGTTAAGCAAACATTTAAAGACAATCTATAAATCCAAGTGGACCATTCTGATTGTTCTTTAAAACTGTCTTTACTTCTCCAAATCTGTAAACATACCTCTTGGTAATAATCTTCAAAATCTTCTTGAGAGTTTGTATATGCTCTACAAATTTTAATGATTATCCCGGAATAAGGTAAAATGGAAATGTTATAAAAATCGCTACTCACTTTTTTAAATTATATAAAACGTTTAATTCTTAGCATTAAGATTTTCTGCTTTACAAGATAATTTATTTGTTCCACTTAAATTTAAGGATATACAGGCAGCAGCTACTATAATTAAGAAGCTTATATTTTGGTTTTCTACATGGCTTAATTTTAATACTAAGCTACCAATTAATAGTACTGCTGACCACAAAAGTGCAATCTTAATGGTTTTTCTTTTATTTGTTTTCATATTATGTAATATATTGATTTATCTATTTAGTGTCTCCATTTGTAAATTATTACACCTGTGCTACCTATTTTTTTTAAAAAATAGATAAGATGCTTATTGAAGGGTTTTTATAAATATACTTTCTCTATAAAAATAGTAGCTGAAAAACTTATATTAGCCATATTTAGTTTGTGAATTACAAACCTTAAACAGAAAAAAAACACAAAACCAATCGTTATCAAAGAATATAAGCCGATAAACGAATATAAATAACACGATATAACAAGTTGTATCCAATTAAAAAAACAAACTGAAAAACATCTTAATAATCTATGAAAACAAAAAGAATAATTTCATTCGTAACAATTGCAATATTAGGAATGAGTTCAATAGTCTTACCTGTTTTTTTTCTTGACGATTTAAAACATTATGACTCACCTTTATTTCCATTAATAAGAACTGGAATAGAAGGCATATCTATGTATAGTTTAGGCTTCCTGATTTTTTCAGGATTTATTGTTAAGTTATTTAGTGATGAGTCATCCTGGAAAATTGGGTTAATGAGTATGGTCTTATTTCCATTAGCTGCGATATGTGAAATGATAGTCGATTTGTCTTCACATAGTATTTTCCCTATTGAATTTATACTTTATGGATTATATTCAATTCCAGTAATAATTGGAGCATATTTAGCTCAATCTATTCGATGGTTTGTTATGAAAATAAAAACTGGCTACAACAACGTATAAAATTTATGCAAACTTTAAATAAAAATTGTAAAACCAAAACAACTAATTAACATTTGTAATAGGCTGAAAAACCTCCGGATTTTAAGCCGCACAAATCTTATACAAGACCGTTTGCCACAATTAAAAAGAATGAACACAATAAAATTAGTAACTACATATAGTTTTATTTATTACTGAATAAAAACAAAATGATTATAGAACAAGAGCAAAAATTTAAAGACGTACTTTCTAAAATAGAAGGAAAAATTAATGAACAAAGTTTTTTTAATAAGTTCTTAGAATTGTATCCTGAAATTTGGAAAAAACATAAAATTATGTTTTCAAAATTTAATAGAAGTAAACAATTTGGACAAACAATTCCGTTACCAAAACCTGAAGTTTCTTTACGAAAAGAAATTAGGATGTGGTTACAAAAACAATAAAATCAGTCTTGAAATTGATTACTTATACAAGGACTTTCAATTTGATTCAGACAAAAAATATTTGAAAAAAAACACTAAACTTTTATCCTATGAAAACTAAAACATTAATTATTGCTTTAACACTATCCCTAGGTTTATTCACAGCTTGTACAGACAAGAAAAAGGCGAAGGAGAAAGCGGAGACAGAAGTTATATCTGAAGAGAACAAAACACCTGTAGAAGAGAAAATGGATAAGGAGGAAAAAAGAAAGCTAGATAGTATTCGTCAGGTAAAAGAACATGGGCATGCACACTAATTAAAACCATATGAAATTAGTAAAAATTGCAAGTCCAATTACACTAATACTCTGTTGCCTTATTTCAGTTTCTGCTTATGCTCATGGTGTAGATGAAGAGACACAATCCTTTTTAACTACAAACAAAGGCATTGCTTTTGGACCTTTTCTTTATATAGGCGCTAAACATATGATTACCGGTTACGACCATCTACTTTTTTTGGTGGGAGTTATCTTTTTTTTATATCGTCCCAAAGAAATTATCACCTACGTAAGTTTTTTTACTATTGGACACAGCGCTACGCTGTTACTTGGCGTTATGGCAGATATAAAGGTAAATGCCTATATAATAGATGCCATAATTGGCTTATCGATAGTCTATAAAGGTTTTGATAATTTGGGCGGATTCAAAAAAATATTTGGAAAACAACCCAATACCAAAGGAGCTGTTCTAATTTTTGGATTATTTCATGGCTTTGGACTAGCAACAAAATTACAAGAATTTGAATTTGATAAAGAGGGGCTTTTCGTTAATTTATTGGGCTTTAATTTGGGTGTAGAAATTGGTCAATTTTTGGCATTAGGGTTGGTACTTTTAATTATTTCGTTTTGGCGACAGTACCATAGTTATATCAAATTCTCCAAACTCACCAACTTACTTTTAATGGCAGCAGGATTTTTACTTTTTGGTTATCAATTAACAGGATACTTTATTTCTTAATATATATTATATGACAACAAATAATCAACCCAATTTAAATAAAGCCCAATTATTAAAATCAGTGATCATTGCATTAATAATTAGTGCACTTGTACTGTTTATTGCTGTTTTACCTGCGGAATATGGTATAGATCCTTTAGGAACAGGCAAACTCTTTGGCTTTTCAAAATTATATCAAGGGAATAAAAAAGCAAATGATAATGAAAGCTCTTCTGATTTAAATTTTAAGAAAATAAAAATGTTCAAAATAGGATCTCCAAAAAATGTTCCTAAGCCAAGTGAAGCGGACAATCCTCCTCCAGAATTTCAATACCCTAAAAGGATGGATACTATAAAGCTTGTCGTTCCAGTTGAAAAAGGAATTGAATATAAATTTAAAAGTCTTAAATATGGTAGCATCAAATACGAGTGGACAACAGATAAAGGTATTGTTTATATAGATTTTCATGGGGAAGTGAAACAAGAAAATCCACCAAAAAATGTGTTTTATGAGAGTTATACGCTTGCCTATTCAAATAATATGGCAGGAACTTTAACCGCTCCTTTTGAAGGAAAACATGGCTGGTATTTTAGAAACGAAACCAAGAAAGAAATTGTCGTAACTATTATTCTAAATGGCCAGTATGAGCTATTTAAATAATATTCCACTTAAATTCCTGTTAAAACCGCTTTCGTTTACATCAAATTTGTATTTTAGGCAAAAATTTAATGAAAATGAAAAAGTACTTTATTCTAAGCTTGTCTGTATTGGCTTTATTAATAGCCTCTTGCGGTAGTGATGACGATGGGTATGTTGCTACAGACGATGGCGAACCAGACCCTATTGTTCCATTAACTTTCGAAACAAATTTATCAGACATGGAAGTTTATAGTGGATTATTATCCGACTTAACTCCTGCAGAAGATGTTCATTTATTTGAATTAAACAGTAAGCTTTTTACAGATTATGCGCATAAACAAAGACTCCTACGCTTACCAGAAGGAGAGGCTATGCAGTATGACGGAACTAGTAATTTACCAGATTTTCCTGATAATACTTTAATTTCAAAAACCTTTTATTATTATGAAGATGAAAGCAATACTTCATCCAATAAAATAATAATTGAAACTCGTGTTTTAATAAAGACAGAAGGTACTTGGAAGTTAGGGAATTACAAATGGAATGAGGATCAGACCGAAGCAGTTTATACCGATAATAGCAGTCAAGTTTCTGTTAGTTATTTAAATGCTGAAGGAATAACTCAAGACATTACATATCAAATTCCAGCAAATGACGATTGTATTACTTGTCATCATATTTATGAAGAAAACGTGCCAATTGGTCCAAAGTTGAGAAATATGAATTTCAATCCTCAAAATGGTGAAATTAATATGAATCAATTGCAATTTTTTATAAACGAAGGATTACTAGAAGGCTTGTCAGATGTTTCAGAGGTAACAGTGTTACCAGATTGGGAAGATGAAGCTAACTTTGATATATTTGAAAGAGGAAGAGGCTATATCGATATAAATTGTGCACATTGTCATTTACCTGGAGGGTATGTACCTACTGGGTTTTTATTAGATTTCAGATTAGAAACTGATTTTGAAACCACAGGAATATACTCACATAGAGGACAAATTGAAAGTCGAGTACAAAGTACCACTCCAACTTATTTGATGCCTCAACTAGGAAGAAGCTTGGTTCATGATGAAGCGGTTGTAATGTTATTAGAATACCTGGAAGCTATAGAAGATTAATAATATTATCTTTTTTGGCTTAATTCTTGGATTATAGAATCTAAAATTATTAAATTAGTAACCTAAATTAAATAAAATGAAAAAATTATTATCCTTTATTGCATTTGCATTTGTTATGATGCTTAGTGTACAAACTATTTCAGCTCAAAGTTTATCTGAAGATCAAACAAGACCTGAGGCTGTTGCTAAAGCTCAAGTTGCAGATCTTACAAGTCAATTAGGCTTATCTGGAGATCAATCTAGAACATTATATAGAGCTTTTGTAACGAAAGAAGTAAATTACACAAAGCTTGTTAATGGAAAAGACATTAATAATACACAAGTAGCGGCAGACAAAAAGAAAACTGATGATGTTTTTATGAAAGCTATGAAAACTACTTTAACTGAAGAACAATATACTAAATGGCAAAGTTCTTTAAAGAATTAAACTATTTTCTACTATTACATAAAAAAAGGCTGTCTTTTAAGACAGCCTTTTTTTATGCAATTTTTTTAGTTTTTAATTAAATGTATGTATAACTCTTGTCCGATACTAATGGTGTTCGATTCTAAACCATTATATTCTTTTAAGGAATCTACAGAAACATTAAATTTTCTTGACAAACTATAAAGCGTATCTCCCTTTTCAACAATATAGGTTTTTACTTTAGGGTCTTTTTTATTTTTCTTTTTAGATTTCTTACCTAAAACTTCATCATCAAAAGTATATAACTCATACTTTTCAACGATACTAATTAATTTTTGAGGATATTTAGGATCTGTAGCATAACCCGCTTTTCGCAAGCCTTTTGCCCAAGATTTATAGTCGTCTTTCTTATAAGAGAACAGATCTTTATATCGGCTTCGTTCTGTTAAAAACAAAGAATGATCTCTAAAAGAATATTTTGGATCTTTATATTTCCTGAAACATTCTTGTAGTTCATCATCGTCATGATAAACGCTCTCTCCTGTCCAGCCCTTATGGCATTTAATTCCAAAATGATTGTTAGACTTTTTACTTAGCTCTGCCCTTCCTGCACCACTTTCCAATATCCCTTGTGCTAATGTTATACTCGCTGGAATACCGTATTGAACCATTTCTTCTTTAGCAATGGCACTATAATTATCAATGTAAATTGCTACTACCTCGGCATGAGAAGCATTTTTTGGAGTAGGCTCAATTTTGGTAGTCGTAATATTACTATTCGTATTTGTGGACTTAGGTTTCTTTACAACACGTTCTGTTTTTGGCTTTGTCTTATTATTACTAGAGGCAACCTTCTTTTTAGATTTACAGCCACTAAATAAGAGGATAGCAATAAAAAATAATTTTATAAATTTTGGTAACATTTAATATATAATTTGAGGTAAATTTTTCTTTTTTAATAATTGATTCATCCCAGTAATCCCTTGCAATCCTCCCGTATGGATTGCTAAAATACGGCTATTTTGTTTTATAGACCCTTTATCTATAAGGTCTAATATACCAAATAACATTTTTCCTGTATACACAGGATCCAAGCTAATATCTGTTTTTTCTTTAAAGTTATTTATAAAACGAATAAGTTGCGCATCTATTTTAGCATAGCCTCCAAAACAATAATCATCGATGATTTTATAATTAGTTTTAGGAGTATATTTTTCTATTTCTAAAGATTGAAATGTTCCTTTTAATGCGGAAAACCCAAGAACAGTTTGATGAGATTGTGAAGATTTAATTAATCCCGCTAAGGTTCCACCTGTTCCAACAGCAGAGCAGAGATAATCAAAGTCCTTGTCCTTCTCAGTTAGAATTTCTTCACATCCCTTAACCGCTAAGCTATTAGTCCCCCCCTCTGGGACCAAATAAAAATCTCCAAAAATATTCTTTAATTTATCGATGAATTCATCTTCTGTTTTTTGTCGATATTCTTCCCTAGAAATAAAATGAAATTTCATCCCACATTTTTTAGCAAAGGATAATGTAGCATTCGATTCTATTTTATGAATTAACTCCTCTCCTCTTATAACTCCTATAGTTTTAAAGTTAAATTCTTTTCCCGCTGCAGCAACTGCAGAAATATGATTTGAAAAAGCGCCACCGAAAGTCAAAAGGATGTTTGTTCCAAGCTCCTTAGCTTCCAATAAATTATATTTTAATTTTCGATATTTATTTCCAGAAACATCTGGGTGTAATTTATCTTCCCTCTTAATAAAGAGGGAGCAATTTGTATCGAAAAACTCTTCTAAAGGAATTTTATAATTTTTTATATCTAATTTATTCGAAAACAATAATTATTTTTTTTCGCAAAATAGAAAAACAAGTTGGAGTGGTGTAAAATAATTTAATCTTTTTTAGCAAATCTTTGAGATCATCTAAACATAAAAAATGATTGTTATTTTTGTAGGTAAAAACCTATGTATGTTAAATTATAATGTATTTTATCGTGTCTATAGTGTTTTTTGTCAGATTTTATGGTATAATTGTGATTGCAAATCGATTAAACGCTTTTATCATGAAATCTACTTATGCTTTAATAGTCAAATTATTAGGAGTTATACTTATCGTATTCTCTAGTAATCTAATGCTTGCTCAGGTTGGTATTGGAACAACTACTATTTCTGCTAAAGAAGACAACAGCTTATAATGTAAGATCAATACGCAAGTAAGCCTGTGAAAAAAAATCATAAACTATTAATTTATTGCATTTTAACCTACATATTTTGCACTTAAACGATATTTAATGTATGTTTGTCAAACCAAATCTATTATTTACAATTATGAAAAATATCAAACTAACAATTCGTTTTGTATTTATCAACCTATTTTTTGTTTTATCCTTTGTGTCTATTCATGCACAAGTTGTAACTTGTTCGGCAACTACAGATCCTATTGCAAGCGTTATTCAAGCTGAATCTGTCATTCATACAAGTCAAACTAACTTTCCTGCAATTAATGATGGTGCGGTTGTCGCAGATGATGGCGTTTCTATGAATAATACAAATCATCATATGGTATTGGATTTAGGACAAGCTTATGAAAGTGGCACAGTTATAACTTTGGATATTTGGGGGAATACAACCCAAACACGTACAGTAATAAACTCTGAAACACCATTGGGTACCTATCTCTCTAGTGGTGGTGCTAACCAAACTACTCCTGAAGTTGGTATTAATGGATTTGGTCAATACACGTATACCTTACAAAACACAACCCAATACATTCAGATTGATATGACTGTTAGAGATGGTGGTAGAACTGAATGGATAGAAGCAACCATAACGACTTCTTGCTTAGTGGATACTCCAGCTAATTGTGAGTATTCGCTTACTCCATTAACCTATCAAGGTGATGTTAGTAATATTGATTTATTAGCAGGTATTACACCTGATACTTCAACAGGTACAGCTTGGAATTCTGGTAACGGTGCCACAGTTGAAGAATTAACAGACGGTATACATGGTGATGATTTTACAACGGCAGGAAATACAGTAGAAGGTGCTTGGACTACTGTAGGTGCTAACGCAATATACGATTTAGGCACAGGTGCTAATGGAACAGGATATGATTTAAATTCTATTGTATCTATTGCAGATTGGGAAAGTGCAGGATTTGGAAACCAAAGTTGGACTATTGAAGTTCAGCCTGTAGGTGGGTCTTATACTTCGCTTTACACTGAAGATTGTCAGCCATTAGGTTTAACGGATGCAGGAACTACAAAAATAGTTATAGGAGATGGTATTGCAATACTTGCCACAGGAATAGAAAAAATTAGAATCACAGCAAACTCAGTTAACGGAGGCCAAAATGCAGGCGCATTTCTATGGAGAGAATTAGATATTTTTGGTGTGGATACTCCAGCAAATTGTGAGTTTTCGCTTACTCCCTTAACTTATCAAGGTGATGTTAGTAATAGTGATTTATTAGATGGTATTACCCCTACTAATATAGTAGGGTGGAATACAGGAAACGGTGCCACAGTTGAAGAGTTAACAGACGGTGTACATGGCGATGATTATACAGCAGCAGGAGATACCGTAGAAGGCGCTTGGACTACTGTAGGTGCTACCGCAACATACGATTTAGGTATAGGTCCTAATAGTACAGGATATGATTTAAATTCTATAGTATCTATTGCAGATTGGAATGGTGTAGGGTTTGGAAACCAAAATTGGACTATTGAAGTTCAGCCTGTTGGGGGATCCTTTGGTACGCTTTACACTGGAAATTGTCAGTCATTAGGTGCTACAGATGCTGGAACTACAAAAGTAGTTTTAGGAGATGGCAGTGCAATACTAGCTTCAGGAATACAATATATTAGAATAACAGCAAACTCAGTTAATGGAGGTGCAAATGCAGGCGCATTTTTATGGCGAGAATTTGATGTTTTTGGTGTGTTTAATTCGGATACTCCGCCTATTACTAAATGTACCTTAGGTGCAATAGCAGGAACAGTTACCGCAAACGATCCAGATGCAGATGGTATAAATAGTGTATGTGATCTTGACGATGATAATGATGGTATTTTAGATATTGATGAGGGATATATTTTTACTTGTGAAAACTATGATGACCCAGAATACACGAACCCCAACACAGGAAACACTAATCATAACAATATGGTTGGAAGTGCATTTGGTAATGTGGAGACAGAGTCGGGTCTTGCTCTTCTTAATATTTTTAGAGTAAACGGCTCTCCTTCAGTTTGGGATAGGGGTCCTGATAATGCATACAGTGGAAACCAATACTTAGACATTGCAAGTGCTGATGAATATGTGGTATTGCGTTTTACATCACCTGGAAATTCTTCAGTGACAGCTTCAGTGCAACTCGCAAATCTTGCCACTATCGTAGGTACTTATGAAGCCTGGACTGGTTCTATAGAATTAGTGAAAGATGATGGTAGTGGTGATGTTCTTGCAGAAGGAAATGAGGTTGAATTTATTCAATCAATGAGTGATGAAGATTGGTATGAGTGCACATTAACAACTTTTGTTGCAGATGCTGGTGACTACTATGTCCGTATTAATCAAGGAGATTATGGTGTTTCAGATCAATTCTGTGTATATATCACTTCAGACGTAGATGGAGATTCTATTCCAAACCACTTAGATTTAGACAGTGACGGAGATGGTTGTGCAGATGCTTTAGAAGGGGATGGCGCATATGACATAATAGATTTAGTAGATTCTGGTATGGATGGTGGAAACACGGGGGATGATTATGTAGGTCCATATGCGGGCCCAATCATACAAAACTTAGGAATTTCAATAGATAGTGATGGTGGTCCTAATACAGATGGAGATACAAATACAGATGATTCACAAGGAGTAGGTGCCTCAAAAGATGCAGATAAAAGAGGCATTTGTCAATGTGATTCTGGAGATGCAGATGCACCTTCATTAAATAATTAAATGATAATTAATTTAAATAATTATGAAAAATATAAAAGTATTCATCGTTTTTAGTTTTGCTTGTCTAACAAATGTATTTGGACAGGTAGGGATTAATACAGCAGATCCTCAAGAGGCATTGCATATTGCTGGCTCAGATAGTAATATAAGAATAGAGGGCCTAAACAATGCAAATAATGCTAATAATCTTGGAGGTGTTAACAATTATAACATGATGGTAGATACTAACGGTAATTTATCTTTAGGGCTTCAATCGGGCTTATTAAGTTCTGAATCAAAGCTACCAAGCACTGTTACTGTACAATCAACTGCTTTAGCAGGATTAAATTCAGGTGAGTTATACCAAGAAAACTTTACACTTTCGCAAAGAGCTTTGGTTGTTATAACCTATAATGTTGCGATAGAATTTAAGAGTTATGACGGTTCGACCAAATTAAAAGACGGTAGGGCAAAAATAGCACATAACTATTTTTATATAGGAAATGGCAGCACTGCAGATACTAGCAAAGCCTATGGAATGACAAGTATTGTGTATTCTAATTATATAGATGATGCAGCTGACGATTCTGTATATAACTCCCACTCAGAAATCATTTCATTAGAACCTGGGGATTATAGTGTACACATGCAAGGAGCCGTTTTTGGAGGAGGACTAACTACCGAAGCTGCATTTAGTGGGATATTTGGTAATGGTGATCGTTTAGATATTTCAGTAATTTATTTATAAAATTAAAAGAGATGAATAAATTTTATATACTAGCAATTATTTGTTTTAGCACGAGTGCTTACGCACAAGTAGGACTTGGTACGAAAACACCCCAAGAAGATTTACATGTTTCAGGAACAGACAGTGAAATTCGTATTGATGGGTTAAATGCCACCAATGAGAGTGATAACTTAGGAGGGGATAATTTATACAATGTTTTGGTGGACAATACTGGGACCTTGCGTTTAAATCCTCAATCTGGCTTGGTAAGTTCAGACAGTAATATTTCCAGTCCTATAAGTATTCAAACTTCGAGCTTTTCGGGATTAGATAACGATGCATTGTATCAAAAAAACTTTACACTTGAAAAGAGAGCACTGGTGGTGATAAGCTATTATATAGCTGTTGAATTTAAAAGCTATGATGGTACAAGTAATATAAATGATGGCCGTGTTAAAGTAGCACAAAACTATTTTTATCTAGGCGATGGCACTACAGAAAATACTGGCACTACCTATGGAACTTCAAGTTGTACCTATTCTAATTATACCTGCGATACCGCAACCGGTAATGTATATAATTCACAATCTATTTTAGTAACCCTAGAGGCAGGTGATCATAGCATCCATATGAAAGGTGCTGTTTATGGTGGAGGGCTAGAATCTGATGCTGCTTTTAGTGGTATTTTTAACGATAGTGATAGAATAGATATAACAGCTATTTATTTATAGAATTGGATGCTTTCAATTTCTAAAATCACACACACTCACACAGAAAACTAGGTGACTAATTAATTAACAATAAGTGGCTTCAAAAAAACGATTACCCAATTCCTAAAATCAAAAAAATTAACCCCCGAATTATGAAAAACAAGCTTTACATATTAACAATATTACTTTTAGGAATGTCTTATGTGTCTATTCATGCACAAGTGGATACGATAACTGAGGATTCTTCTGAAACAGAATTAGTATATGATGGTCATCAAAGTAATAGTGATTTATTAACAGGAATTACAGCTTCTACAACAGGTACTTGGAATACTGCTATTGGACTATTAACAGACGGTATACATGGTGGTACTGCAAGTAGTGGCATACAAGGTTCTTGGACCAGTCCTAATGCTACCGCAGAATATGATTTAGGTACAGGAGCTAATGGCACAGGTTATGATCTAACTTCTATTGTATCTATTGCAGCTTGGAATAGTGCAGGATATGGAAACCAAGGATGGACGATTGAAGTTCAGCCAGTTGGAGGTTCTTACACTCCGCTTTATACCGTTCTTTATGAGCCAATAGATGCTCTTGGACTTCCAGATGGTCACGGAGCTACAAAAGTAATTTTAGAAAGTAGCAATGGTAAACTTACTACAGGAATCGAAAAGATTAGAATAACTGCAAACTCAATAAATGGAGGTCTTTTTTCAGGAAGGTTTGTATGGAGAGAGTTAGATGTTTTTGGTGTGGATACGCCTGCTAATTGTGAATCTTCATTTACTCAATTAACTTATCAAGGAGATGTTAGTACTAGTGATTTATTACATGGTATTACACCTTCTATTTCATCGGGTTGGAATACAGGAAATGATGCCACAGTTGCACAATTAACAGATGGTGTTCATGGAGCGGCAGGGTTGCCTGTAGAAGGTGCTTGGACTACTGTAGGGGCTACCGCAACCTACGATTTAGGACTAGGTCCTAATGGTACTGGATATGATCTAAACTCTATTGTTTCGATTGCAGATTGGGAGAGTGTAGGATTTGGTAACCAAAATTGGACGATAGAAGTACAGCCTATTGGAGGCTCCTATACTACACTTGACACTGGAGATTGTCAGCCATTAACAGACGCAGGAACAACAAAAATAATTAAAGGCGATGGTAGTACAGTACTAGCTTCAGGAATTCAAAAAATTAGAATAACAGCAAACGAGGTAAATGGAGGCGATAATGGAGGTGCATTTGTATGGAGAGAATTAGATGTTTTTGGGGTGGCTACGGCAGCTAATTGTGACTTTTCGCTTACTCCCTTAACCTATCAAGGGGATGTTAGCAATAGTGATTTATTAACAGGCATTACACCTACTAATATAACAGGTTGGAATACGGATGACGGTGCTACAGTTTCACAATTAACAGACGGTGTACATGGAGATGATTTTGCAGCAGCTGGAAATGCAGTAGAAGGTGCTTATACTACGGTAGGTGCTACCGCAACATACAATTTAGGTACAGGGGATAATGGAACAGGATATGATCTTAATTTAATTGTATCTATTGCAGATTGGTTTGAATCTGGATATGGAGACCAAAATTGGACGATTGAAGTGCAGCCTGTCGGAGGATCCTATACAACCCTTCATACTAGAGATTGCCAGCCATTAACAGATGCAGGAACTACAAAAGTGGTTGTTGGAGATGGTAGTGCAGTTCTAGCTTCAGGAATACAAAACATTAGAATAACTGCAAATGCAGTTAATGGAGGTGGTTTTGTATGGAGAGAATTAGATATTTTTGGAGTTGCTACTCCTGCAGTGACCTGTGTGTTAAATATTATGCCTATGGGAGATTCAATTACTGCAGGGTACACAGATAACCCAACTTGGAGTCACCAATTTAATTTTGGTTATAGAAGTGATTTATATACATTACTTGTGGATTCTGGTATTGAAGTAGAATACATGGGAAGCTCTACAGAACCATGGGCTAGTCCATTTCCAGGTGATCCTACTAATGGAGGAACCAATATGCCAGATCCCGATTTAAGAGCCATTTCGCAAGACAATCATCATGGCTATGGTGGGCAAACAGCTAGCTATTTAAATGCAAATATTGCAACATGGCTTGCGGCAGAAGAACCTGAAATTATTTTATTAAAAATAGGTACTAACTCTCAAGACCAATCAGGCTTAAACACTTTAGTTAGTTATATTACTACAAATAAACCAGACATACATGTCATAGTTGCTCAAATTATGCCTAAAATTTCTTATCAAACAGGGATAGTCAATTACAACAATTATATTAAAAACACTCTAGTTCCATTATACCAAGGACAAGGGAAAAACGTAACTACAGTAGATTTATATGCGCCATTTCTTACAGACCCTGGTGATCTAACGTCTATAGACACATCTTTGTTTTCTAATGGTATCAATCATCCAGATGCTGATGGTTATAATCTAATGGCATATGCATGGCAAGAGGCTATTAATGCTTTAGGTCTTTCTGCTTGTGTAGACCCTTGTATAAATGGTGCCACAACAGAATTTATTGGTGGAACTTGGAACAATGGTACCCCAAACAATAGCATGAAAGCCATTATTAGTTCAAATTATAATACAACCACAAATGGAAACCTAGATGCTTGTAGTGTTTCAATAGACAATGGAATAACGGTAACTATTGCTGCTGGAGACTATATGGATATAACTAATGATATTGTAGTTAATGGTAGTTTAATCATCGAGCACGAAGGTAGTTTGGTACAAGAATATGATGATGCCATAGTAACCAACAACGGTACCATACAAGTAATAAAGACTACCTCATTCGATGATCCTCTAGATTTTTCAATTTTAGGGAGCCCCATGACTGAAGCTACAAGAGGAGTTGAGTATGGTACAAGCACCTTAGTAAAATACCATAACACTAATTTATTTAGTCCAAATGAAGAGGTTGCTGCTTATGATATCGGCGCTGTAAATTTTGCAGACGATAATGGTGATAATTGGATTACACAGGCCGATAATGACATATTAACACCTGGAGAAGGCTATTTGGTAAGACCATCTGCTGCAGGAGGGGATTTTACAACCACCTATACTACAGGAACCCTTAATAATGGTGTTTTTAACTATACAGCTATATACAATACGCCAGGGCTGGATGATGATGCAAATAAGAACGCGAGCCTCAATGTTTTAGCTAACCCCTATGCTTCTGCCATACGTATAGATGATTTCTTAGAATTCAATGACAACGCAGGAGGGACCCTATATTTTTGGGAGCATGAAACAGCTTTGGGAGATGAAGATTACCCAGGTTATTCTTCTGTAAATTATGATATGGGAGATATATCCTATCGAAATAAAACAGGAGGAATGGCTGCAGTAAACGCACCTGGTGGCACATTAATGCCAAGCAATCTATTGCCATCGGGTCAAGGTTTTGCGATAAAAGCATTTGATGCAGGAACTGCAGGAATTATTACGTTTAACAATTCTATGCGATCTAAAGATGGTAATGATGGTTATAGAAATAATGCAACAGCAATCGATAGATTGTATTTAAAAGTTGCAAACGACACTTATGGACTAAAAGGACAAACCTTAATAGGTTTTACCGAATTGGCAACAGATGGTTTTGACCAGAATTACGATAGCAAACGAATGGCTACTCCAATTTCTTTGTATTCTTTAAATAGTGATAGAGAATTGGGTATTCAAGGTAGATCTGCTTTTAATGACAGTCATGTCGTTCCATTAGGCTTTACTACTCACGTAGAGGAAAATCAAATCTATAAAATCTCAATAAATTCTATAGAAGGAGACTTAATTAGTAATGCTACCGTTTATTTAAAAGACAATCTTTTAAATACCCTTACTAATTTATCGGAAACCGATTATAGTTTTACTTCTAATGAAGGGCATCAAACCAATAGATTTGCAATTGTGTTTGAGAGCGAACCAGTTTTAGATATGGAAGATTTAGAATTGAATGCCATTTCTGTTTATCCTAACCCAACACAAAACATACTAAACATAGTATCTCCATTAACAGAGATTAAAACAGTTGATGTATATGATTTGAGAGGAAGGAAAATAAATAGTATCGATTTTAATACAAATAACAATTATCAAGTAGATCTTAGTAATTTAAAATCGGCTTTATACTTTATTAAAATTTATACAGAAAGTGGATCAATTACTAAAAAAGTAGTGAAAAAGTAAATAAAATATTGTACAATTTTTAAACCCGCCATCATTATAATATGATGGCGGGTTTTTTATTTATATATCTAAACTTTTTAAATTACTCCTTCTAAAAAATCACTATATAATCTATTCAATTTTATAAATTACTATTTACCCTCAATTCACAAAAACAATTCTTTAAACAATTTAAGAAATTGTTACTTTTGTAAAATGACCTACATTAAAAAACATATTCCTTTAGAAGATGGAGATTTTTACCTCACTCCTGAAGGTTATAGATGCTTTACAGAACAATATCTATTAAAAAGGGGTTATTGTTGTGAGAGTAATTGTAGGCATTGCCCCTATGGATTTGATATTAAAACGAATAAACAGAATGTCATTCAGAAGAAGAGCAACGACTGAAGAATCTCAACAAGAGATTGCCACGTCCTTAAAGTCCTCGAAATGACAACATAAAAACAGCTTAGCGCCTTTGCGTCTTCGCGAGAAATAAAAAAATATGACTTTCAAAGAAGAGATAAAACAAGGAATTCCATCGAACCTTCCTTTAGCTAAGGATTTTGATCCATCTATAAATCACGCACCTAAGCGTAAAGACATATTAACTTCTGACGAAAAAAAATTAGCACTTCGCAATGCACTTCGATACTTCGACTCAAAACATCATGCCACTCTCCTACCCGAGTTTCAAAATGAATTAGAAAGGTATGGGCGAATTTATATGTATCAATTGCGCCCAGAATACAAAATGTACGCACGCCCTATTTCAGAATATCCTGGGGAATGTGAACAAGCAAAAGCGATCATGTTAATGATTCAGAATAATTTGGATTATGCGGTTGCACAACATCCTCATGAACTTATAACCTATGGTGGAAATGGAGCTGTTTTTCAGAACTGGGCACAGTATCTTTTAACGATGCAGTATTTATCACAAATGACCGAAGAGCAAACCTTAGTGATGTATTCTGGTCACCCACAAGGTTTATTTCCTTCACATAAAGATGCTCCACGAGTTGTAGTAACCAATGGGATGATGATTCCTAATTATTCCAAACAAGACGATTGGGAAAAATTTAATGCTTTAGGGGTTACACAATATGGACAAATGACTGCAGGAAGTTATATGTATATAGGGCCACAAGGAATTGTTCATGGAACTACGATTACCTTATTAAATGGTTTCCGGAAAATTAAAAAAGATACCAAAGGAGGTCTATTTTTAACTTCGGGATTAGGTGGTATGAGTGGCGCACAACCTAAAGCTGGAAATATCGCTGGTTGTGTAACGGTTTGTGCTGAAGTAAATAAAAAAGTTACCGAAACTAGACGTTCTCAAGGTTGGGTAGACGAAGTGATTTCAGATTTAGACCTGTTGGCTTCTCGTGTTAGAGATGCAGTTTCTAATAAAGAAACGGTATCTATTGCTTATGATGGAAATGTAGTGGAAGTTTGGGAAAAATTTGATGAAGAAAATATTTATATCGACTTAGGAAGTGATCAAACCTCCCTTCATAACCCTTGGGCAGGTGGATATTATCCGGTTGGACTTACTTTAGAAGAATCCAACGAAATGATGGCAAACAATCCAGATGCTTTTAAAGCCGAAGTTCAAAAAAGTTTATGTCGCCAAGCAGATGCAATAAATAAACATACCGCAAAGGGAACTTACTTCTTTGATTACGGGAATGCTTTTCTATTAGAAGCCTCTCGTGCTGGAGCAGATGTATTAGACAAAGTAAATCCTTTAAGAGATTTTAGATATCCAAGTTATGTGCAAGACATAATGGGACCAATGTGTTTCGATTATGGCTTTGGCCCTTTCCGTTGGGTTTGTGCTACTGGAGATCCTGAAGATTTAAAAAAGACAGATCGTATTGCCTGTGAGGTTTTAGAGGAAATGATAAAAACATCTCCTTCTGAAATACAACAGCAAATGCAAGACAATATTCAATGGATTAAAGGTGCACAAGAAAACAAATTAGTGGTTGGTTCACAGGCAAGAATTCTTTATGCAGATGCCGAAGGAAGAATGAAGATTGCAGCTGCATTCAACAAAGCAATTTCAGAAGAAAAAATTGGATTGGTCGTTTTAGGCAGAGATCATCATGATGTATCTGGTACCGATTCACCCTATAGAGAAACCTCTAATATCTATGATGGGAGTCAGTTTACAGCAGACATGGCAATCCAAAATGTAATAGGTGATAGCTTTAGAGGAGCAACCTGGGTAAGCATACATAACGGCGGTGGCGTTGGCTGGGGAGAAGTAGTGAATGGAGGCTTTGGTATGGTTCTTGATGGCAGTAAGGACGCACAACGACGTTTAGAATCCATGCTTTACTGGGATGTAAATAATGGTATTGCAAGACGTAGTTGGGCTAGAAATAACGAAGCGGTATTTGCCATAAAAAGGGCTATGAAAAAGAATCCTATGTTGCAGGTTACACTTCCAAATTTTGTTGATGATGAATTAATAAATAAAATGTAATCTTATGAAGACTTTAAAATTTATCCCTCTATTATTACTATTTGTATTTACTTCTTGTTCTACAGTAAGAGTGGTTTCAGATTATGACTCTAAAACCAATTTTTCTAAATACAAAACTTTTGCTTTTTACAAACCTGGCATAGATAAAGCAAAAATATCTGATCTGGATAAAAAGAGAATTATGCGAGAAATTGAAGCAAACTTAACCTTAAAAGGGATGACCGTTTCAGAAACTCCAGATATGTTAATTAGCATATTCACCAAAGAAAGAGAACGAATCGATGTCTATAATAGTTATGGTTACGGATATGGCTACAGATATGGTGGCTGGTACGGAGGTGGAACATATGCTTCCTCTACTCCAGAAGGAACTTTATTTATTGATTTAATTGATCGAAATAAAAATGAGCTTGTTTGGCAAGGAATTGGTGTTGGCGATCTTGTGATGAGTTCAGTAGAGAAAAAAGAAGCTCGTATTAAGGATATAGTGACAAAGATTCTTGCACAGTATCCTCCTGGTTCTGAAACAAAATAAACCAATTCTAATACTATATTAACCCTCATTATATAATCATTTATGAAAAATATTTATTTTATTTTCCTTGTATTGCTTTGCACTTCTGTAAATGCACAGTTTTATAAATCTGGAAGCATTACCGACAATGACAATCAAACCATTGAAGGACGTTTATCTATTGATAATTCAGAAAACAAAGTCTACTTAAAAAAAGACGGAAACACTCAGACCTTCAGCTTTAATAACATTTCTCAAGTAAGCATAAGTGGCCGAAATTATTCAAAAATTACATTTGAGAACAACACCTATTTAGCCCATTCCTTAGAAAGCGGTAAAGCATCTTTATCAGATTTAAACAATTCTGACTATTTAGTCCTAATGGAAAATGGTACCGGTAAAATCGTCAAT
Source organism: uncultured Flavobacteriales bacterium (assembly GCA_913058295.1). Classification (GTDB taxonomy): domain Bacteria; phylum Bacteroidota; class Bacteroidia; order Flavobacteriales; family Flavobacteriaceae; genus Marifrigoribacter. Next base: position 88,081 of record CAJXRD010000002.1, on the reverse strand, counting down.
CTTGAAGAAGATAAAGCACAAATACCAGGGACTTTAGGGGTTCTTTTTAACGATTGTAATAGTATTAGAGATATTATTTATAAATCTGACGAAATAAATGAACGCATATTAAAAGGAATCGTTTCAGAATATAATGCTTGTGCATATGGTGATTATACTCCAACAGAGGATGAAATGAAAAACGCGAACACTCACAATACAGACACCTATAGGTTTTATGTTGCATTTCAATCTCAGTTTACCAATACATCAGTAAATGGATTTGAATCAACTAATAATACTGGTTATGGGCTTGGGCTTGGTATGGCTGCTTCTCCTGGGTTTACAGGAAATTTACAAGGCAACCTTTATTTCGATTTCGACTTTTCTATGAATTTTACTGGGGATAACCAATATAATAATGGATCTACTCCCTTAAATTATAATGTAAATACCTATCGTATTACAGTTGGACTTGAATATTTGTTTAATAAAAAAGGAACCTTACAACCATTTTTAGGTATTGGTTATGGGTTTAATTCAGATAATTTTGATGGGAAAATGGGTACTATTGCTTTTAAAGATAAAGATCAAAATAGTATTTTCATCCCAAAAGTGGGCCTTTTATATAAACTTAAAAATGGAAAACATTTAGGTTTAACTCTCAGTTACATTACAGAATATGAAAATGACTTGAGTTTCCGTATTGGTGAGCTTGTTTATTATCCTTTTGTGATGGATACTAGTGCATACAATTTAGGACTGAGTTATTATTTCTAAACTTTATCTAAACACTTATAAATCAAAACCCCCTCTACATATGCAAAGGGGGTTTTAAAATTGATTTAGAAAAAACTCTTAATAATCAAGCAACTCTAATATCTTAGCTTTCACTTTCTCAGTAGAAGGAATCATCGTTTTCTCTAAGGTTGAATTTAATGGAATTGCAGGCATATTTTCACTACCAATAACCATAACTGGTGCATCTAATTCTCTAAAACATTCCTCTTGAATTCTACCTTGTAATGCTCTCGAAAAACTATTCTCTGAAGGTTCTTCTGTTACTACTAAACATTTTCCACATTTTTTAACGGAGTTAAAAACGGTTTTATAATCTAGGGGATGCAAGGTTCTTAAATCCACCACTTCAATTCGATCTTGCAAGCCAAGTTCTTCTGAAGCATTTAATGCCCAATGCACTCCCATTCCATAGGTAATAATAGAAAGAGTTTCTTCATCCTCTTGCTTCCATATTTCCTGTAATACCCAGGCTTTTCCAAAAGGCAATACATAATCTTCTGCTGGTTCCACAGATGTAGCTCCTTTGGTTCCTGGAACTTTACTCCAATACAAGCCTTTATGTTCTAATATTACTACAGGATTTGGATCGTAATATGCCGCTTTCATTAATCCTTTTAGATCGGCTCCATTACTAGGATATGCAATTTTAATTCCGCGAATATTAGACAATACACTTTCTACTGAAGAAGAATGATAAGGCCCTCCGCTTCCATAAGCACCAATTGGAACTCGTAAAACCATAGACACTGGCCACTTTCCATTTGAGAGATAACAACTTCTACTAACTTCTGTAAATAGTTGGTTCAAGCCAGGCCAGATATAATCTGCAAATTGTACCTCAACAATTGGTTTTAAACCAATTGCACTCATTCCCACAGTACTTCCAACAATAAATGCTTCTTGTATAGGAGTATTGAAAACTCTATGATCTCCAAACTTTTGGGCTAGGGTTGCAGCTTCTCTAAAAACACCCCCTAAACGTGCTCCCACATCTTGTCCATATAAAAGGCATTCTTTGTGTTTAGTCATTAATTCTTCAATAGCAAACAAAGCACAATCTACCATTACTACTTTGTCTGCTCCTTCTGGAGCTCTTACACCTTTTTCTTCTGTAATTGGAGTGGGTGCAAAATCGTGAGTAAATAAATCCTCAGGTTTAGGATCTTCAGCTTTTAAGGCTTTTTTAAAATCTTCCTTAACTGTTTTAATTGCTAAATTTTCAATCTCTTGAAGGTCCTTTTCTGAAAAACTATGGTCTCCCAATAGATTTTTCATTTTTGGATAAGGATCTCTGCTCCTAGCCTCCTCTAAATCATCTCGATACCATTCCATACGTACTCCAGAAGTGTGATGATTCAATAAGGGTACTTTCGCATGAACTAGAAAAGGTCTTCTTTCAGTTCTAATAGTTTTTATAACTTTTTCTAAAGTGGAGTAACTTTCTTCGAAATCGGTTCCATCAATAGAAATAGCTTCTAAGCCCTTAAATCCTTTTGCGTATTCTGCCGCATTTTGCGCTCTAGTTTCCGCAGCATTTGCACTAATATCCCAACCGTTATCTTGTACTAAATATAAAATAGGAAGCTGTTTTAAAGCAGCCATTTGAAATGCTTCAGAGATTTCCCCTTCTGTAACAGAAGCATCTCCTAGAGAGCAAACTACTATTGGATGTAGAGATTCTTCGCTATCGCTCTGAATGACATTATTGATTCCTGCAATTTCTTTATACCAAAAACCCAAAGCAACACCAGTTGCAGGAATGGTTTGCATTCCTGTTGCCGAACTTTGATGTGGTATTTTAGGTTTATCGTCCTCTCGTAAACTTGGATGACAATAATAGGTTCTTCCACCCGAAAATGGATCGTCCTTTTTTGCCAATACTTGAAGCATTAAATCATAAGGTTTCATCCCTATCGCCAATAGCATGGAATCATCCCTATAATAAGGAAAAGCATAATCCTGAGGTAAAAGTTGCATTCCAATTGCAGTCTGAATTACTTCATGACCTCTGGAAGTAGCATGTACGTATTTAGAAACTTCTTTAAAGTTTTCTTCGTACAATTCTGTCATTGCCTTTGCAGTACAAAGGTTAGAGAATGCTTTTTTAAGAGTTTGTTTGTTTATTTTTTTGTCCAAGGGTTTATATTTTATTCCTTTTAAGATTTCTGTTTTTTGTCATCCTGAGCTTGACTCAGGAACCATTAATCAAACCAATCAAAAGCTAAATCATTCCAGCTTTTATTTTCTTTTTCTATAAGTGATATTTTCCAATCACGTTTCCAATTTTTTAATTGCTTTTCCCTTTTAATTGCATCATTCACAAACTGATAAAATTCAAAATAAACTAATTTACTCAATCTATATCTTTTTGAAAACCCTTCAATCAAACCATTTTTATGCTCATACATTCTCCTTTCCATATTATTTGTCATTCCAATATATAATGTTCCATTCTTCATATTTGAAATTATATATACATAGAATTGATAATTTCTTTTTGACATTTTAGTTACAGTTTGAATCCTGAATCAAGTTCAGGATGACAAAGTGATTCATTCATTATTTCTATCTACTGAATCAAATTCAAGTTGACAAAGGATTAGATTAAAATATTTATTATTCTGCTGGAACCATCCAAGAAAATTTATCCTCTATAGTACCAATTTTTATACTGTTTAAGGTGTCATTTACATCTTCTGCCACAGGGCTTTCGTCGGATACATGAATAGTACCTTCGTCCGTTCCAATTTCCTGGATATAAGCAATTCCTATAGCAGTTCCAGTTCCAAAAGCTTCTTCTAAACTTCCATTTTCTGAAGCCTCTTTCACCTCATCAATAGTGATCGGTCTTTCGGTAACTTCAAATCCTTTATCTCTCAATAAATCGATGACACTCATTCGTGTAATTCCATCTAAAATATTACCATCTCTAAAAGGAGTAATGATTTCTCCAGCTATCTTAAAGAAGATATTCATCGTCCCTACTTCCTGAATATATTTATGCTCAAATGCATCTAACCAAAGCACTTGATTGTATCCTTTTGCTTTAGCATTTTCTGTTGGTTTTATTGCTGCTGCATAATTACCAGCCGCCTTAGCTTCCCCAGTTCCTCCCGTTGCTGCTCGAATGTATTTTTTCTCAGCAAATAGTTTAATTCGCTCACTAAAATAAGGTCCTGCAGGGGAACAAATAATAATAAACTTATAACTCGTTGCGGCTCTCATTCCTATAAAATGTTCATCAGCATACATAAAAGGTCTTAGGTACATCGCAGATCCTTCTTGAGGAGGAATCCAACTACTTTCTAGTTTTACCAACTTCTTTAAACCTTCAGCAAAAAGATCTTCTGGGAAGCTTGGCATCCCCATTCTATCTGCACTAAAGTTAAGTCTTGCAGCATTCTTATCAGGACGAAATAATAAAGGAATTCCATTACTATCTAGAGTAGCTTTCATTCCTTCAAAAATAGCTTGACCGTAATGTAAAGCCATGGTCGCTGGATGAGTTCCTATTTCTTTAATAGGCTCAATTCTTGGATTTTGCCATTCTCCATCCTCATAATCACAGATAAACATATGATCTGTAAATATTTTTCCTAATGGAATATTATCAAAATCTAATTCACTTAATTTTGACTGTTCCGCTTTTGTAATCGTTATATTTTTCATCGCTTTATTTATTATTGTTGTTTTTTTGTCATTCTGGGCTTGATCCAGAATCCATTATGACATTATTTTTTTACTTTTGGATTCTGAATTAAATTCAGAATGACAAAGTATTATATTTCTCTGTTAGTATTAAAATCCTCCATATAGTCTGCAATTCTTCTTAAAAAAGAACCCGCTAAAAATCCATCCACAATTCTATGGTCAAAGGATAAGGACAGATACATCATTTGTCTAATTTCAATCGTATCTCCATCTTCTCTTTCCATAACTTCCGCTCGCTTTTTTATAATTCCTGTTGCTAGAATAGCCGCTTCTGGCTGATTTATAATAGGAGTCCCCATTACAGAACCAAAAGTTCCTACATTAGAAATTGTAAAGGTACTGCCTGCGGTATCGTCTACTTTTAGTTTATTTTCTCTCGCCTTATTAGAAAGGGAATTTATAGATGAAGCTAGTTCGACTAAATTCTTCTTATCTGCATTTTTTACTACGGGAACAATTAAGTTTCCACTTGGCAATGCTGCTGCCATCCCAATATTAATTTCTTCTTTTACGATAATATTTTTTCCATCTAAGGAAGAATTGATCATAGGGAAATCTACAATTGCTTTTGCTACGGCTTCAATAAACAAAGGTGTAAAGGTCAATTTTTCATGGTGCTTTTTCTGAAAATTGACTTTCTCCTTATTTCTCCAAATCACCATTTCGGTTAAATCCGCTTCCACATAAGCAGTAACATGGGGGGAAGTATGCTTGCTAAAAACCATATGATCGGCTATCATTTGACGCATACGATCCATTTCAACAATCTTTCCTTTCCCCTTGTCAAATTTTAAATCTGGTATTTTAAAACCACTTTCTGAAGAAATAGGTTGTGCAAATTTAAATGGACGCCCTTCCTCAATATATTTCATTAAATCACTTTTCCGAAGGCGTGCATCCTTTCCTGAAACAGGTATTCTAGCTAACTCTTCAAAACTTATATGTTGCTCTTTGGCAATACTCGTTATAAGAGGCGAAAAATATAGATTAGAGTTGGGAACATTAAAAGAGGTGGACGTAACAGAAGAGGGTGCCTTTTTAATAGGTTTACTTTCTTTTTTAGTAGATTTTTTTTGACTTGGTTTCTCTTTTATTTTTGGCTCCTTACCGTCTGTTGTTATAATCGCTATCGTTTCTCCAATTTTGATAACCTCATTTTGTTTATATAGAAGTTCTGTAATCACTCCAGAAACTAAGGATGGCACTTCAGAGTCTACTTTATCTGTAGCTACTTCCAGTAATATTTCATCTTCTTCAATAGTATCCCCAATGTTTTTAAACCATTTTATAATGGCAGCTTCGGTAATACTTTCGCCTAGTTTAGGCATTTTGAATTTATACTCTGACATTTCTTATTAACTAATGTTTGTTAATTGTCATTGCGAGGAGTAAAGCGACGTGGCAATCTTTTTTAAAGATTCTTCGCTTTCGCTCTGAATGACATTATACGTTTATTTTTTATTTTTTATTTCAGCCAATGTTTTATAAAAATCTTCTTGTTTGGGTCTATTCTTTGGAATCTCTCTTAAGGCTTCCACTTCTTTTAAACTCTCATGACAATCGGATGGTAGTTGTTGGTACAATTTAGTGCCAGCTGTTTTCCATTCCATCATTTCGTCGGTAACCTCTTTGATTACTTTTCCAGGATTACCTACTACTAATTTTCTGTTTGGTATAATCGTTTCGCCTTTTATAAAAGTCATCGCTCCTACAATACATTCATCTCCTATTTGCACATCATCCATAAGAACCGCATTCATCCCAATAAGGCAATTATAGCCCAAATTTGCTCCGTGAATAATAGCGCCATGTCCCACATGTGACCCTTCTTTTAAAACAATGGTTTTTCCAGGAAACATATGTATGGTACAGTTTTCTTGAACATTTACTCCATCTTCTAAAATTATCTCGCCCCAATCGCCACGTATTGCAGCACCAGGACCGATATAACAATCTTTACCAATAATAACATTTCCGGTAACCGCTGCTAGTGGATGCACAAAACTACTCTCATGAACTACTGGGATATGTCCTTTAAAACTGTATATCATATTTCTTGACTGTCGTTGTTCATTTATCATTCCGACGAAGGAGGAACCTCTACAAATTTAGATTCTTCGCGACACTTCGACTACGCTCAGTGACCACGCTCTGAATGACAATAGCTTTATTTAAATCCTTTTAATTTTTCTTTTGTAAACTCACTTAATACCAAACGTCCACTAATCGCAGCTCGTTCCGCTAATAATACATCCCAATCTTCAGTACCTCTCCAAAAAACTTTTTTCATTTCTTGCATGGCATCAGGGTTATAAGTACATAAACTTTCCGCAAATGTTTGAACCGCTTTATCTAATGCTTCCGTAGTTTCAAAAACTTTCGTAAAAAGCCCTTTTTGTCTTGCCCATTCCGCATCGTAAAAAGAATTTGCATCAATCGCTATTTGCGACATTCCTGTTAAACCTAATTTTCGTTCCACAGCTGGACCAACTACAAATGGGCCAATCCCAACATTAAGTTCACTTAATTTAATGGAAGCAAACTTAGTTGCCATACAATAATCGGTTGCAGATGCTATACCTACTCCACCGCCAACAGTTTTCCCTTGAATTCGTCCAATAATAAACTTTGGACATTTTCGCATCGCATTGATGACATTAGCAAAACCAGAAAAGAATACTCTCCCTGTTTCGGCATCATCAATACTAATTAGTTCTTTAAAACTGGCACCAGCACAAAAAGTACGTTCTCCTCCACTTTTTAAAATGATAACTTTTACATTTTCATTTTTTCCAGCTTCATGGATATTTGTAACCAATTCTGCCAGTATATTCCCTGGCAAACTATTATGAGCAGGGTGAAAGAATTCAATTGTTGAAATTCCGTTATTTATTGTTTGCTTAACGTATGGTTTTGTCATGATTCTATGTTAATCCGCATTTATTGCGGATTCGTTTAATATTTAACTTCATTAAATTTTGAAAGATCCCAATCAGCACTTAAATCCCTCCAATTTGGGTTTTGATCTGTTATGACACTTATCTTCCATTGCCTTTTCCACTTTTTAATAATTTTTTCTCTTTTATAGCTTCTTGAATCCATTGATGTACTTCAAAATAAACTAATTTTTTAATATTGAATTTCCCAACATGAGAACCATAAGTTCCATTTCTATGTTCAAAAACTCTTCTTTCAATATTATTTGTCACCCCTACATAAAAGATATGGTTTCTATTATGTGTTAAGATATATGTATAATATTTATGCTCTTTTATCAATCAATACGATTTATATTTTCGTTTCAAACAATACGCATACGCAACAAGTGCGCATTGACATTGTTTATATTAATCCAAACTGTTCAAAATGATAATTAAGATGCTTACGCTCCAATAAATACCATTCAAATTTATTTAATTCTCCAAAAACTACATTGTTCATGAGTGCTTCTGGATTTTCTTTAAAATATGATAAGTATTCAGCTCTAGCTTCTATAAATTTTGCTTTTGCTACTTCTAAATTTTCATGTTTCAAATCTTCTAATACCCCTTTTTTAGATAATGGAAAATCAAACCCTTTCCCCATTGGCTCATAATTATAAAGCATCTCTTGAGATTTTTCTATATACTTTTCAGGAGTTGCAACTTCAAAATTTTGTATTTCTCCAGAAGCAATTCTATAAGTAAACTCTATATGCTCCAACATATGCTGTGGCGTTAAAATCCCCCATTTTGCTTTCGTATTTTCCCTAAGCCCTTTTAAATACATTGCTATAGTGTCTGATGTCATTTCAGTAAAAACGGTTTGCTTTTTCTGAACCATCGTCAGAATAGTTGCAATAGCTACCAATTCATCTTCCGCATCAAAAACCTCAACATACCATTTAACAATTCCACAAGGAAGTTCTTTTCCTGGAGAATCTCTATCCACTTTTTCTTTGCAAGTAAGCCTTACATAGACTGTGTCATTATGATAAATAGGACGAAGGAATCTGCATTCTTCTAATCCGTAATTAGCGGCTACAGGGCCCTTATTTGGATATACAAACAAACCAGCTGCAGCTGCTATAATAAAATAACCATGTGCAGTTCTTTTTTCAAAAATACTTCCTTCCAAAGAGGTAATATCGGTATGTGCATAAAAGTGATCCCAAGTAAGGTTAGCAAAATTCACGATGTCGCCATCTGTTATGGTACGTTTATGTGTTTTTAAGGACATTCCAGCCTTAATATCTTCCCAATGGTATGCAAAAGGATGTTTTTCGGTCTCTTTATAGTCAGCTTTAGGTTGATAAATATCGGTAACCGCAGTAAGACTTGTTGGGGAGCCTTGAATTGCACAACGCTGTAAATAGTGTTTTACACCACGCATACCTCCCATTTCTTCACCTCCTCCAGCACGTCCAGGACCTCCATGAACTAAACTAGGAAGTGGCGAACCATGTCCTGTACTTTCTTTTACACTATCTCTATTTAGAATTAAAATTCGCCCATGATGGGATGCTGCATTAACCGTATAATCTCGTGCTATATTATTGTCATTAGTTATGATAGAACTCACTAAGGAACCCTTACCCATTTTAGCCAATGTAATCGCATCTTCTAAGTTCTTATAAGGCATTATAGTACTTACTGGACCAAAAGCCTCATTAATATGTGCTGCTTCATTTTTAAATGGATCATCTTCCCGAAGTAAAATTGGGCTCATAAAAGCTCCCTTTTTGGAATCTGCTCCTATAGTAGTTACCTCCTCTAAAGATCCATAAACGATTTTCGCTGTTCTTGCAATCTTGCTTACCTGCTCTCTAACTGAATTTCGTTGTTGTTCACTTACTAAAGATCCCATACGCACTTCCTTTAATCGAGGATCGCCAATGGTTACTTTATCCAAAGCTTTTCCAAGAGCTATCTGTACATCTTCTATTAGTTTCTCAGGGACTATAATTCTTCTTATTGCCGTACATTTCTGCCCGCATTTAACGGTCATTTCCTTTCGTACTTCCTTGACAAATATATCGAATTCCGGAGTTCCTGGAACTGCATCTTCCCCTAAAATAGATGCATTTAAAGAATCTGCTTCCATCGTAAAAGGCACCGATTCTTCAATTAATTGAGGGTGATTTTTTAGTTTTCTACCAATAGCTGCAGATCCCGTAAAAGTGATCACATCTTGAGAGCCTACCGTATCTAGAATATCTTTTGCAGTACCACTGATTAACTGAAGTGCTCCTTCTGGTATAATACCTGAGGCTATAATTTCTCTTACAACCGCTTCGGTTAAATAAGCCGTTTGTGGCGCTGGCAATACTACAGCTGGCATACCTGCCATCCAATTAACAGCACATTTTTCTAACATTCCCCAAACAGGAAAATTAAAAGCATTAATATGAACCGCAACTCCTTCTTTTGGCACCATGATATGATGCGCCATAAATCTACCTCCACGGGATAAATCGATGGGATCGCCTTCTACATGAAAAGATTGATTTGGAAATAATTTCCGAAGAGATGCATTGGCAAATAAATTACCAAAACCCCCTTCAATATCAATCCAACTATCCACCTTAGTAGCTCCAGAACGATAACTAAGCTCATAAAAAGCTTGTTTCTTTTTAATAAGGTAAAATGCTAGTTTTTTAAGCATATTTCCTCGTTCCTGAAAAGTCATTTTACGAAGTACATTTCCTTTTTCTCTACCATATTGAAGAATAGACGCTACATCTAATCCCTCTACCGTAGTACTTGTAAATTGATCTCCGGTTATCGAATCGTAAACAGGGACTCCCTCTCCCTTACCTTCTAGCCACTGGCCTTTTGTATAATGTTGTGTTTTCAATTGAATATCTTTTAAAATTCGTTATTCTTTTTTTTACACGCGTTCTATAATTGCCGCATATCCTTGTCCTACACCAATACACATAGTTACTAATGCATATTGTTTCTTTGTTTCTTGTAACTCCAATGCTGCTGAATAAGTTATTCTAGCTCCCGTAACTCCCAATGGATGTCCAATTGCTATAGAACCTCCATTTGGATTAATTCGAGAATCGTCATCTGCTAAACCCCAAGCCCTAGTACAAGCTAATGCTTGTGCTGCAAATGCTTCATTAAGCTCAATCACATCCATATCTTCCAGGCTCAATCCTGCTTTAGCTAATGCTTTATTAGATGCCTCCACAGGGCCAATTCCCATTATTCTTGGTTCTACTCCCACTACAGCAGAACTAACTATTCTTGCTATAGGCTTTAAATTATATTTTTTTACGGCATCTTCTGAAGCAATAATAGTCGCAGCTGCTCCATCATTTAATCCTGAAGAATTTCCAGCAGTAACACTTCCTCCTTCTTTTTTGAATGCTGCTCTTAATTTCCCTAAGACTTCTAATGAAGAGGAAGGTTTCACAAATTCATCTTTTGAAAATTGAATAGGATCTTTTTTCCTTTGTGGAATTTCTACAGTAACAATTTCTTTTGCAAGTCGCCCATTTTCTTGAGCTTTTGTAGCTTTCATTTGACTCCAATAAGCGAACTTATCTTGATCTTCACGAGAAATATTATATTTTTCTACTAAGTTTTCAGCGGTATTACCCATTCCATCAACGCCATATAATTCCTTCATTCTTGGATTGATAAAACGCCAGCCAAAGGTGGAATCATACATTTTAGAATCTCCACCAAAACCGGTAGATGGTTTTGCGATTACGTAGGGTCCGCGGGTCATATTTTCAACACCTCCAGAAATAAACAGATCTCCATCACCAGCTTTTATAGCTCTATTCGCGTGGATAATTGCTGATAATCCTGAGCTACAAAGTCTGTTTACAGTTTCTCCTGGAACTGTAAAAGGCAAGCCTGCTAATAAGGATGACATACGAGCAACATTACGGTTGTCTTCTCCTGCTTGATTTGCACAACCCATGATGACATCATCATAAGCTTCTTTTGGTATATTCGGATTTCGTTTTACAATTTCTGAAATTACTAATGCCCCTAAATCATCAGTACGAACAGCTGACAAGGTTCCTTTATAATTTCCAATTGGTGTGCGAACACCATCTATGATATATGCTTCTTTCATTATTCTTTCCAATCTTTTGAGGTTCTATAAACCACTCCTTTAAAAAGTGCTACTAATTCGTTTCCTCGTTTTACTTCTACTATATTAAATCCAACTTTAGTTTTTTGAAGGTCCAGTGTGGCTTCAGCTGTAATATAATCTCCTAGTTCTAGAGCTTCAATATGATTTATGGAAGTTTCGATCGAAACTGCATACTTTCCATGTGTATTTGCTGTAAATCCAAATGCAGTATCCGCTAAACCATAAGTAATTGCTCCATGTGCTTTACCCATACTATTCAACATTTCTTTTCGAATCGTCAAGCCTAATTTACACCTCCCTATTTCAGATTCTAATATTTCGATACCTAGCCCCCGACTATACGCATCTTGACTTAACATTTTATAAGGTATTAATTCTCCTTTCATGAAAAGAAGTTTTTATTTTCTCGATTCATTTTACGCAATAAAGGCGAACAACGATAACGATCTTCATGATACTCATCATATAAACTATCCATGGTATTTACACACCATTCGATTCCTTTTTCATCTGCCCAAGCCAATAAACCTTTTGGATAGTTAACCCCTTTAGTCATGGCATTATCAATATCTTCTGCGGATGCTATCTTCCAAAACAAGGCATCTGCTGCTTCATTAATTAACATCACTAAAACTCTATCAAAGATTTGTTGAGACAACTCACTATTATATAATTTTTTATCTTCCTTCGAAATGACAGGCCTACCGTTATCATCATATTCATAATAACCAATTCCAGATTTTCGTCCTAAATAACCTGCTTCAGAAAAACGCTTTTGTGTAAATGAAGGCTTGTATCTCGGATCTTGATAAAAAGCATTAAAAACCGTTTCTGTTACCGTGTAATTTACATCGTTACCTATAAAATCCATTAATTCAAATGGTCCCATACGAAAACCGCCTAATGTTTTTATACTATGATCTATTGTAGCAAAATCAGCTAAACCTTCTTCATAAATACGCAAAGCTTCCCCATAAAATGGTCTTGCAACTCTGTTTACAATAAAACCAGGGGTATCTTTAGCGATAGATACTATTTTTTTCCAACTAGATATGGTATCTATTGTTGTTTCAAGCACCTCATAGGAGGTTTGAATCGCAGGAATTACTTCCACTAACTTCATCAATGGTGCTGGATTAAAAAAGTGAATTCCAACACAACGTTCTGGTTTTTTTAATGAGGCAGCTATAGAAGCTATTGACAAACTGGAAGTGTTAGATGCTATGATACATTCTTTAGAAACAAAAGTTTCCAATTCTGAAAACACTTTTTGTTTAATATCCAGATTTTCAATAATCGCTTCTATAGTCAAATTAGATTCACCCAATTCTTTTAAAGAACTTACATAGTTGATATTATTCTGAATTCGGCTTTTTTCATCCGTATCGATTCGACCTTTTTCAATCAATCGATTTAGTATTTTCTCAAGGGATGCTTTGGCTTTATCTAAAGCTATTTGATTGGTGTCGTATAAATTCACCAAACAACCAGCAGTAGCAGCAACTTGTGCTATACCGCTTCCCATAGTTCCACTTCCTATTATACCTACGTTCATATATTATTTTTAAAACGGGAGATTTTTTAAATCTACATTTCCACCAGAGATGATGATTCCGACGTTTTTGTTTTTAAACTCATTTTTTTCTTTTAATAATGCTGCAAAAGGGACTGCACTGGAAGGTTCAATAATAATTTTTAAACGCTCCCAAATTAATCGCATTGCATTTACAATTTCCTCTTCTTCTACTCTGATAATTTTTTCGATATACTTTTGAATAATCGGAAAATTACGATCTCCTAAATGGGTTCGTAAACCATCAGCGACGGTATGAAAACTATCGTTTGTTTCTATTTTACCAGAAATCAAAGATCGATAGGCATCGTCGGCTTCCATCGGCTCTCCTCCAATCACTTTACAGTTTTTTGAAAAATGATGTGCTGCTAGTGCTGTTCCTGCAATCAATCCACCACCACCAATCGGTGTTATAATTATATCTAATTCTGGAAATTCTTCTAATAATTCAATAGCAGCAGTACTATTGCCATAAATCACCTCATCTTGATTAGAAGGATGTAAAAATGCTGCTCCTTTTTCTTCTTTTATTCTATTAGCTGTAGCTTCTCTAGCTTGTGGTGTAGATTCACATTCTATAATTTCACCTTCGTAGGTCTTAACACCATTCTTTTTTACTTGTGGTGCATTTTCAGGCATTACGATATAAGCTTTTACATCTAATTTTTGTGCTGCTAAAGAAACCGCTTGTGCAAAATTACCGGAGGAATGTGTAACGACTCCACGTTGTCTTTCTTCCTCAGAAAGCGATAATATAGCATTGGCCGCTCCTCTCATTTTAAATGCGCCCATTTTTTGGAAATTCTCACATTTAAAAAAGATTTTACTTCCACACATATCATTTATTAACTCAGAAGTAAGTACAGGGGTCCGGTGAACATAAGGTTTCACTTTTTCATGTACTTGTATCAAAGTTTCTTTATTCATTATTTCCCTTTGAAAACTGGCTTCCTTTTTTCCATAAAAGCATTTACTCCTTCAGAATAATCTTCAGATTGGGCAGATTCAATTTGCAGTTTTCCTTCTAAATCCAATTGCTCTTCCAAAGTATTATTCATCGATTTATTTAATAATTCTTTAATATAACCAAGTGCCTTGGTAGGCATATTTGCTAATTTAAGAGCTAGTTTTTCAACTTCTGTATCAAATCCTTCAAAAGGAATTACTTTAAAAATCATCCCTAAGTCTTCTGCTTCTTCGGCAGTAACTTTATCCCCTAACATCATTAATGCGGAGGCTTTTTGAAAACCGATCAAGCGAGGTAAAAAGAAAGTTCCACCACTATCGGGAACCAAACCAATTTTACTAAAAGCTTGAATGAAACTAGCCTTTTCTGAAGCAACTACGATGTCGCAAGCCAATGCAATATTAGCTCCTGCTCCTGCAGCTACTCCATTTACAGCTCCGATTATTGGTTTATTTGTATTTCTTATTCTTGTAATTATAGGATTGTAATGCTCTTCTAAAATCTTTTTAAAACCAGGATTTAATTCCGGTGTTGTCACTTCTTTTAAATCTTGACCCGCACAAAATGCTTTGCCATTACCCGTTAAAACAATAGCTCTTACTTCTGAATTAGATTCGCATTCGTCTAAAGTACTTTGAAGTAACAAAGCCATTTCTCTGTTAAAACTATTGAAAACTTCGGGCCTATTAAGTGTTATAAAAGCAACACTATTTTCAATTTTTACTAATATACTTTTATTCATGTTTTGATTTTCTTGTAAAGTTTCCTTTAAAGGAATTACAGACATTTAAAATAATCGAAAGGTTCTTCACATGTTTCGCATTTAAATAATGCCTTACATGCGGTAGATCCAAATTGACTTACCACTTTTGTATTTGTTGAACCACAATTAGTGCATTTCACTAATTTTTTATCTCCAAGTAATGCTTCCTTATCAGCGATTGCATTTAAAGGGGCTGCTATACCATAATCTTCCAATGCTTTTCTCCCTTTTGAAGTAATCCAATCTGTAGTCCAAGCTGGGGATAGGATTAATTCAACATTCGCTTTCTTTCCTATGGCAGAAAATGCAGCGATAATATCATCTCCGATAACATCCATTGCTGGACAGCCACTATAAGTTGGTGTTATTTCAACCTCTACAATATTATTTTTGATTATTGCAGAACGCACCACTCCCATATCCATAATCGACAACACTGGAATTTCTGGATCAGAAACCTGTTCTAGTATTGAAATTAAAGTTTGGTCGATATTTTGTTCTACCGTTGTCATACTACCATTCCATATTCGGATAAGCGCGCTGCATATATTGCAAATCACTTAATAAATACCCTAAATGTTCTGTATGAACTCCTTCTTTACCTCCTTTTTGAAACCATTTAGATTCAGGAATTTCAAGTGTTGCTTCTTCTAAAAGGTCGTTTACACGTTTATAATAAGCCTCTTTAAGTTTGATAACATCCACCCCTATGCTTTCTGAAACCATAGCCTTATCCGCTTCGGTTTGATGAAATAATTCATCCGTATAGGTCCATAAATCATTAATAGCCTCTTGCATTTTCTCATTGCTTTCTGAGGTACCGTCACCTAAGCGTTTCACCCAATCAGTTGAAAAACGCACGTGATAACTCACTTCTTTAATACATTTTTTAGCAATTGCAGATAGTGTAAAATCGTTACTTTTTTGTAGTTCCGTTAAAAAAGCTAAATGATAAACATCAAATAAAAATTGACGCCCAATAGTATAAGCAAAGTTTGTATTTGGTTGTTCTACCAATAATACATTTTTATATTCGCGTTCTTTTCGAAGCATTGCTATATCATCTTCGGTTCTTTTATCCCCTGCAATTTTTGCAGCATATTGAAAATAGCTCCGAACTTGTCCAAATAAATCTAAGGAGATATTAGTACAAGCGATATCCGTTTCTAAACTTGGCCCATGACCGCAGAGTTCTCCCATGCGTTGGCCTAGGATTAGACTGTTATCTGCGATACCAAGAATGTATTTATATAAATTCTCTTTCATAAATTTTAAATTGAAATTGAAGTTGAGTTTGAAATCGAAATCCTTCAATTAATATTTTTAATTCTCGTTACTATAATTCGAATTAGCTGGTCATTTTCATCTTTCAATTTTGAAATACTTTCTTCTGAAAATAAATTAGCCTTCGACTGAATATTCAAATTCCTTAAACTTTCTCTTAATTCTTTCAAGCAAATTCTTAGCTTATTAATTTTATCCTTATCAGTTCCTGCTCCTAAAGCTTCTCCATAATTTAAAGCTGAAGAACAAGATGACCTAATAAGTTGTTTTGCTAGATAATCCCCTGCATAAGTCATTGGTTTTTTATCATACAACACAATAATTGAAGCTGCAAAATCTTCCAAACGTTCGGTTAAATCAAATTTTTTATCGCTCATGCATTCGATTTCACCTTTTTTTCGATTTCAGTTTCAATTTCATCTTTACATGTGTTTTACTTCGTCTGGTAAATTGTAAAAGGTTGGATGGCGATAAACTTTATCTTGAGCAGGTTCAAATAATTCACCATTATTCTCAGGATTTGAAGCGGTTATGTGTTTGGATTCTACCACCCAAATACTTACACCTTCGTTTCGTCTTGTATATACATCCCTTGCATTCTCTAAAGCCATTTCTTCATCTGCTGCGTGCAAACTTCCAAAGTGCCTATGTTCTATTCCGTTTTTACTTCTTACGAAGATTTCCCAAAGTGGCCAGTTTTTTGTTGACATAAAATATTTTTTATATGGCTTGTTTTTGTTTTCTTATTTGTTTCTTTTCAGCATGTTCCATTGCAGCATCACGCACCCATTTCCCTTCTTCCCAGGCCCCAACTCTTGCTTTCATTCGTTCTTTATTACAAGGCCCATGACCTTTAACTACTTGCCAAAACTCATCCCAATTAATTTCCCCAAAGTCATAACTTCCTCGTTCTTCATTCCATTTTAAATCTGAGTCAGGAATGGTAAGGCCTATCAATTTTGCTTGCGGAACCGTTTGATCTATAAATTGTTGTCGTAAGTCATCATTAGATTTACGCTTTAATTTCCATTTCATAGATTGTTCTGTATGAATAGATTCTGCATCTTTTGGTCCTAACATCATCAGACTTGGCCACCACCAACGATTTAAAGCATCTTGTGCTAAATCCTTTTGTTCAGGGGTTCCATTTGCCAATTTTATCATGATTTCATATCCTTGCCGTTGGTGAAAGCTTTCTTCCTTACACACCCGAACCATTGCTCTTGCATAAGGTCCATAAGAAGTATTACAAAGAGGAACTTGATTGATGATAGCTGCGCCATCAACCAACCAACCTATAGCCCCCATATCTGCCCATGTTATCGTTGGATAATTAAAAATACTCGAATATTTAGCCTTTCCAGTATGCAATTGCTCATACATTTCTTCCCGAGATATACCTAATGTCTCCGTTGCCGAATACAAATACAATCCATGGCCAGCTTCATCTTGTACTTTTGCTAATAAAGCAACCTTACGCCTTAATGTAGGAGCTCTTGAAATCCAATTTCCTTCCGGCAGCATACCAACAATTTCGGAATGCGCATGTTGAGACATTTGTCTAATATGCGTTTTGCGATATTTCTCTGGCATCCAATCTTTAGGTTCGATTTTCTCATCACGA
Organism: uncultured Flavobacteriales bacterium; assembly: GCA_913058295.1. GTDB lineage: Bacteria > Bacteroidota > Bacteroidia > Flavobacteriales > Flavobacteriaceae > Marifrigoribacter. Next base: position 70,281 of record CAJXRD010000002.1, on the reverse strand, counting down.
GCTATTCGTGCTTCAAATTGATTTTCTAAATTTTTTATTTGTTCTTCACTCATTTGTCTCATCTTTATGGCTTTTACCTATTGGCTTATAGCGAGTTGAATTACAGTTTTTATTTTCAATATATATAATGGATTTTGATATTATACATCAAAATCTAAAACAATCTTTTTTGTGGTTGGAACCGCTTGGCAACTTAATACAAGTTTTTGTGCTACTTCATTTTCGTCTAAAGCATAATTAATTTTCATATCAACCGACCCTTCGACTAATCTACATTTACAAGTACTACAAACCCCACCCTTACATGCAAATGGTAAATCTGCTCCGGCTCCTAACGCAGCATCCAAAACATTCCCATAATCCTTAGTCATATCAAAATGAAACTCTTTTCCTCCATCTATAATCGTAACCGCTACTCCTTCTGTTTCTTTCTTTACTAAAGGCTTATTTGCTAGACTATTTTCCTTAGAAAGTCCAGTTACAAATAATTCAAAATGAATATTTTCTGAAGGCATCCCAGCTTTTACCATTTCTTCTTTTACCATAAAGACCATTTCTTCAGGGCCACAAAGAAAGCATTCGTCCAATTCAGAAACATCTACCAATTTATCAAAAATAGTTGCCATTTTTTCTCTGGTAAACCTTCCATTGAATAAGTCAATATCTCTAAACTCCTTCGTTAGAAAATAAAACACTTCCAATCTTCCAAAATACTGATTCCTAAGTTGTTCAATTTCTTCTTTAAAGATAATCGATTTAACTGTACGGTTCAAATAAAACAATTTGAAGGTGCTATTCGGCTCTTTGGCCAAATGTGTTTTAATCATAGATAGAATTGGAGTAACCCCACTTCCAGCAGTAAAAAATATATAGTTTTTTGGGGTTTCAGAAATAGGAGTCCCAAACCTACCCATAGGTTTCATAACTTCTAAAGTATCTCCCTTTTTCAAGTTTTGGTTTACAAAAGTTGAAAACTTCCCTTCGGGTATTTGCTTTACAGCTACTTTCCATTCATTATCTATAGGACTTGAACACAAGCTATAAGAACGACGAAGATCTTCATCGTTTATAGTAGTTCGTAAAGTTAAATATTGTCCTTGCTTGTATTTAAATACAGATTTTAATTCTTCAGGAATAGTAAAATCTATCACCGAGCAATCCTCGGTATCTTTATAAATATCTTTTACTTCTAGGGTATGAAATTTCGCCAAAATTATATCGATTAAATTTAACTAACGCTTGTTAGTTTACGATACAAAGATAGCAAATATTTACTATTTATTTGTTAATTCCTTTTAACAGAACCTCGCTTAAATTAGAGGCTAATACAGAAGGGTCCATATCTTCTTTTAGAGGTATCCAGATATATAAAGATCGTAAGGTCGATAGAACTGAGAACAACATAATATCGGGGTTTAAATTCTTGAATTCATTTTTTTCAATTCCCTCTTTAATAATTTCTCTAAAAGAGTCTTCATAATCTACTCTTAAATTCAAATAATGATCTAATTCATCTTTTAAATGCATCCAATCGTTATTTAAAGAAGCCATCCCATTGGTATTATTGCTTGCAATCTCTACATGTAAAGTTATTATTTGCTTTAATTTTTCTACAGAACTAGAATCTCTATTTTTAATTAGCGCAATTCCTTTAATAAATTCTTCTGCCAAGGAAATGATAATAAAAGTAAGTATCTCCTCTTTGTTTTTAATATGATTATAAAGACTTGCTGCTTTTATCCCCAATGCTTTTGCAATATCCCGCATCGTAACTGCACTATATCCTTTTTCTTTAAAAAGGGTGGAAGCAGCGGTGATAATTTCTAATTTACGGGGTGTAGGGCTCATAGAAATTGCAAGGTATTATTTCTTTTTTTATTTTCAATTCTGAAAGATAGAATTAATAAGAAAATTCTATTTTTGATCTTATGAGCAATACCATTACATCCAACCCATTACTCGACAGATTGCCTCCACATTTGAAGCAGTTTATGAAGCCTCAAGATTATGAGCAATACACACCAATCAATCAAGCGGTATGGCGTTTTGTAATGCGAAAAAATGTGGATTATCTTTCAAAAGTGGCGCATGAAAGTTATAGGCATGGCTTAGAAAAGACTGGAATTTCTATTGATGAAATCCCATCGATGTATGGTATGAACCGCATTCTAAAAGAAATTGGTTGGGCTGCAGTTGCTGTAGATGGCTTTATTCCTCCAAATGCTTTTATGGAATTTCAAGCTTATAAAGTATTGGTTATTGCTAGTGATATTAGACAGTTAGAAAATATAGAATATACCCCTGCACCAGATATTATTCATGAAGGTGCTGGTCATGCGCCAATTATTGCAAGTCCTGACTATGCTGAATATTTAAGACGATTTGGAGAAATTGGTGCCAAAGCTATTTCCAGCGCACATGATATAGAAATATACGAAGCGATTCGAGAGTTATCAATTTTGAAAGAAGCAGATGGTATTTCAGAAACAATAATAGAATCTATTGAGAAAAAAGTAGAAGAATTACAAAACAAAGACGTTCCCCCATCTGAAATTGCATTGATAAGAAACCTTCATTGGTGGACTGTAGAATATGGATTGGTAGGAAACATAAACGACCCAAAAATTTATGGTGCTGGTTTATTATCCTCTATTGGAGAAAGTGAATGGTGTTTAAAAGACGAGGTGAAAAAAATTCCATATACCATAGATGCTGCATACCAAGGATTCGATATTACCAAGCCACAACCTCAGCTTTATGTTACTCCAGATTTTGCATATTTACAAGAAGTACTAGAGGAATTTGCCAATACCATGGCAGTACGAAAAGGAGGTTGGCGCGGTCTTAAAAAACTAATTGAATCCAAACAAATTGGAACTATAGAATTGAGTACTGGGCTTCAAATTTCTGGAGTGTTTAGTCAAAAAATAAAAAACGAAGATAATGAGGTGGTTTTCTTTAAAACAGAAGGTGCAACAGCTCTTTCTTACCGAGAAAAAGAAGTTATAGGTCACGGAGTTGCAGCACATAAAAACGGATTTAGCTCCCCACTAGGAAAATTAAAGGGCATCAATCTCGCCATAGAGAATATGGGCCCTAGAGATTTGCAAGCCTATAACTTTTACGATGGAAAACCTATTTCATTCGAATTTGAAAGTGGTATTATAGTTAAAGGTCTTAATGTAACAGGAATTCGGAATTTACGTGGAGAGCTCATGTTGATTCAGTTTACAGAATGTACGGTTACTTATAAAAACGAAGTTTTATTCTCTCCAGAAATGGGTGATTTTGACATGGCGGTTGGAAAAGAAATAGTTTCCGCATTTTCGGGAGCAGCAGATTATAATTCCTTTCCTATTATTCAAAAACCAAGTACGGTAAAGACCATATCTTCTGGATCTTCTGAAAAAGAAAAGCAATTAAACTCTTTATATGTTGAAGTAAGAAACATCAGAAAAACTTATACTTCAACAAATAAGGAACAGCTGTTATTCATTTTTGAAAACATAAAAAATGATTATCCTTCAGATTGGTTATTAGTATTAGAGATTTATGAATTGACCAAAGACAATAAGGTCTTAGAATATCTTCAAAACTTAAAACAAACAAAGCCTAAAGTTGCTCATTTAATTGACGCTGGAATACAATTAGTTTAAACTAATATTTAATAAATAGCTTTTGGTAGTTTTCTTAAATTGTATTGTGATGCCATTACCTCACCATAAGCACCACAGGAATGTATCGCCAATAAATCTCCTCTAGAAGTTTTAGGCAACGTCAACGCTTTTCCAAAACAATCGGAAGATTCACAAATTGGCCCAACCACATCGTAACGCTCTTCTTCTTTAGCTAAAGAAGTAAGATTCTCAACTTTATGATAAGCTTGGTATAACGCTGGTCTAATTAGTTCAGTCATCCCCGCATCAATTATAGCGAAGTTAGTTTTGATGCCCTTTTTAATATATAAAGCTTTACTTATTAATGTCCCACATTGTCCAACTATAGATCTCCCTAATTCAAAGTGCAACTCTTGTTGAGGACGTAAATCAAGTAAATCATGAAACAACTTAAAGTAAGATTTAAAATCTGGAATAGGCTCTTCTTCTGGATTTTCATAATTAATCCCTAATCCGCCACCAACATTTATATGATCTACAATTATTTGATGATCATAAAACCATTCTTGAATTTCATTAACTCGTAAACAAAGACCTTTAAAATCGTTTAAATCTGTAATTTGAGAACCAATATGAAAATGTAATCCAATTAAATTTATATTTTTAAGGGTTTTTAAAATTTCTAAAACCTCTTCTAATTCCCAGCGGTTGATTCCAAATTTATTTTCTTCTAAACCTGTAGTGATATAGTAATGCGTATTGGCTTCTACATTCGGGTTGATTCGCAAAGCAATGTTGGCAATTTTGTTTTTCTTTTGAGCAAGTTCATCAATAACTATCAACTCTGGAATGGATTCACAATTAAAACAAAAAATATCGTTTTCTAATCCGATATTGATTTCTTCATCGGATTTACCTACCCCTGCAAAAGCAATTTTTTCAGAAGGAAAACCACAAGAAATTGCTCTGGTCACTTCATTACCACTTACACAATCGGCACCTAATCCATAGGCTTCTATGGTTTCTAATATTTCAATATTAGAATTGGCTTTTAATGCATAATGAACATGATATCCATATTTACTAGATTCTTCATTCACGATTTTTAAACTCTCTTTCAACAAGTCCAAATTGTAATAAAAAAATGGCGTTGGCGTATCTTTAAAACGCTCTATAATTTCTGAATGGAACATATTAAAACAAAGTAGAATTAAGGGAAGTTAATGCGTCTTTTTTATGTTTTGACTCTACAAGAATAGACACATTATGTCTACTTCCTCCATAAGAAATCATTCGAATTGGAATATTCTCTAATGCTTTAAAAATAGTAACCGCATAGCCTTTACTTTCAGCAATAAAGTCTCCAACAATACAAATAATCGATAGATTTGTTTCGGTTTCTACAGTTCCATATTTTTTTAATTCATCTACGATATCAGTTAAATACTTAGTGTCATCAATAGTGATCGAAACCGCTACTTCCGATGTCGTAATCATATCAATTGGCGTCTTATAAATTTCAAATATTTCAAACACTTTACGCATAAAGCCATGTGCCAATAGCATTCTTCCGCTTTTAATCTTTATGGCTGTTATATCATCTTTGGCAGCAATGGCCTTTATTCCTTTTTCATTAGATTTTCCAGTAATTAAAGTCCCAAAAGCTTCTGGCTTCATGGTATTTTTTAAACGAACTGGAATGTTTGCAATTTTTGCTGGATGGACACTTGCAGGATGTAATATTTTAGCCCCAAAATAGGCCAACTCTGCTGCCTCTTCAAAAGAGATATTTGTTAGGGATTTTGTGTTTTCAATAATTCTAGGATCATTATTATGCATCCCATCGATATCTGTCCAAATTTGAATTTCTTTCGCTTGTAAAGCAACTCCAACTAAAGATGCTGTATAATCGCTTCCTCCTCTTTTTAGATTATCTATTTCTCCAAAAGCATTTCTAGCAATAAATCCTTGGGTGATAAAAAGGGTATCCTTAGGATTTGCATTTATTTCTCTTTGGATATTTTCTTTTATATAAAATAAATCTGGCTCCCCATCTTTATCGGTTCGCATAAAATTTAATGCAGGAATAAGTACAGAATTTATATTATTCTCATTTAAATAAAAATGCAGTAATGCAGTAGAAATTAACTCCCCTTGTGCCAAAATTGATTTTTCTTCAAAAAGAGTAAATAAATCTTGAGTGAAAGATTTGATACTTTTAAAATGAGATACAATTAATTCTTTTCCCTTCTGTTTGTAAAGTTCTGTTTTGAAAAGTTCGTCTATAACCTTAAAATAATTTTGTTCTAAGGCTAATATTAACTCACTCGCGGCTTCATTATTTTTTTTATATAAATAATTCGCAATATCTACTAACTTATTAGTTGTTCCAGACATTGCAGAAAGTACAACCAGCTTCTTATCTGTTGTATCTACTAATTTAGCAACCGCTTTTATTCTTTCAGCACTTCCAACTGAAGTGCCACCAAACTTTAAAACTATCATGGCATTTTATCTATTTATAAATTTTACATTTCATTAGTAATCAACAAACAACAACAAAATATTTTATTGTTTATTTCACCAATTAAGGCGGCTAATATACTAATGTATAGCATATAAAGAGATAAAAAATAGCTTATAAAAACAAGATAATTAAAGATCGTATTTCACCATCAACATTACAATACGAGGAAGCACAAAATATTGAGTTGTAGTGTTATATTCATCGCTAAAACTATCAGAATTTGTAAACTCTGTATTTAAAATATTCGTGGCTTGTATTTTAAATTCCCAAGGACTATCTCCTTTTCTGAAATACAGATTAGCATCTAAAAAGGAGTATTGGTTTTCTACAGTATTAGATTCATTACTGTAATTGTATAAATTCCAATCTGCAGTTAAAGTAAAATGCTTTAGAAACTTCATATCGACATTGGCAAAGGGACTATTGGTGAAGTACGTTTCTTGCAAACCTCCATTATCATAATCGTTGATGATAGCATTGTACCCAATTTCAAAATTAGGCCAATCTCTAAAATTTGAACGCACACTTACTTTATAGTTTTGTATAAAACTAGTGCTTTCAATAACTGTAGTATTAATATTATTAAAGGTTGTACTATAACTTATTCTTGCATTTGCATTGAATTGAAGCTTCTTAACACGCTTGCTAAATTCTCCATAGCCAGAAAAGGTTTCGTCTGGAAAATTACTGTCCATATTTATAGGAGTACTTACTTGATTTATATCTACTAATAAGGAATTATACTTCACAGATTCCAATCGTCTTGAATAGTTTAAAGATGCATTAACATTGGTATAATTAAACATATTATAACTGAAATAATTTAGATTATAATTATGAGCTAATGAATTTTCAAGACTTCTATTTCCTCGAAACATTCTATTATAATCGCTAAAAACATAAGCTTCTGCATAATTATTTATATCTGTATATTCCGAAGAAATGGAATAATTAAATCGTAAGTTTTCGCTGTTTTTTAGTTCCAAAACTACATTTACATCTGGCAATACATTCCAGTCGTTTTGAGATATCGCAGTTCCAAACTGCTCATTTTTTAATATATAATTATGCAAACTTAGCCCTGGTGTAATGGTAAATTTTCCAGCTTTAAATTTATAATGTACCCCTAAAAACAAGTCGGTAAAATTATATTGTACATCGTTTGTTAGTGAATATACATCCCCGTTATTATCTGGTAAAGCATCTGTAAAATCGATACGCTCCTCATTATCTAATAACTGAAAGATATTGGAATCAAATTGTTGCTTGCTCAAAGTACTTCCTAAAGTAAAATTAATATTACTCTTTTTATTAATTACATGATAATAATCCACTTTTGCATCCAACTTATTGGTAACAATATTCTTTTCCTGATTGATATTGAAACGATCTTGATCTTCGTCTACTGGAATAATCCCATTAAAGGGCAGTAAATCTACTATAGCATTGTAAAAAGGATCTTCATTTTGATATAAATGTTGAACCTGACCTGCTATAATATTATCCTCATTTGCGGTATAATATAGGTTTGCATTTTGATTGATAGAAGTAGGTTTGCTTTCTTTTTCCTCTTCAATATTATTCGTAACCTCATCTACTAATGAAATCGTTTCTGAATCTTCTGTTTGTTTTGAAGTTTTAAAGAGTGCATCATAATCTAACTGAAAATTAGAATTAGGTTTATACACACTACTCAATTTCAACATCCCTAACTGTGTTCGTTGGTCATTATTACTCTTGGTGGTTTCTTGTGCTTCTGAAACCACATAACTACGAAGAGAATTTGTAAGCATATTGGTCTTATTATCTGAAAGAATTGCAAATCCACTTAAATCCCATTGTTTTGAAATCTCCCAACTAAAATTTCCAGCCACGAAATTTGTTTCAATTTCATTGGCTCTATCGTTTTGCATCATTGCAAAACCTAGATCCCCTTGACTGACATTAAAATTAGTTCCTCCACCTCTATTAAAATTTCTAAAGCCTCCGGTAAATTTAAAATAGTCTCTAAAAGTAAATGGCACTTCCCCAATATTATTAAAATCTGTAATTAAATTTATACTGTATTTCGGACTATAATAAAATAATTTTGGATGCACTAAATACCTGCTTTCATCATCTCCAATTCCTATTCCTGCGGTAGCCTCACCAAACCAAAAATTCTTTTTCCCTTCTTTTAATTTTATGTTTATTGCAATATTGTCTTCGTCATTTCCCAATCCTCGCATTTGGTCTACTTCATTGTAATTACGAAGTACTTCAATCTTATCTATAGCATCCGCTGGAATATTTTCAACTGCCAACTTTGAATCTCCATCAAAGAAATCCTTCCCTTCTACCATCACTTTATTTACGGTTTTCCCTTCCACTTCAATTTCACCATCCTCATTAATTTCAACTCCTGGAAGTTTTTTCATTACATCCCCTAGTTTTCTTTCGGAGCCATTGGTAAAAGAATCTGCATTATAAACAATAGTATCTCCTTTAACTACAACTGGCATTTCATATATTAACTCTACACCATCTAACTCTGAAGCCATAGAATTTAAAACAAAATTTAAATCTAAATCAGTTGCATTTTCAGGAACGGCCAATTCTTTTGCTATGGTTTCGTAACCCAAATAACTTGCAGTTAAAATATAGGTGTTATTTACTGGCAAGTCCAATTGAAATCGCCCTTCATAATTTGTAATTCCATAAGACTCAATAGTTCCAGTTTCCTTAACTGTTGCTATTACATTAGATAGTTCTAAAGGCTCGCCAATACTGTCGTTAATTGCACCTCTCACTTTTATACTTTGAGCCGAAACCGACAAGGAAAAAAGCAATAGGATTGCTAAACTAAATTTATACATGTTTTTTTGATTGATTTTGATTAATGAGATATAATTTTTACCCTAAAGGATAAGAAGTCGAGATTTAATTCCCTCCTCTAAAATGCGCATCTCCTTTTCTATCCCTACCTTTATTATTTTCGCGCATTTCTTTTATTTTTACTTTTACTATTTTATTGTATTCTGCTCTATTCACTTCTTTTCCTTTTTTTGGAGCTTTAATTGCAGTTGTTTCCTTTGGATTCATCACGATTTTTGAACAAAGAATTCTTGTTCTATAAAAGTTTAATTCTAGTATTAATCCTGGTAAGCCTGAATACTCTCCAGGCCCATTATTTATAGGAATTTGGGGAGTGTACCAAGCAGTAACTATCATTTCTTTTGGCACTTTAACATTATTTAAAGGAGCATCCGTTTTTGTGCTGTCTTTTACAACCTCTTCTTTTTCTTTAGCAGCATCCCTTCGTCTTGCCATACTCATATCATTATCATCTATACTTTTTAAAGCAGTAGCTTTGAAAACAATATACTGTCCAATTTGTTTAGACTCTTTTTCTAAAGTCCATTCTAAATTGGTTATGGTATCCTGAATTAAAAATTGTTTACCATAAAATTCTCGTTCTTCTAAAATCTGATTGGTTTTAAGGTTTTTATATTGAATACCTGGTGAAAAACTTCCAATCATTATATTCATCATCCCACCTTTAGATTCCGTTTCTAGTTTTTCTTCTTCTTTATATATAGATTCATCTTCATTAAAAGTTAGTACATAGGTCTTTTCAAGATGGTCTTTCATACGCTCGGCAATCATTTTTCGCATATTTTCATCCATATCTTTTCTGCCTATTTCACCTGTCTTCACTATTGTTTTAGATTCGTAAAATGCTTGACCAATGACATCCTGTGCATAAGAAATTAAGGATAGCATTATAAAAATTAGAGTGCTTAATGTTTTCATAGAAAGAAGTTTTGAAATTATATAATCTCATTTGACAGTAATTTTTCTGAAAGGTTTATCCTCCAATTCGGATCTCCATACTATTGCCATCGTCATGTCTTCCAGAATTTCTCTGTTCATCCATTTCTCTCATTTTCTTTTCCATGATAGAGTCAAACTTTTCCTGTGTAACTATTTTTCCTTTTTTAGGCTCTTCTATATTTACCCCATTATTAGGATTTAAAACGATCTTACTACATAATATAGATTCACTACCATCATTCACTTCTAAGATCAATCCTGGTAATCCACTATAATTTCCTGGCCCATGTTTAACTGGAATCTGAAGAGTATACCAAGCTGTCACAGTTTGTTCAAACTCTTCTGGCTCTGTATTTTCTGGCTCTTCCTCTGAGTTTACTCTCATAGTCATTGTAGAAGGCATGGTAGACATGCGTGTATATGTTGCTTTAAAACAAGTGTATTCCCCTATATTTTTTGTTTCTTTTTCCAGCTTCCATTCTGGTTGTTCTAGGCTATCTTTTATCAGAAATATTTTTCCAAATAAATCACTTTGATTCGCAATTCTGTTCTCTTTAATATTCTTATAAAGCAAGTCTCCGTCCCCATTTCCAGCTACAACTATTTGCATTCCTCCAGAACCCATTCCATCAGGCTTATCTAAATTTTCAACTTCTTTATACAAAGATTCCTCTGCATTAAATTTTAAAGTATATTCTTTCTGAAATTGTTTTTTAAGCATTGCCATCATTTGTTTATGCATATCGCCATTCATTTGCGTGCTATCCATTTCTATATTCATTTTTCTTTGAGATTTGTAAGTTGCGATTCCCTTAAAATCTTGAGCAGATAACATGGATGTAAAAAATAAAGTAAGTGTCAAACTAACGTAAAGTAAAATTTTCATGATTTTGTTTATTTAAAATTGATACCGCAAAATTGAAAGATTATATTCTCTATAATGGTTAACGACTGTTAACTAGTGTTAACATCTATTTATCATTACATTTAGCTATAATTTATTATGTTTGTAGATGAATTAATTGTTAGTTTAATTCAGTACATAGAAGTATATTGCGCCCATAAAACGAACACCTTATGTCTGTAGAAAACATTAGAATAGAAGTCATGCAAACCCTTGGCAAAAACATCAATCAATTTGTCGATAAGTTTTTAATGGATATAGACACGATCTGGCAACCTTCAGATTTTTTACCAAATCCTCAAGCAGATAACTTTATTGAAGAAGTAAAAGAAATACAAGAATTAGGTAAAGAGCTAGATGATGATTTTTGGGTATGTATGGTTGGAGATACCATAACCGAAGAAGCATTACCAACTTACGAATCTTGGTTATTATCATTAGATGGTGTAGAACAAGATCCAGATAATGGCTGGGCAAAATGGGTAAGAGCTTGGACTGCAGAAGAAAATCGTCACGGAGATGTTCTTAACAAATACTTATACCTTTCTGGAAGAGTAAATATGAGAGAAGTTGAAATCTCTACACAGCACTTAATTGCAGATGGCTTTGATATTGGGACGGCAACAGATCCTTATAAAAACTTTGTATATACTAGTTTTCAAGAATTAGCCACTTATGTATCTCACAATAATGTAGCTAAAATAGCTCGTAAAAAAGGACATAATGCTTTAGCAAAAATGTCAAAAATTATTGCAGGGGACGAAATGAGACATCATATTGCTTATTCTCATTTTATTGAAGAAATCTTTAAAATAGACCCCTCAGAAATGATGTTGGCCTATTACTATATGATGAAAAAACAAATCATCATGCCTGCGATGAATTTAAGAGAATCTTTTTGTGATAAAGCTACTTTGTTCGATCAATTCTCAATTGTAGCACAACGTTCTGGCGTTTATACTGGTTTTGATTATGTGGATATTATGCGAAAACTTAATGACAAATGGAGTATAGACAAAATAACAGGACTGACTTCGGAAGCAGAAAAGGCAAGAGATTATTTAATGCGTCTTCCAGACAGAATGTATCGATTAGCTGAACGTGCAACTATACCAAATACTCCTTACCAATTTAAGTGGATGACAAAAATGTAATACTATATTATTACGTTTTCAAAGTATAACTTCGAGTGTTAACTAGTGTTAAGCCATTTGGTAATGATATTATTATGTCACTACATTTGACAAATGAATAACCACAAATACAAACAAATTCTATATTTTATCAGCATTGTAATCTTGCTCACTTTATGTGTTCAGGGCTATTGGAGCTATAAGAATTATTTGTCTGAAAAAAGGCAACTCATTACTGATGTACAGGTAAGCTTAGACAATGCGGTAGATTCTTATTATACGCAATTGGCAAAGAAAAACACGCTTTCTTATATCTCAGACTCAATCCCAGCTGATAGCCTTTTTATGGGAATTCATCTAGCCGATTTAATTTCAAATAGAGACTCTATAGAGGGAAAATTTAATGACATTTATATAAAAGACGGCAGTGATTCGTTAATAAAATCTAATGCTACTGATAGTCTTAGTATTGAATACAGTAGTAATAAACCTAAGATCCTCCTCAAATATTTAGATGATGAAAAGGGAAGTACCCCCAAACATTTGGAGATGCTTACTTCTAAAATTGTGGTTTCTTTTACTGAAGATTCTTTATCCCTAAAAAAAGTGGATAGTTTGATTCATCAAGAATTATTGAGAAAAGATTTAAATGTTACCTACGGAATTAGCTATAAAAGTAATTGGGGGAATGACCAAGAATTACGAACCAATGTTATAGAAGCCTCTGTACTAAAAGCGACTGCTGGATCTTCTTTTTTATTAGATGGAAGTGCTTTATTAATGCATTATAACAATACTACATTGATTATTTTAAAAAGAAATGCTACAAGTTTATTATTATCTTTCTTATTAGTGACTAGCATTATCATCTGTCTTTTATACCTTCTTAAAATAATTCAGAAACAAAAAGAATTGGCTGAAATTAAAAATGATCTTATCAGTAATATCACCCACGAATTTAAAACACCATTAGCTACTATTAATGTCGCGTTAGAAGGAATACAAAGATTTAATTTAGAAAACGATTCTGAAAAAAGTAAGAAGTATGCCGAAATGTCTAGGACTGAAGTAGAAAAACTCACCCTAATGGTTGAAAAATTACTGGAAACTGCAACCTTGGATAGTAATAGCTTACATCTTAATTTAGAAAAAATTAATTTGGTGAGCCTATTGGAGAAAGCTGCTAATATTGAAGAGGATATGCTTCAGGGCAAGACTATTTCACTCACAACTAATTTGGAGGAATGCCTGCTAAAAATGGATCGATTTCATTTTGAAAATGCAATAAACAACATATTGGACAATGCTATAAAATATGGAGGAGATAAAATTGAAATTGGAATTCAGAAAAACAATTTAGAAGTAATCATTTCTATAATGGACCATGGAAATGAGCTTAGCAAACAACAATCTTTAAAAATATTTGAAAAGTTTTACCGAGTTCCAAAAGGTAATACTCACGATATAAAAGGATTCGGAATTGGCTTGTATTATACCAAAAACATTATTGAAAAACATGGGGGAACTGTTGGTGTGAACATTAAAAATGGCACTGAATTTATAATTAGAATTCCAAATTCATAAGCAATGACAGAAAAAAATAATAAAATAAAATTATTGCTTGCCGAAGATGAACCAGCACTAGGTCAGATTATTAAAGAAAGTCTCGAAACACGTAACTTCTTAGTAACCCTTTGTACAAATGGAGAGGAAGCATATACCAAATATAAAGAATCTGAACCTCAACTTTTAGTGCTCGATGTGATGATGCCAAAAAAAGACGGTTTTACTTTAGCTAAGGAGATTAGAGAAGAAGACTCTAAAATCCCAATTATATTTTTAACCGCAAAATCACAGACTCAAGATGTTGTGGAAGGGTTTTCTATAGGCGGAAACGATTATTTAAAAAAACCTTTTAGTATGGAAGAATTAATCGTTAGGATAAAAAATTTATTGGATCGATCCTCCTTACAAAAGAAAACTGAAACCATACAAATAGGAAATTATACTTTTAATTTTCCAAAGCAAACTTTACTACTTAATCAAACTAACAATTCTGTTTTGTTGACGCATCGGGAAGCCCATTTATTATTTCATTTATACAATACCAAAAATGAAGTTTTAGATCGCTCCTTTGTCTTAAAAAAACTTTGGGGTAACGATGATTTTTTTAATGCAAGAAGTATGGATGTATTTATTTCAAAACTTAGAAAAAAACTAAAAGAAGATCAAAACATTCAGATTGTAAATGTTAGAGGTTACGGTTATAAATTAATCTGTTAAACCAAAGAAGGGGTGGTTGTTTTAAAAAAAATAATTCTTCCTGTTTATTTTTTTAAAATATTTCCGTTTCGCATACCCTCAATTTTTTAATGCCAGAAGCATGGATGTGTTTATCTCTAAACTTAGAAAGAAGCTTATTGAAGACCAAAACATTCAGATTGCAAATGTTAGAGCTTATGGTTATAAATTAATCTGCTAAGCCAAAAGAAGAGCTTTTGTTTTCATAAAATCATGCTGAAATAATGAATTTGAATTTCATTTATAGAAAATTCATAAATCTAATTTCACTACCTTGTAATCGTTTTGAAAGCTATCTTCTTTTTACTTATTTTTCCATTCCTATCATGGTCTCAGGTGACTACTCTAGTTGAACAAACTGAGTTAAAAGCTGACACATTTATTGGTATAGATAATTATAATGATCTATTTTATATAAAAGATCAAGTCCTTTATAAAAAAACAGGAACAGAGCTTTTTAACTTCAAAGATTTTCAAATGGGAGTGATAGAATCAGTAGATGTTATGAACCCTATGAATATTGTAGTTTATTATTCAGATTTTAATACGGTGGTTTTACTCGATAATAAGCTCACAGAAATTGAACGAGTCAACTTTAATAGTCATTCAGAATTCATCAATACTAGTACTGCAACTTTAGCGGCTAATACAAGTTTATGGGTTTTTAATATAGACTCTCAACAATTAGAATCTTATAATTATCGATCTAAAAACAAAACTCTAGTTTCTCAACCCATACAAGGAGAGGTGCTTTCACAAGTGAGTAATTATAATTATTGTTTTGTTCTTACTTCTGAAAAAATTCGAGCTTATAATATCTATGGAAGCCTAATTGCTGAAATTAATAATGACGGATTTGCAAAAATTGTACAAGTCAATGAAAATCTATTAGCATTAAAGGATAATGAGTTGTATTATATCGACAAAAGGACCAAAGAGATTTCTAAAATAAAATCCCCCGAAATAAATATAAAAGACTTGCAGCTTACGCAAGATTTCCTTTATATTTATGACGGAAAACGAGTAAACACATTTAAACTAACTCTCCCTAAGTAAACACTTTATGCACATTGCAATAGCAGGAAATATAGGTTCAGGAAAAACAACATTAACACGTTTATTAGCGAAACATTATAAATGGAAACCACAATATGAAGATGTTGAGGACAACCCATATTTAGATGATTTTTATAATAAAATGGAACGTTGGTCTTTTAACTTACAAGTATATTTTTTAAACAGTAGGTTTCGTCAAATATTAGATATTAGAAGAGACAAAAAAACGATTATTCAAGATCGCACCATCTATGAAGATGCATTTATCTTTGCACCCAATCTTCATGCTATGGGTTTAATGACCAATCGTGATTATGAAAATTATAGGTCTTTATTCGATTTAATGGAAAGCGTTACAGAGTCTCCAGACTTACTTATTTACTTACGCAGCTCTATCCCTAATTTAGTGAAACAAATACACAAGCGAGGCAGAGAATACGAAAATTCTATAAGCATTGATTATCTAAGTAGATTAAACGAACGTTATGAAGCTTGGATAGATAAATACGACAAAGGAAATGTCATTATTTTCGATGTAGATAATTTAGATTTTGTAGATAATCCAGAAGATTTAGGAGAGGTTATTAATAAAATAGATGCTGAGATTCACGGTTTATTTTAGTTTAAAATAATACAAAAACTATATTTATATAATAAAAAAAGCCCATCGAATGATGGGCTTTTTTTATTATATATAAAGAAGACTTACAAATCTACTCTTCTTTCTTTGGGTTTAATTCTAATGAAAAATCAACAGTAACATCGTCACCTAATAATCCTCCTTCTTCACCAACTCCAAACTCTGCTCTATTCACTGTGATTTCACCTTCAAATGCAGCAGATGGGAATCCCCAAGGGGTATCTTGTTTACCTAAATAAGTTAAAGGCAATTCAATTTCTTTAGTTACATCTTTTATAGTCAAATCTCCTTTTACTAACATTCCATCACTAGTTTTATCAAAACTTTTGGATACAAATGTCATATTTGGAAATTTAGCAGCATCAAAATACTCATCAGATTTTAAATGTGTATCTCTTTTTTCATTAGAAGTATTAATAGAAGCTACATCAATAGTTACATTCATAGATGGCGTATCAGAAAAGTTCACAACACCTTGGACTGATTTAAAACTACCTTTAGATTTAGCTACTATATGTCTAATTGAAAAATCAACATAAGAGTGACTTGCATCTAATACCCAAACTCCTTGCAATTCTGCAGTATTGTTTGTGTTTGCAACAGTCTCTTCAACATTAACTTCTACAGACTCCTGTAATTCAGTTGTCATTTCATGTCCTTCTTCAGAAGAATGCCCTCCTAAAATAGGAGCGATTACCAATCCAATTAAACAGGTAAGTTTAATAAGGATATTCATCGATGGCCCAGAAGTATCTTTAAATGGATCACCAACAGTATCTCCAGTAATTGCTGCTTCGTGAGCATCAGAACCTTTATGTGTCATTTCACCATTAATCATAACACCTGCTTCAAAAGATTTCTTAGCATTATCCCAAGCACCTCCAGCATTGTTTTGGAAGATTGCCCAAAGCACACCAGAAACAGTAACCCCAGCCATATAACCACCTAACATTTCTGCAATAATCATATTATCCATTCCAAATATCATAGGAACAAATGTGATCACTAATGGAAATCCAATAGTTAATAAACCTGGTAGCATCATTTCTTTTAAAGATGCTTCCGTTGAAATTGCAACACATTTATCGTATTCTGGTTTCCCAGTACCTTCCATAATCCCTGGTATCTCTTTAAACTGTCGTCTTACTTCATATACCATTTGCATAGCCGCTTTACCAACAGCATTCATAGCTAATGCAGAGAATACTACAGGTACCATTCCACCAACAAATAACATTGCTAAAACTGGAGCTTTAAAGATGTTAATTCCATCGATACCAGTAAATGTAACATAAGCAGCAAAAAGTGCTAATGAAGTTAATGCAGCAGATGCGATTGCAAAACCTTTACCTGTTGCAGCAGTTGTATTACCAACTGAATCTAATATATCTGTACGTTCTCTTACGATTGGATCTTGTTCACTCATTTCAGCGATACCTCCTGCATTATCTGCAATAGGTCCAAAAGCATCAATCGCTAATTGCATAGCTGTAGTTGCCATCATTGCTGATGCTGCCATTGCAACACCATAAAATCCAGCTAAAGCATAAGAAGACCAAATTGCAGCAGCAAATAAAATTACTGTTGGAAATGTAGAGATCATACCCGTTGCTAAACCTGCAATAATATTTGTACCAGCACCTGTAGCTGATTTTTGAACAATATTTAAAATTGGTTTTTTACCTAAACCTGTATAATATTCTGTTACTGCTGATATAACACCACCAACAAACAAACCAACTAAGGTTGCATAAAACACACGCATTGCAGTGATATCTATTAAGCCTTCACCGAAAAAATGCATTTTCATAGTTTCTGGCAACATATATATTACTAAAAAATAACAAGAAACTGCAACTAAAGCAATTGCAAACCAGTTCCCTTTATTTAAAGCTCCCATTACTTGAGATTCTTTAGCGTCATTAGAATTAATTTTCACTAACATGGTACCTAACATAGATATAATAATACCTGCACCTGCAATTGCCATTGGCAATAAGATTGGTCCTATTCCTCCAAAAGCATCCTCAATCATTCCGCCCATATCCTTAATGATATAGTTTCCTAAAACCATTGCTGCTAATACGGTAGCTACATAAGAACCAAATAAATCGGCTCCCATTCCTGCTACATCTCCAACGTTATCTCCAACGTTATCAGCAATTGTTGCTGGATTTCTTGGATCATCTTCAGGGATTCCTGCTTCTACTTTACCTACTAAATCTGCTCCAACATCTGCTGCTTTGGTGTATATACCTCCACCTACTCTTGCAAATAATGCAATAGATTCAGCACCTAAAGAAAAACCAGCTAAAGTTTCTAAAACAATTGTCATTTTTTCTACTGAAAAAGCACCAGCTGCTCCACCCATAAAATAGTTGTAGAAAAATATAAAAAACATAGTTAAACCTAAAACTGCTAAACCAGCAACACCTAGTCCCATTACTGTTCCACCACCAAAAGACACTTTTAAAGCGTCTGGCAAACTTGTTCTAGCTGCTTGTGTTGTTCTAACATTTGTTTTGGTTGCTATTTTCATTCCCATATTTCCTGCCAATGCAGAGAATATTGCTCCTATAATAAAGGCAATTACAATTAGCCAATGTGTAGAAGGCACTACTGAAGAAACTATAAATAGTAAAACACTTACTACAGCAACAAAAATTGCTAATAATTTATATTCTGCATTTAAAAATGCTAAAGCACCCTCATAGATGTGGTCAGAAATCTCTTTCATTTTACCATCACCTGCATCTTGCTTCATCACCCAAGATTTTTTAATTAGCATATATGCTAATCCTATTAATGCCGCTACTATTGGCATATAAATCATCATTGATCCCATTTTTTTTTATTTTATTATTAAGCTGGGCAAAAGTAGTAAATTCAAATAGAATAAAAAACCCCTCAGAAAAACTAATTCTGAAGGGCTAACTTTATGTTATCTAGAAGCTTTTAAATGGTAAAGTTACCATTTGCTTTATGCTCACTGTTCTCGTATCTATCAATACATTTATCTACTATATCATATGCTTCTGTAGCATCTCCCCATCCACCTACGTCAACTTTCTTTTTTTCTAGATCTTTATAAACTTGAAAAAAATGTTCTATCTCTTTAATTTGATGTGGATTCATATCTGATAAATCGTTAAGATTATTCCAAATAGGATCTGAAACTGGAACACAAATCACTTTTTCATCTGGACCCTTTTCGTCAGCCATATGAAAAACTCCTATTGGTTTTACTTCTACCACACACATTGGGAATGTTGGCTCCCCACCTAAAACCAATACATCTAATGGATCTCCATCCAATGCAAGTGTTTCAGGAATAAAACCATAATCTGCTGGATACATCATAGATGAAAACAACATTCTATCGAATCTAATTTTATGCAAATCGAAATCGTATTCGTATTTATTTCTGCTTCCTTTAGGTATTTCGATTAAAACATCGAAGGTTTTTTTATTTCTTGGACTCATACTATTAATATTTTACTAATTTTAAAATTGTTCTCTTTAGGCGAGAATTATGTTTTTATTAAAATGAAAAACTAAAATTTCCTTTAATTCCAAAATTCCTAGCCCCTGGATTGTCTAAATAATTTCCACGGAAATTAAGTTCAATTGCAAATATTTTAAAGATATTTCCAACTCCTGCACTCCATTCCCAATAGATATCTTCAGGGGATTGATAACGAATAGGCAATCCATCTACGCCTACATTTATTGAATTATTTTCTTCAGAAATTTGTCCCCAAACTGCTCTAAATCCTACCAATTCCCGCAAATTAAGTTCCTTAATTAATGGAATTCTACCAAAAAGCCTTCCTCCAAAATTATGCTTTAAATGAAAAGAGGCATAGGTATCACTAACAAATTCATAATAATCTAATTGAGCAAATGTATTATAGATGCTCCATAGAGATTGATTTCCTGGTATTGGACTTAATAATCCTAAAGGAACCACTCCAAATATTTTCCCTACCTCAATAGTGGTATATAATCTTCCAAAACCACCTACATTCCATGGTTGTGTATATAAAGCTTGAATTCTGTGGTATTGAAAATCGCTATCTAAAACATTTTCTAAACCAAAGGTGTACCCTGCATAAAATTCAGGAAAATCCCCTCCATTAATCACTCTTCTTTCTACCCCAAATCCTGAAGTTTTACGTCCCGGTGTATAATTGATTCCTAATTCTAATTCCGATTGCTTTAAAACATCTTCAATATTTCCGTTTTCATCATAATAACTCAAACTAAAAGTGTCTGAAGCCGATTTTAATGTTCGATGCGAACCAGTAACTCGGAAGATAAAATTCTTAGCTGGTTCCATTTCATAGCCTAAAGTAGAAAGCTCTATATCTGTTAGTTTGTCGTTAGAGCCAACTGTAATTAAACCTGATGAAGCTCTATTTCTTCCTAAAACATCTTTACTGTTTGTTAAACTTGCTCCTGTCTGTTCAATATCACTTCGATGCCCTCCAAATAAAATTTTCCTATTAACCTTACTAACTAACACTTTCCCTGACAATCCATATTTAATAGCATGATCCTTAAAACCATAAGCACCAAAACCTTCTAATCGCCACATATCGTTTTGGCCAAAATAGGTCCTACCCCCAAGCCTTATACGCAATCCTTCCACTTCATTATAACCAAAAACAGAATAAATGGGACCTGCATCAAAACCTTTAAATTCATAATAACCACTAGCAAACATAGCTCCCGTAGTATATAATCTTTTAAAACGAGGAACCGTTTTTAAAGTATCTAGCATTTTATAAACACCCTTCTCGTCATTATTTAAAGCCTCCATTCTTCTTTCGTCCCAAAATTCATCGGAGCGATTGTAAGTTTCATATTCGTAAGGATCTATATTTTCTTTATAAAACTTCTCTTCTTTTGGTATGTCAAACTCATAATTATCAAAAAGGGTTGTTCTTTTACCATACAATCCCTGAGCACTTTCTTTTTTTCTGAAACTAAAATCACTCAACATATAATCTCTAGTGATTAAAAAGGTAGAATCATTCAATACATCGAATTCTTGTTCAATATAAATTTCACGAACCCAATTTAAATTGGCACTTTTAGATGCCTGAAGATTAATTTCTTTTACTGCCCAAGTAGTATCGTTTACCCAAAAATCACCTTTAAAGGTCAATTCGTTTTTCCTTCTAGGGTAATAAACAATATTATAACACCATTTATCCCCTATATAAGCACTGTCCAGTAAAACATAATTATAAACATTTATTCCTGTTCTTGATAATGGACTCGTAAAGGCAACATCAAAAAACTTTAAATGATTGTCGTAAATGTCAAAGTCTGAATACAGATCTTTTACTAATTCAATAAGTGTTTGATTATTCTCAAATCCAGAATTTTTATTTCCTTCAAGAATTTCAGTTTCCTTGTTTATTAAATTATCCCCATAAACTTTAGAATAAGCTTCATTTATAAATACTGGCAAATAAGTGTTCCCGGTTACTCTAGAAGTATCTATTTGATCAAAAATAAATTCCATCCCTCTAAATGTTTTACTATTTATAAGGCTACTATCTATGGTATTTAAATCGAATTCTAGTTTTTCGTATTTGTTATAAGCATATTGATCAAACTTCTTAACCCCATTCCCTCTTCTATTTTCCCAAATCTTTCTAAGTATATCAATTGCAGGGTTATTTTTTTTAGATTGTTTTCCCGAAAAAATAACCACTTCATCAAGAGCAGCTGACTCTTCTTTTAAAACTACCTCAATTTTAAAGGTACTCTTTTGGCTTAGTTCTAGTTCAAGAGTTGCATAACCAATAAATGAAAACTGTAAAGTAGTATAAGTCTCATCACTTTCTAAATAAAAGCGTCCGTTTTCATTTGTGATAGTTCCTTCATAGGAATCTTTAAACAAAACATTTGCAAAGGCAACAGGTTCTCCAAATTCATCGTTAATCACACCACTTACCTTTGTTTGAGAAAAACTCAAAAAAGGAAGTGTAATCAATAATAAAAAAAGAAATTTATTCATTGAAAAGTTATAGTTATATCGATATAAGAGCAATTTGTAAATTACCTGTATAACACTTTTTTCACGGCTTTTATTACATCTTCACTATTAGGAAGCCATTCCGCTAAAAGTTCTGGGGAAAATGGAGCAGGTGTATCTGCTGTATTTATTTTAATAATTGGAGCATCCAAATAATCAAAGGCTTGTTCTTGTACCTGATATGTTATTTCAGTAGCAACATTCCCAAAAGGCCAGGCCTCTTCTAATATTACCAATCTGTTTGTTTTTTTAACTGAATCTAAAATCGCTTTATGATCCATAGGACGGACAGTACGTAAATCTATAATTTCACACTCTATTCCATCTTTAGAAAGCACATCGGCTGCTTTATAAGCTTCCTTAATTATTTTACCAAAAGACACAATAGTTACATCGGTCCCTTTTCGCTTTACATCTGCAACTCCTATTGGAATTAAATACTCTCCTTCTGGCACCTCTCCTTTATCTCCATACATTTGTTCACTTTCCATAAAAATCACAGGATCATTATCTCTAATCGCACTTTTTAAAAGTCCTTTAGCATCTTTAGGATTACTAGGAACAATTACTTTTAGACCAGGGCAGTTTGCAAACCAACTTTCAAATGCTTGTGAATGCGTAGCTGCTAATTGACCAGCGGAAGCAGTAGGTCCCCTAAAAACTATTGGGATGTTAAATTGACCGCCACTCATTTGCCTCATCTTTGCTGCATTATTTATAATTTGATCAATACCAACCAAAGAAAAATTAAAGGTCATATATTCTATAATAGGACGGTTTCCATTCATTGCAGAACCAACACCAATACCAGAAAAACCAAGTTCAGAAATAGGAGTATCGATGACACGCATCTCACCAAATTCATCCAACATACCCTTACTAGCTTTGTATGCACCATTATATTCCGCAACTTCCTCCCCCATTAAATAAATGCTTTCGTCTCTACGCATTTCTTCGCTCATCGCTTCACATATCGCTTCTCTAAACTGAATTGTCTTCATAAATAACTATTAGATTTTATTAGTATTTCTGCGTTAATTTAGTAATAATTAAAAACCTTAAAAACACAGCCTTTTAATAAGGAAATGCAAAAATACTATTATTTCTAGGTGGCTTGCTATTTTTTATCAAGAATTAACGATTTTTATTATGCGTGCATAGTAAATAATTGCAAATATATATGTAACTTCGTGCCCGAAAACCGGGTGTTATTTTAGCCCAGGTTTACTTAATAAACAATACAATAAAAAAAATCAAGAATGAAAATATTAGTGTGTATAAGTCATGTTCCAGACACTACTTCAAAAATTAATTTTACTGAAGGAGACACAAAATTTGACACCAATGGAGTACAATTTGTTATTAATCCTAATGATGAATTTGGACTTACTCGTGCAATGTGGTTTAAAGAAAAGCAAGGCGCTTCTGTTCATGTTATAAATGTTGGCGGTCCTGAAACTGAACCTACTCTTCGTAAGGCCTTAGCTATAGGTGCGGATGAAGCTATTAGAGTAAATACTGTTGCATCTGATGGATATTATGTTGCAAAACAAATAGCAAATGTTGTAAAAGAAGGCGGATATGATTTAGTAATTGGTGGCCGAGAGTCTATTGATTATAATGGAGGAATGGTACCTGGTATGGTTGCAAAACTAATAAAAGCAAATTTTGTAAATATGTGTATTGGTTTAGATATTGACGGAAATAATGCTACTGCATCAAGAGAAATTGATGGTGGTAAAGAAAATATAAATACATCACTCCCATTAGTAGTTGGTGGACAAAAAGGTATTGTTCAAGAATCAGATTTACGCATCCCAAATATGCGTGGAATTATGCAAGCTCGTTCAAAGCCTCTTCACTTAAAAGAACCTATAGAGACCAATTCTGAAACTCAAATTTCTAGTTTTACTAAACCTGAAGCAAAAGGAGCAGTAAAATTAGTGGACAATGTAGACGAATTAATCTCTCTTCTTCATAACGAAGCAAAGGTTATTTAACAAAAAACAAAGTATAAAATTGATCCTGAATTAAGTTCAGGATAAGAAAATAAAAATTATGTCAGTATTAGTATATACAGAATCTGAAGAAGGAAAATTCAAAAAAATAGCATTAGAAGCAGTTTCATATGCAAAAGGGATTGCAGATTCATTGAGCACTTCAGTAACTGCTATAACCATAAATGGTGAGGAATCTAATGAATTAGGTAATTATGGCGCTTCAAAAGTTTTACAAGTTTCTAACGATAAATTACAAAACTTTAATGCACAAGGATTTGCAGATGTTATAGCGCAAGCAGCAAAACAAGAAAATGCTCAAGTTGTAATTATAAGTTCTAGTGCAAATAGTAAATATTTAGCTCCCCTTTTAGCAGTCAACCTTGAAGCAGGCTTTGTCCCTAATGTAGTGGATCTGCCATTAAGCACTTCTCCTTTTAAAGTAACATCTAGTGTATTTTCCAACAAAGCTTTAGCTGAAACAGAAATTACAACCAATATCAAATTAATAGGTTTAGCTAAAAATGCTTATGGTTTAAAAGAAAATGAAACTTCATTAACAGCAGAGGATTTTTCTCCAAACTTAGCTGATGAAGATTTTAATACAACTGTTGCATCAGTTGAAAAAGCAAGCGATAAAGTAACCATTGCCGATGCAGAGGTTGTTGTATCTGGAGGTCGTGGATTAAAAGGCCCTGAAAATTGGGGAATGATAGAAGAACTTGCAGATGTTTTAGGAGCAGCAACAGCTTGTTCTAAACCTGTAAGTGATTTAGGCTGGAGACCCCATAGCGAACACGTAGGACAAACAGGAAAACCTGTATCCTCTAACCTTTATATAGCTATTGGTATTTCTGGAGCGATACAACATTTGGCAGGTGTAAACTCTTCAAAAGTAAAAGTTGTCATCAACAATGACCCTGAAGCACCTTTCTTTAAAGCAGCAGAATACGGTATTGTAGGTGACGCATTTGAAGTTGTACCTCAGCTTATAGAAAAATTAAAAGAGTTTAAATCTAATAACGCATAATTTTTTATTAATTTGTGCCTGAATAAATGGGCTGTTTAGTTTTAAGGAACTCCCTAAAACTAAACAGCTTTTTATTTCTGATTAATTTCAAGATTTTAATAATACCAAATGAGCTTAGTAAGACTTAATATTAAAGGAATTTCATACAGCCAAACACAAAATGGCGCCTATGCATTAATTTTAAGCGAGGAAGATGGCGACCGAAAATTACCCATAGTTATTGGTGCTTTTGAAGCTCAATCTATTGCTATTGCTCTAGAAAAAGAGATCATGCCTCCTAGACCTCTCACTCATGATTTATTTAAAACCTTTGCAAGTCGGTTTGAAATTACGGTAAAGCAGGTAATTATTCACAAACTGTTAGATGGCGTATTTTATTCCAGCATTATATGTGAACGTGATCAAATTGAAGAAATCATTGATGCGCGAACTAGTGATGCAATTGCTTTAGCACTGCGTTTTAATGCTCCAATTTTCACCTATAAGAACATTTTAGATACTGCCGGTATTTCTACTGAAACAGAAACTAAAAAAATTGAAGTTTCTAAAAAAGCAGATATTGTTATTGAAGAGTTAATTGCTGGAAACCCTACAGAGCCTTTAAAACAAACAAAGAAAGACTATAGCAATAAAAGTCTTAAAAGTCTTAAAAAAATGCTCGAAGAAGCAGTTGCTAATGAAGATTACGAAAAAGCCGCCGGCATTCGTGATGAAATTTCTAAAAGACAGTAGTAGCTTATGAAGAATTATTTATTGATTGTAGCATTCGTTTTAACCCAAACTTTTTCTTTTGGTCAAAACTTAGAAAAAGAATGGCAATTTTCAGGAGTTGAAAACGAACAAGGAGAATCATTATTTAATATCAATCCTTCAAAAGACAATTTAAAACTTACCGAAGGCTCTTTTCAATATCAATTAGAAGCTAAAAATAATTTACAAGCATCTGGAGATTATATTTTTCAAAATAAATTATTGGTGTTTTATTACAATCAGCCAAAAGACACAATTAGAAGATATAAAATCTCAGAACACACAGATTCAACTTTAGTTTTTACCGAAAACGGTGTCCAATATAAATTTATTTCAACACCTGAAATTAAAGAAACAGTTCTTTTAGAAAAAGCTGAAACAGGTAAAATAGTTCCAAGCGAAGGGTTCTCTATGAATAGCTTATGGAGAGGTGTAGTTGGGATGATCTCATTACTATTTATTGCCTTTCTGTTCAGTAATAATCGAAAAGCAATAAATTGGCGTACCGCTGCAATCGGATTAGCATTTCAATTAATCATTGCTATAGGCGTTTTAAAAGTATCTTTTATACAAAATGGTTTTGAAGCTGTTGGAAAAGTTTTTGTTAGTATTTTAGATTATACTCGAGCTGGAAGTAAATTCTTATTTGAAGGTTTAGTGGTAGATATGGATACTTTCGGATTCATTTTTGCTTTTCAAGTATTACCTACTATTATATTTTTCTCAGCATTAACTTCTGTATTATTCTACTTAGGTATCATTCAAAAAGTAGTAAAAGCCTTTGGGTGGTTACTTTCTAAATTACTTAAAATATCTGGCGCAGAAAGTTTAAGTGTTGCTGGAAACATCTTTTTAGGTCAGACCGAAGCTCCGCTTTTAATAAAAGCGTATTTAGAAAAAATGAATAAGTCTGAAATGCTTTTGGTAATGATTGGTGGTATGGCTACAGTTGCAGGAGCAGTACTGGCAGCATACATCGGATTTTTAGGTGGAGACGACCCTGTATTAAGATTGATGTTTGCAAAACATTTATTAGCAGCATCCGTAATGGCAGCTCCTGGAGCTATTGTTATTTCTAAAATATTATATCCCCAAACCGAAGAAGTAAATACAGATGTAGAAGTTTCTTCAGAAAAAATTGGCGCAAACATATTAGATGCAATTGCTAACGGTACCACACAAGGATTAAGATTAGCAGTAAACGTAGGCGCAATGTTATTAGTTTTTGTTGCATTTATCGCTATGATGAATGGTATTCTTGGATGGCTTGGTGATTTTACTTCCATAAATAATTGGATGGCAGCAAACACATCATACCCTTCCCTTTCTTTAGAAGCTATTTTAGGAACTGTTTTCGCACCTTTAATGTGGTTGATTGGAATTGCAAAAGAAGATATGATGATGATGGGACAACTACTTGGAATTAAATTAGTAGCCAGCGAATTTGTAGGGTATATTCAATTGGCTGACTTAAAAAATGTAGCCAATGCTACGCACCTTACTTATGAAAAATCCATTATTATGGCAACGTATATGCTATGTGGGTTTGCTAACTTTGCCTCTATAGGTATTCAAATTGGTGGTATTGGTTCTTTAGCACCAGGACAACGTAAAACCTTATCTAAATTTGGAATGAAAGCTTTAATTGGTGGTAGTTTAGCTTCCTTAATTTCGGCAACTATTGCTGGGATGATTATTGGGTAATACGTTAATAACTTTTAATAGATTTTAACTCAGTATTCTTAAGTACAAATTCCTTTTTTTTATTTTTATCCACGAAATATTTTTGTCATTTCGAGACTATTGAAGAATCTCAAAAATAACAATTAATTAAATAAGTTCCCCTATCTCAGGGTCATACTATGAAACAATACCACGACTTAATCCGCCATATTCAAGAAAACGGAACTCTTAAACAAGATCGTACTGGTACAGGAACCAAAAGTGTTTTTGGATACCAAATGCGATTCGATTTAAGTAGAGGATTCCCAATGGTAACTACCAAAAAACTACATTTAAAATCGATAGTATATGAATTGCTATGGTTTTTAAAAGGAGACACTAACATTAAGTATTTACAAGAAAATGGGGTGAGAATCTGGAACGAATGGGCAGATGATAATGGAGACTTAGGACCTGTTTATGGATACCAATGGCGCAACTGGAATGGGGACGAAATAGATCAGATTACTGAAATCATTGAAACTTTAAAAAACAATCCTGATAGTCGTAGAATGTTAGTTTCTGCTTGGAATCCTTCCGTATTACCAGATACTAGCAAATCATTTTCAGAAAATGTAGCTAATGGAAAAGCCGCTCTACCTCCTTGTCATGCTTTTTTTCAGTTTTATGTAGCAGACGGAAAATTATCTTGTCAGCTTTACCAACGAAGTGCAGATGTGTTTTTAGGAGTGCCTTTTAATATTGCATCCTACGCCCTTTTCACTATGATGATGGCACAAGCTTGTGGGTTGGAAGCAGGTGATTTTATACATACATTTGGCGATGCTCATATTTACAGCAATCACAAAGAACAAGTGGAACTTCAATTATCTAGAGAACCAAAGCCTTTACCAAAAATGGTTTTGAACCCAGAGATTACAAATATTTTTGATTTCACTTTTGATGATTTTACATTAACAGATTATGAACATCATCCTCATATTAAAGGAGCAGTTGCTATCTAAATTAATTCATTAAAAAATTATGATAACGATTATTGCCGCCGCAGGAAAAAACAATGAGTTAGGGAAAGATAATGATTTGGTTTGGCATTTACCAGACGACTTTAAACGATTCAAAAAACTAACTACCGACCATCATATCATTATGGGTCGTAAAACGTTCGAATCCTTTCCAAAACCTTTGCCGAATAGAGTTCATGTCGTAATTACTAGAAACAAGGATTATAATCCAGAGGGTGCTATTATAGTCCATTCTATGTCTGAAGCATTAGAAATAGCAAAAAATGACGAACAACCTTTTATTATTGGAGGTGGTGAGATTTACAAATTAGGTTTAGAGGTTTCCGATAAAATAGAACTCACTCGAGTTCATGAAAATTTTGAAGCTGACACTTTTTTCCCTGAAATCCCTATTGAAAACTGGGAGCTCATCCAAGAAGTGCTTTATGAAAAGAACGAACGTCATAAATTTGATTTCACCTATCAAACTTTTATTAGAAAATAAAATCAATCTTAGATTTCAATTAAAAAGCTATTTTTGCAAAATAATTTATATTAAAATATGAAAGCATATATTTTTCCAGGTCAAGGCGCTCAGTTTACAGGAATGGGACTTGATTTATTTGAAAATTCAAGCTTAGCTCAAGAGCTATTTAATAAGGCAAACCAAATTTTAGGCTTTAGTATCACAGACATTATGTTTGAGGGTACACCTGAAGAGCTTAAAGAAACCAAAGTAACACAACCAGCAATTTTCTTGCATTCGGTTATTTTATCGAAGGTTTTGGGTGATGATTTTAAGCCAGAAATGGTAGCTGGACATTCTTTAGGAGAATTATCTGCTTTGGTTGCTAATGGAGTTTTGACTTTTGAAGATGGATTAAAATTAGTTTCTAAACGAGCTTTAGCTATGCAAAAAGCCTGTGAAGCACAAGAATCTACAATGGCTGCAGTACTAGGATTGGATGACAAAGTTGTGGAAGATGCCTGTGCAGAAATTGATGGAGTTGTTGTGGCAGCAAATTATAACTGTCCAGGACAGTTAGTGATTTCTGGAGAAGTGGAAGCCATAAACAAAGCCTGTGACTTATTAACTGAAAAAGGTGCACGTCGTGCTTTAGTATTGCCTGTTGGAGGAGCTTTTCATAGTCCTTTAATGGAACCTGCACGTGAGGAACTTGCAGCAGCTATCGAGGGGACTACTTTTAGTGAGCCTACTTGTCCAGTATATCAAAATGTTGTTGCTAAAGCAGTAACAAACCCTGATGAAATTAAAGAAAATCTTATTGCACAATTAACCGCTCCTGTTCGATGGACTCAATGTATCCAACAAATGGTTGCAGATGGTGGAACTGAATTTACCGAAGTTGGTCCAGGTAAAGTATTACAAGGTTTAATGCGTAAAATTGACAGAAGTGTAACTGCTAGTGGCGCTTCATTTGAAGCATAATTATCATAAAGACTTAGGGATTATAAGCTTTCTTGCCATTTCCAAGAACTAGCTAGTGCTACCTCTAAACTAAGTTCCGCCTTCCAACCTAGCTCTTTATTTGCTAAAGAAGTATCTGCAAAAGCAGAAGTTATATCACCAGCACGTCGATCAACGGTTTTATAATTTACTTTTTTATTCGTGGCTTTTTCAAAAGCATTTATTACATCTAATACTGAACTTCCTGTTCCTGTACCTATATTAAAAAACTCACACTTCGCTTTGTTTTCATTTTTCAACAGCCTATTTAAGGCAACTATATGTGCTTTTGCTAAATCTACTACATGAATATAATCTCTGATTGCGGTACCGTCTGGAGTATCATAATCGTCTCCAAAAACAGAGAGACATTCTCTAATTCCAGCAGCAGTTTGTACTACATAAGGAATTAAATTCTGAGGAACTCCCAAAGGTAATTCTCCAATTTTCGCAGTTTCATGTGCCCCAATTGGGTTAAAATAACGCAATGCAATCGCATTTAAATCGGTTGCTTTTGTAGTATCTTCAATTATAATTTCTCCCATTTTCTTTGTAGCGCCATAAGGAGACTCTGCAGGTTTTGTTGGCGCATTTTCAGTTATAGGTAATTCATCCGCTTGCCCATAAACCGTACAAGAGGAACTAAAAATAAAATTCTTAACATTATTTGCTGTCATTTCCTTTAGCACATAAGTCAAGGTAGTAATATTATTTTCGTAATATTTCAAAGGTTCATCTACACTCTCGCCAACTGCTTTTGATGCTGCAAAATGAATCACTCCATCAATAGTATATTTTTTAAAAAATTGTTTAACGTCCTCTTTATTTTTTAAATCAATCTGTTCAAAAGCAGGTTTAACCCCTGTTATAGAAGTAATTCTAGACAAAACTTCTATGGAAGAATTAGAAAGATTGTCAATTATAACAACATCATATCCTTCATCCTGAAGTTCCACCACAGTGTGTGAACCTATATACCCTAATCCTCCTGTTACTAATATTTTACTCATATAATGGACCGAATAAACGGGTGTTTTTATTAAAGTTTATTTTGCTAGAAAATTGATGATCGTAGTACTGATAAACTCTATTTGCTCATCGTCCAACTCTGTATGCATAGGTAATGAAATTACTTCTTTAACTAATTGATTGGTTACCGTAAAATTTTCTTCCTTATATCGATCGTCTAAATATGCTTTTTGAAGGTGTAAAGGAATTGGGTAATATACACCACAGGGAATATTATTTTCATTTAAATGAGCTGCTAATGCATCTCGATCTGCATTTACAATCTTCAAAGTATACTGATGGTATACATGCAAAACACAGTTTTCTTTCATTTCTGAAGAACAACTACATGAACAAGTAGGAGTTATGATATTTTCAATTCCTTCAAAAGCCTTGTTATATTTTGCTGCGGCATCCCGTCTTGCTTTATTATAAGTATCTAAATTAGGAAGTTTTGCTCTTAAAATAGTTGCCTGAATAGAATCTAATCTAGAATTAACACCCACTACATCGTGATGATATCTCTTATACATTCCGTGATTTACAACTCCTCTAATGATATGTGCTAAATCATCATCATTTGTAAATATTGCCCCACCATCTCCATAACATCCTAAATTTTTAGAAGGAAAAAAGGAAGTAGAAGCTACATGACCGATGGTTCCTGTTTTCTTTTTAGAACCATCTTTAGATATATAATCTCCACCTATACCTTGAGCATTATCTTCAATTACAAATAGATTATGCTCTTTAGCTATATCCATAATTTCATCCATATTGGCCGCTAAACCAAATAAATGAACCGGCACAATTGCTTTTGTTTTAGACGTTATTGCTTTTTTAATTGCAGCAGTATCTATATTAAAAGTAATAGGATCTACATCTACTAAAACTGGAGTAAGTCCTAAAAGCGCAATTACTTCCACTGTAGCAGCAAAAGTAAAATCGGCAGTGATCACCTCATCTCCTGGCTTTAAACCAAGACCCATCATTGCAATTTGTAATGCATCTGTCCCGTTTGCACAAGGAATTACATGCTTTACATCGAGATACTCTTCCAATTCCTTTTGAAATTGATGTACTTCGGGCCCATTTATAAAAGCTGTTGACTCTATTACATCAAGAACTGATTGATTAACTCTTTCCTTTATACCTTCGTATTGACCTTTAAGGTCTACCATTTGAATTTTTCTCATAACAACTTTTAAAGATGGATTCAAAATTACGAAATTTGAAAACGGCAAACAATGTAATTCCACAAAGAAGCGTATTTTAGCAACACAGTTTTTATCTATGCAATTTTTATATAATTTTTTAATATATAGTAGCTCGTTTATTATTTGGCTTGTTCAGTTTTTTAGCAAAAAAATGAAGCTTTTTAAGGATGGTAGAAAAGATGTTTTTAAAACATTAGAATCTTCTTTAAACCCTGATGATAAAACCATCTGGTTTCATTGTGCTTCATTAGGTGAGTTTGAGCAAGGCGTGCCTTTAATGGAAGCATTAAAAGTAAAATATCCAGAACATAAATTAATAGTTTCCTTTTTTTCCCCTTCTGGTTATGAAGTTAAAAAAAACGACCCCATTGCAGATGTAATTGTTTATTTACCATTAGACAGCTCAAAAAATGCGAGGGAATTTATTCGCTTGACCCATCCATCTTTAGCAGTTTTTATAAAATATGAGTTTTGGCCGAACTATCTTTTTCAGTTAAAAAAGAAAGAGGTAAAAACTTTATTAGTTTCAGGCTTATTTAGGGAAAATCAGTTGTTTTTTAAACCTTA
This sequence comes from uncultured Flavobacteriales bacterium, assembly GCA_913058295.1. Lineage (GTDB taxonomy): Bacteria > Bacteroidota > Bacteroidia > Flavobacteriales > Flavobacteriaceae > Marifrigoribacter. The sequence goes on along the minus strand of CAJXRD010000002.1, from coordinate 37,520 downwards.
TGGAGGTTTTATGCGAAAAGCGCTACATAGTTTTGATCATTTTTTTGTTCAGGATGAAGCTTCAATTGCCTTATTAAAACAGTTGAATTTTAATAATATCACTTTAAGTGGAGACACTCGTTTTGATAGAGTTTCCAATCAATTAAAGCAAGATAATAACTTAGAATTTATAAGTGAATTTAAACAAGATACTACTTGTATTGTTTGCGGAAGTACTTGGCCAGAAGATGAACAAGTGCTTTTAGATTATATTAATTCGGCTCCAGATACTGTTAAGTTTATTATTGCTCCCCATAAAATTGATCCTCAAAAAATTGAAACTTTTAGAAATAGCATCCAAAAGAAGGTGGTATTATTTTCAGAAAAAGAAAACGAAACTCTTTCTAATTATTCTGTATTAATTGTTGACACTATTGGCTTATTGACAAAAATTTATAGTTATGCAGACATCGCTTATGTTGGTGGCGCTATGGGCTCAACAGGATTACATAATATCTTAGAACCCATCACTTTTGGTGTTCCTATAATCATCGGTAAGAATTTTAATAAATTTCCTGAAGCTAAATCTTTATTGAATTTGAATGGTCTATTTACAGTGAGTAATGCTTCAGAATGCAGTGAAATACTCACAAGATTGGTGATTGATTTAGATTTCAGAAATCAAACGGGTAAAATCGCAGAACAATTTGCAAAAAGTAATATTGGAGCCACCAAAAAAGTGATAGATTATATAGAATCTTATAATGACTAGTTATTCAAACTTTTAATCTGCCCCTTTAAATCCTCCATAGATTTCTGCAATTGCTTAAGCAAACCACTATCTGAAGGTTCATCTACTCCAAAACTCAACTTACTATTAACTTGCCACAATTCTTGTATTTCATTTACCTGAACATCTATGGGAAGATATTCATCGTTTAACGAAATCAATCGAAGTTTGGCTGGATCCGATAACTTCTGAAGTTTTTTAACCAAAACAGAATCATGTAAAACTACTATATATATTTTACTATCGGAAGCTTCAGAAACATTCGCAACCGCACGACCCAATACCCAATCGTTAGGACGAATATTAGGCAACATACTATCTCCTTCTACCTGAAAACCACGATAGGTAGCATTTCTATATTGTGGAAGTGGTAAATTAAACACAGGAAGGGTTTGGTACCAATCCACATCTTGGATATTATGAGGATATCCTGCAGCAGCTTTTTGATTAACCAGAACAATAGAATCTTCATTATCCAAATCGGTAGTAATCACCTTTGGGCTCACATCACCTCCACTTGGAGACAAATATTGATTTAAACTCTCTCCAAACAACCAAAGTGGGTTGATGTTATAATTTTTAAAAAGTAACATCACTACTTTTCCGGTAATTTTTGTTTTTCCTCTTTCGATATCTGCAGTACTTAATCCTATTCCCAGAGTTTCGGCAAAGATCTGTTGGGTAAGATGTAAGTCTTCGCGAATCTTTTTAAACCGTCTAGCTTCTACTGTTATTTCTTTGTCCATTCTCAAATATAGTCTTTTTTGGAATATATCCAACATGGTATTGGACATATTCCATAATTGATTGATTTTTATATAAATAATGGGAATAATTCCCTTTCTTTTTAGATGGAAAAATATTTATTTATTTTTTAATTAAAAATACTTTGCAGTTGTATTAAAAGTTATAAATTTGCAACCGCTTTAACAACGAAGCTATGTTCATATTAATCGCGAAAATAGCTCAGCTGGTAGAGCGCCACCTTGCCAAGGTGGAGGTCGCGGGTTCGAATCCCGTTTTTCGCTCGATTCGAATTTAACGACAAACATACCAATGCTGAAGTGGTGGAATTGGTAGACACGCTGGACTTAAAATCCAGTGGGCAGTAATGTCCGTACGGGTTCAAGTCCCGTCTTCAGTACTTAAAAAGCTAGAACGAAAGTTCTGGCTTTTTTGTTTTAAAAAACAAATATCTTCCTTACCGCTATATAAATAGCTTAAATACTTATTTTTACTCTTTAAACATTTATATGATCGAACATTATTTTGACTGTCCACATTGTTGGGAAAATCAATTAAAAATGATTGACCCCTCTGTACCTAATCAAAATTTTATTGAGGATTGTGAGGTTTGTTGTAATCCACTTGAATTTGACATAATTATCCAAGACAATACTCTACTATCTTTTTCTGTAATTCCTATTGGGCAATAAAAAGACCTTAACTTATAGATAACAAGGACTTAACTGTTCATTATATAGAGAAGCCATTCCATAACTTTCTTTTAGAATCTAATATTCCCTACATTCGTGATATTAATCATTAATTACACGTTTAATTTAACCATACTATTAATACCCAATAATTATGAAACAAATACTATTTATTGTCTCCATTCTTTTTTTTACGATAACAAGCCAGGCTCAAATATCTAATGCCAAGGCCGAAGATTTTCCAGACATGAAAAGTCGCACCTTAATTGTTGAAATGTTAGAAATAGACAATAAACTAATAGAAAAATGGGAAAAGAAAAAGAGTAAAGAAAAAAAAGAAGCTAAGATTGCAGAGTATCAGGATAAAATTGATAAGTATGAGACTTTTGTAACAGATTATAACAACCTTATTAAAGAGGCCATACAAAATCATTGGAATGTAAACCCAGAAGTAATTTATAAAACCACCTCTGAAGTTAAAGAATTAATTAAAGGTGATACTGAAGAGTATACCGTGTTATGGTATAGTGAGACCAACTCGAAACGGCAAGACTCTTATGGCTTTACTTATTTCCCTAGTTTAACGGTACCTACTCTAAATTATAGTAGGATAGAAAAAGGACGTATTAAAACAGATTATTGCTATTTTATTAACTATACACATAATAGAAATGATCAAATAAAATATAGTGACTTTGTACTTTCCTTAAAACTAATGAATCAACACATGGATTATATAGTTGAAAACAATAAAAAGAAATTTTCATTCCATAAATATGTATTAGAAGTTTCTCCACAAAATTGTCCAGAATTTTCCGGGAATACTGCCTATATTCAAAAAGAAGCAATTCATGAAAAAACAAGTTTACCTGAAATCAATGCTAATTTTTCAGGTGAAATTAAAACACTATCTGAAAAAGATATTTCTATAGCTATAGAAAACGAAGAAGACCGTATCATTGGCTTTTTCTTCCCTTTTAGTATTGTTGTTGGTAATTTTGGACCAGCAACTACTGCAAGAATACAATATGTTAGGAGTTTTGTAAACACAAAAACAGGGGAGATTTATACCAATATGGGAGGTAAAAATGGGCAGTTATTCGACGCCTATTTTAGAGAGAAAGAGTTTGGAAAATACGATACTTGCAAATAATATTTAATTCTTTTTCAATCACTTAATATTCAGTAAATAATAATCCCGTAATAGAATAATTCTGACTTCAGTACTAAAAGCCCTCTTATTAAGAGGGCTTTTAGTGTTTTAAGCTATATAATAATTAGAATCGATCTTAATATTTAATTATTTATCCTACAAAAAAGACTATAATGTAGGGGTTTATTGGCTGTTAATCGATTATTTATAACTTTTTAGCTAAAAGTAAATTATTTTGTAGGATTTTTCTTATGTCTTGATTTACCTTTGTCTTATAAAGCAGAATACATTTTAGTGCTTTTAAAAATGGCAATTCTTTAGTGATTTAAAAGTAATTATATCGGGGGATATTTTTATAGCTCACTATAGACGTTTACAAATTAACCCAGGTAGAATAGTTGATCTTTTTTTGTGAGGCAAAAATTGTAACTCTTTATAGAGTTTCCACTTCAGCTCTATTCGATCCTGGGTTTCTTTATTTTCAATTAAAAATTATTCTTGCTTTTCTTTATTATGAACTGGAGAAACATAAATCTTTAGAAGGCGGTGGTAAATATCTTCACTGGTAGCTTTAGACAAATATTCCTCAAAAGCCTTAACATCATTTTCAGAATAATGATGACGATACTTATTATCGTTATATAATAAATCATGTGCCATATAATTTGTTTTCCGAAGTTGATAGTTCTTATAAACGATTCTGTCTATTTCATTTGCTACACTAAGTACATCCTTTTTTCTATTATTAGTAAAATGTATATTGTCCACATTTAATTCTTCAAATACCAATTTCACATCGCCCTTATTGTCTTTTACACCGTTTACCAAACTGTAAATATTTTCAAATTGACGCTTCTTATAAGACCCCTCTTTTGCTATTATGCTCAGTTCATTTGCTTTTTCAAAGGCGCAAGGTTCGTATTCGTAAGAAATAGTTGAAACTACTATATTAAGTTCTCTAATGGCTTCTTTTATATCTTCCCCACCACTTAACAACAACATCTTAATAAAACCGGGAGCTGTTATATCATTTCCATCTTTGGCCCTTCCATTTTTTTGAGCAATCCAAGACGACACTTTCTTTTCTGTTATAGAATATCGCAAATAGTTAGATAGATTTCGAACATTGGTCAACATTTCAGATTTATTACCACTTCTTAAAACCGTAAACATACTATTGAGTTTAGCAACAGCTTTCATGGTTTCGTTTACAATTAAATTATCTCCTAAAGAAATCTCGGTAAAAGGTCTTCCTATTTCAAACAAACGATTTTGTAATAATGCAGAATCTAAAAATATATCGCGATGATTAGAGATAATTAAATTATTGGGGTTTTTAATTTCTTCTAAACCTACAATATCAAAGGAATCCATGGTGTCATAAATAGACCTATTAATAACATCCACAATAAAAGTTACTTGAAAATCTGCACAAGTCTTGCACATTTGTAATTTTGAAACGATTTCTTTTTCTGTCCATTTTGGATAAAAAAACTGTATACCTTTTATAAACTCCTCATTGGTTTCTAACCATTTTAGAGTTTCTAAAACCTGTTGGTCTGTATAGGGTTGTATAGATTTAAAATCTTCTTTTATTTGTGCATCCATCTTACTATCTTTTGTCTACAAACAATATTGGCTTTCTATTTATCCCAGGGAATTTTAATTTATGAATTTCCGCAATTGGCAAGATAATAATATTTGGCAATACTCTTAATTTTGCTCTTATATGATCCTTTAAACGCTTCATCAATTCTTCTGAAGCTGCATTAGTTCCTAATTTAATTGTGATATTATCTAAGCCTATTTCGTTTTTATCTATCTCAATAATATAATTCTCTATCTCTGAAAAATCATTCAATAAATTATACATCGCAGGAGGATAAATGGTAGTCCCTTTATACTTTATCATATGCTTTTTCCTGCCAATTACTGGCCCCAATCTAAGGGAGTTTCTTCCACAGCCACAGGCATCATAATGTACTCTAACAACATCACCTGTTTTAAAGCGCAATAAAGGCATTGCCTCAACCCCCAGAGTGGTAACCACTAATTCTCCATCTTCTCCATTTTTAACTGGCTTATTGTCCTCGTCTAATATTTCTACAATAATCAATTCTGGATGATGGTGACCGCCATGTTGAAATTCACATTCAGAAAAAGCAGTACTCATCTCAGTAGAAGCATAGGTGGAGTACAAGTCGATATCCCATTTGCTCTTTATTTTTTGAGAAAGTGAATTATCTGAAAAATCTTGCTCTTTTAAAGGCTCTCCAATACATATCACTCCTTTTACAGAGCTTGAATTAATAGTAATATTATTATTTTCTGCGTATTCTATTAGTTTCAATAAAAAAGAAGGAACTGCAATTAGATAGGTTGGATTAAATTTAAAAATGGAATCCCATTGCAATTCTGGTATGCCCGCTCCCACTCTAATAATACCTGCCCCCAATTTTCTTGCTCCTAAAAAATAAGCCAATCCTGCTAAAAATCTTCTGTCTATAGTGGTCATTAATTGAACGGTATCGTTCTTTGTGATTTTTGAACAGGCAAATGAAATTGCTTCATTATAGGCTAATCTATCTAAATCTTTATCAGATAGTCCGAAGAAAACTGGATTCCCAGTAGTTCCTGAAGTAGTTACATAATCTATCAACTCAGACTGATCAATACATAAAAAGTCATCATTAAACCTACTTAAATCCTCCTTAGTAGTCACCGGAAGTTTCTCTAGGTCTTCTAACAATTTAATATCCGAAATTGCAATATTATTCTCCAAGAACATCCTTTTATAATAGGGAGAGTTTTCTGAAAGATATTGCAGTAACTCATGGAGTTTCTCTTCTTGAAACTGCTTTATTTCTGGTAATAATTTTAATTCTATTTCAGGAATCATTTAATTTCCTTTTGGTTTTATTAATATATTTTTTAACATTTTCTCTATCCATAAGCGTAGTAATTTCCTTGCTTAATGCCTTTTCAAATTTAGTTAAAGCTGCTTTATAGTTTTTATTATTATAGTAATAAGTTCCTACAATATAATAAACTTCCCAAAACTCAGAATTTAAGGAAATAAAAGACTCTAAATTTTCGGAATCAATATCTTCTTTATTTTCAATGGCTTGTTCTAATTTACTTCTTTCAATTCTATATTTTTTGTAATTACTGAAAGCAAGTGAATTTATAAAAGGATCTTTTTTAATTAAATCCGTAGCTAAGGATAAGCTACTATTTTTCTGATTCGCATTCGCAAAAACACTATCCAATTGAAATGACACAAATTCCCCTAATTGATAAGGATTGGCAGAAACCCACACCTTCTTAGTTGCAGGTTGAAAAACAATCCCATGATGCGCCAATAATTGATTTAGTGCTTTTTCATTTCCATAACCAATTTTCAAATCCTGAAGCCCTTCCTTGTTTCTTAATATATCCACTGCTTTTTGGGGAGTGACTTTATCTGTTTGGGCAAGTAATTCTTCCATACGGTCAAACCTATATTCTGTATGGCTTTCAGAAATTGCCTTTGTATTATTTTTATCATTTTTATAAGCTTCACTTTGAAAATGATTGGTACAAATTAATTTTGAAGAATTTTCCAGTTCAAAAACATCAAAATTTTCTGGAGACATTTCAATAAGAATCGCCTTATTATCTATAGAAGACCCCACCATTATGGCTTCTGAAACAAAAACCTCTCTTAGCTTAGCAATTGCCACTGCCTCTTCTATTGTGGAAGCATATTGTAATATCTCTCTAGTCACCAAAGAAATTGGAGTCTTAGCAAGCATTGGCACATCAGATTTACCAGCATTAATAGTTGCCGTTAGTCCTTTTTCATTCATCCCAGACATCACGCCTATCATTCCTGCCCAAGAAACTGCCATAAATTTAAATCCCTTTTCTGGTGCGATAAATGATATGAGCTTTTTTTCTGCAAATTCATCGCCTGCGTAAAAATCAAAATTTCTAGCAATTAATAGATTCCCATCGGCAGTATTTTCACCCCAAACAGCAAAGGACGAACATCCAACCAATGCTAAATCTTGAAGCGCATGCCCAATATCATGTGCCCCATGCAGGAATAATGTTTTTAAATAATCATTGCCAAATAAGTCATTGTTTGTAGATCCATATTTTGAAATTCCATAAATTTCCGCCTTATATTCTTCGTTCACATGAAGGTACATTTTACGTCCATACCAAATTAAAAATTTACGAAGAAGGTTTTGTTTAAACTCTGAAGGAACCATTGTTTTTACCTTTTCAAAGAACAAGTCTTCTTGACGTATAATTAACTCATTCGTTAAGTATCCAATTGTATTCCCTAAATCATAAGGATTATTTCCAAAAGCGACGAGTTCCCATTGTCCAAATTCATTTTTCCGAAGGCTACTTTCATCCATAAAAAACAAGGAATCACTTATAGAAATACGGGGTTGATCATTTAATTTATAAGAGCTTACATCGGGTAAATCGTTAAGAGATTTTTTAGTACCACAAGAGGAAAATAATGTTACGAAGAAGACCAAAATCACAAACCCATATATTCTCTTTAGCCGGAACATTATTATAAGGATGCTTTAATAGATTGCATAAGTTTTTCTTTTCCAATAATATGAGAACAAGTTAATACGGCAGAAATTGTAACCCCTAAGATTCCATGCATATTGACACTTTGTCCTGTGAAAAATAATTTTTTAGCTTTGGTTTTAGGGGACAAAAAAGCCATCATTGGGTTATCTGCGTCCTTTTCATAACCATAAATAGCACCATCATTAGAACCAATATAATCCCGATAGGACAATGGAGTTGATGCATGAACCGATTGAATACAATCTCTAATATTTGGATATTTCTTTTCTAATTCGTTTATAAATATTTCAGATTTTTCTTTTTTAAATTTCTCATAAGCTTCGCCTCTTTCAGATTCCTCTGCAACGGTATTAAAAGTGTCTTTCCATTGCGCAACCTCATCAAATTTCATATAAGCCATTGCGGTCAAATTGTTGCTCCATTCATCCTGATTTTTCCGGACCCCCATGGACAACATATAACCTTCTGGCCACGATGATTTTGAATACTCTTGTGCATCCCAAACTTTCTTGGGGTTTTTAAAATGATAGTTATTATGATTTATATATTTAAAGGTTTTTGGTTTAAAAACAATGTAGATACTAAAAGCAGAAATCATACTTTTAATAGATTTTATCCTATTTACATAGGATTTTCGCATTCCCTTCCCATCTAACATTTTAACCGTTAGTTTTGGCTCTATATTAGAAATAAACATGTCCGCTTTTATTTCTTTACCTCCCTTAGTGATTACAGAAGTCATATCCTCTCCATCAAAACCAAATCGAACTACTTCTTGGTAATTATAAACCTCTCCCCCAAACTCCTTGATTCTTTTAATTAACAATCTAGAAATTTGACTCCCTCCATCCACACATCTCCAAGAACTCTTTATGTATGAATTTACAGATAGTGCATGCACATATAGCGGTGTGTTTTTTCCTCCAGCATATAAAAAATTAGATCCTGCCAAAACTGCTTTTAATAAATCATTATTTGTAATAGAGTCTAAATAACCTGAAATCTTAATATTTAAAACATCGATAGAATATCCCTTAGAACTAGTATCTAAATTGTACAATGGGAAGTTTCTACAAACTTCTTGAATTTTTTCACAATAAGCATGGATAGCGATCTCTTCTTCTGGGAACTGACCAATAAGAGAATTTGAAAAAGCTTTATAACCTTGGGCGTGAAAATACTCCTCTTCTTCATCATCAAATGTGATAACATCAAAACAATCATCATCCAATTTAAGGAGTTTTAGCTCCTTCATAATCCCCAAATAAGTGAAATATTGATTCAGATTTTCACCTTCTCCTAAACTTCCAATATAATGTACTCCAGTATCAAAAATATTTTTGTTCCTAACAAATATTTGCAAATTTCCCCCATATTGCTGATTCTTTTCTAATACGCAAACACTGTAGCCATGACGTGCTAAAATATTTGCAGACACTAGTCCTCCTAAGCCACTACCTATGATAACTACGTCGTATTTATCCTTCATTTTATATTTTCTATTAAATACAATGTCATTGTTTTTCTAAAAACATCATATTCTCTATTTCCTTAATTATAATAAACCCATTCGCCTCCATTTTTTCTAAAGAATAAGCTTGATTTAAAATTACAATATTTTTAAGATTAGGGAATTTTGAAATATCAATAATTGTTTCAATATTAGTATTGACCAATACTATCGTTTGAAAAACTGATTTATCTAATTCTTCTATTTCTGAAATATAATTAACCTTTCTTTTCTTACTGGTATAACAGTTTCTTGCTACCTTTTGTTTGGTTTCATCTGCTATAAAAGAAGTGATTTTTCTTTCTGCATATTTTGAAACTAAAAGTATATCTAATTGCCCATAATCCTCACCAATATGAAGAATTTTAGATCGCATAGGGATGTTATTATTTAAAAGATGATATACCTTTTTATTCTTATCAAAATCGTCTTTCACCAAGGAAATAATTCTTGGGTCTTTATATTTATAATTTGATAATAGAATTCTTTTAAAATAGTCTTCATTTTCGCATTCTTCTCTAAAACTTAAAAAATTACTTTTATAATATGTGCTAATATTTTTTGTTCGTTCTCTATCTGTTTCTCCAAAACTAGTGCTGTTATAGGGTATTCTTTCTCCAATCTTAACCGTAATTTCTCCTGAATGAATCATAAAATCACCTTTAGGCATTACTTCAGAATTTCCGTGAATATAAATAGGTAAGATATCTACTTTTAATTGCTGTTGCAAGAAAAATGCCCCCTTATGAAAACGTCCCATTTTATTTGTAAAAGATCGTTTCCCTTCTGGAAATACACAAAGCATATATCCTTGATTTAATTTGTTTTGCAAATGATTCACACTACCATCTACTCCAGTAGAGACTGGATAATACCCTAATACTCTTGCTAAAACCCCAAAAACTGGTGATTTATATACCCAATCGTTAACCATAAAAATAATGTTTGGGGTTAATGAACTAATAGATATAGTATCTAAAGAAGAAGAGTGATTAGAAATAATTAATGCTGGTTTTTCAAAAGATTCATTTACATTGTTTATCACCTTTTTTTTAGCCAGGTAATGATTTTTTAAAACCTTATTTGCAAAAACAGCAATTCGTTTATGCATCCATCTGTATTTTATTTTTTTAGAAACAGGTATAATTTGAAGAATGGTAAGACTAAATAGAGATAATAACATTCCTCCTAAGGCATAAAAAGCCATTAAAAGCATGGAACGTATAAATAGAATAAGGTTTATGGGAGAATATCCCCTTTTTGCGCGATCACTAATAAATATTTTAAACAATAAAGGTTGTATGGTAAAGGCTACAAAAGCAGTAATTAAAATACCTATTAAACTCACTATAGACATAGAATATATTGCAGGATGTTTGGCAAAAACCAACACTCCAACACCCAATACCGTTGTAATTACTGATAATAGAATTGAAATTTTATAAGTCCTAATTTCTTTAGTTCCATAGGTATAATCTTTTTGTAATGCATTGGTCATAAAAATGCTATAATCAATTCCTAAACCAAATATAAAACTGGAAATTATAATATTAAAAACATTAAATTCCAAATGAAATAGGCCCATTACACCAATTGTAAACAACCAAGTGAGTGCAATTGGCACGCTTGTGATAAGCGTTAGAGAAATGCTTCTATAAAACAATAATAGAACAAGGATTACAGCAATAAATGAATAAAGGATCAGCTCATTAAAATCATTTTTTAAGTTTCCTAAAAAAGTCTCATTAATTTGCCGCCTGTCAATCAACATCACATTTTCCTTATCCTTAAAAACTTTCATTACGTTTTGAAGGTTTTCCTCCTTCACCTTAACCAATGAGGTTACGGTTGAAAAATTTGGAGTAACATTTATATAATCACTTATCTGAAAGGTTTTTATTGCTTTATAGTCTTCCAATCCAATGGTTGTAAACTCTTTCGAAATGAGTGTGTAAAATTGATTAAATGTTGTTGGTTTAAAGCCTAATTTACTTCCACTATCAGTTAAATCATTCTGAGTAGAAGATTTAATATTTTCAGTCCAAAAAGAATTCCATAATTCAATTTTTTGCTCTTGCACTTCCTTAGACAAAACAAGTGTACCAATAGAACTAAAATTATAAATCTCCCCTTTCTTTTTCAATTCAATTAAACGACTGTAAATACTGTCATTTACCAATAAGGCCTTGTCTTTATTATCCGCATAGCTTGTTATGTATAAAGACTTAGAGGAGAAATTTGTTAGTTTATCCAGTTTTTCCTCAGCTGCTTCTAAAGCAGGAGGCACAAAATTTAATGTGGTTAAATCGTTATTAAAAGAAACCTTATTATTAGTAAAAACACTTATTATAAACACCAGAATAATAAGTCCTAAAGCCACCTTACTTTTATGAAAATTATAGGACGCAACTTTATCTAAAACAGTAGATCTATTCTCTTTCTTTTCTGAAGTTTTATATACTTGTGGAATAAATATCAGTGCAAATATGGAAGCCCCCAAAACACTTATAGCAGCAAATATTCCAAGATCTTGTAATGCTTGAGAGTTGATAAACAACAAACATAAAAAAGCCAAAGCTGTAGTTAGACTACTCATTAATATTGGCTGGGCAACATCTTTATATAATTCCTTTACACTATTATTATTTCTTAAGTGAGTAAGTATGTGCAAAGAATAATCTATTGTGATCCCTAGGAGCACTGAACCCAACCCTAATGAAATAGCAGATATTTTATCGCGTATTATTAATAGAAACACTCCTGCCAATAAACCCCCGATAATGGTGGGAACAAATAACACAATAGGAATGGTTAATTTTTTATAGAAAACAATCAGGATCAACATCAACACCGTAAGTGAAATGCTTACCGTAAACTGAATGTCATTTTTAATTTGCCTTGCATTCGCTACAGCAATAATTACTCCTCCAAAATATTCGCTTTGCACTTTAGTATTAAAGCGATTATTCAGTTTTTCTTGAACGGCATATAATTGATCTACAAACTCGCTATTATTACTGGTTTCACTCGATTTCAATTTAGGAGTGATAAACAATAAAATATTTTTTTTATTCTTGGTAACTACAAAGCCATTTTCTACAATAAATTCATCCCCAATATTAAGCGATTGCATCTTTTTTAAAGCAATAAAAGAAAGGCCTAAAGGATCTTTTATAATCGTGTTTTTTGTGATGATTCCCGAAGGAGATAGGATAGATTTATAGTTAGCTAGGGTAATTGCATCAATACTATCTGCAGTTAATTTGTTCCGAATAACATTATAATCTTTTTCCTCCAGGAATAGCGGCAAATTTTGATAGACAAAATTCATTGTTTCCAATACATCCTCATCGGACACTTTCCCCTGAATATTTTCTATAAATGCACTAGAGGTTACTAAAATACTATCGATAAATTGGCTGGCATAGTCGGTTAAATCTTCGAAGGTGCCATCGGCTTGCATTTGAATATTAACTACCAACTTATCTGAAAACTTTGCAGACTTTAATACTTTTTGTAATTCTTTAGTATCCTCAGTAGCAGGGATTAGTTTTGAGATATCTTCTTCAAATTCAATTTTAGAAACCAAGAAAATCAATCCAAAAACAAACAGCATTAATACGCCTATGCTCCATAATTTCCTGGAAGCTATAAAGGAGTATATGTTATAAAAGAGGATATCCAATTATGCTTATTTTTTCTTTTGAAATAGTTTTAGGGTAATATAGCCTATTCCACCTGAAAGTATTGACGCTCCAAATGCAAAGACAAAACTACCTACAATATACGTTTTAAGACTTTTTAATAGCTCGAAATCTCCATTAAAATCTTCTAAGGAAAAACTTTTTTCTTCCCCTAACAACAAAGCACCAATACTGAGGCTAATCCATACTATAAATGGAATAAAAGGAGGAAGACTCACATTAGAAAAAGCAAATGCAATGGCTTTGTTTAATTTAAAAAAGACAGCAAGAGATAGCACTAATAAAGTATGAAGACCCCATAATGGAGAAAGACCAATAAACACCCCTAATGCAATGGATTTTGCTTTAGTCTCTGGTGTATCATGACTAGCTAATAAATCTTCCTTAAAAAAACGTTTTATTCCCTTTTCGTTAATTTTTCTAAATAAGTTTCGAGGCTTGATGAACAAAAAAGTAACCAAAACAAACCAAGTGTTCAATACACTAATTCTAGCAAAATCTTTAAAAGGTCTAAAATGGGAAACCCGTTCACTTTCATCGTATAATACTTTTATGGGAACATTTTTTACGGTAATTCCTCTCCAAGCAGCTTTTACAATATTCTCAATTTCAAACTCAAACTTAGAGGTATAAAATTTTATTTTATTGATTTCTTTTAAAGGATACATTCGATAACCAGATTGAGTGTCACTTAATGCGATACCCGTTTCTAATTTATACCAAAAATTAGAGAATTTATTTCCGAAGCTACTACTTCCAGGAACACTTTCATGTTCCATATTTCTTGCCCCAATTAACAATAGGTTTTTGGTTTCGGAACCCTCTAATTCCTCTATAAATACTGAAATATCTTCCGGAAAATGCTGCCCATCACTATCTATCGAAATTGCAAATAGATAACCTAATGCTTCTGCTTTTTTAAAACCGATTCTTAAGGCGTTTCCTTTTCCTTTGTTTTTTGGGATTGGATATTGTTTTAGATTTGGGTACTCTTTTAGTATTTGAGAAGTCGTATCTGTAGAACCATCGTTTATAATGATGATGTTTTGTGTGTATTTTAGAACACCATCTATTACCCTTTTTAAAGTACGATCATTGTTATATGTTGGAATCAACACACAAACTTTTAAATCGGTTATTCTTTGTGATATAGTTTTTTTAACAGGCAATATAAATTAGTATTATTCTTTTTATTTTTTTATTTTTTCTTTTTCTAAATCCGTAAAAGATTTAGAATGCATAACAAAACCCTTAATATAGCTTTTCAAATTACTAGAAGTAATTTCATTAAAATGATCTAAAATATATTGTTTGTCTTCCAAAATATTTTTACGATAATTCACCACTTTCGGTGTATTTCCCTGAACTCCTAAGCGAATGCATCGTATTTCAATATTTGAAGGTTCTTCGGAAACAGCATACTCAATTAGTGTTGCTCCATCTTTGAATAATTTTTTTTTATCTTTTGTGCTTTTTGAAAATTTCGCCTTTAAGGTAGTTACAGCTCCCTTATAAGCAACCAGAATTTTCTCATCGCTTTTCGTCACTTCGGCTAAATCATTATATAAATTCTCTGCGTTTTCTTTACTATGCACCGCATTTATATAGTCTTCTCTTATCTTAGTTAAGTCTGGTGCAACTAAAAAAAGCGTTGTGAAAAACAGAATAAATAAAAATTTCATCTAAGCTATTATTTTATATTTAGCATTTAACTTTAAAGCAAGGGTATCATCAAAATAAGAATTATTCTTAATTTTCAATATTCCATCCTCTTCAGAATACGTAATTTGTATCGATAAATCCGGGTTGACATTTGGGTTTATCTTAGCCATAAATTTTATGTTCGTAGAAGTCTGAAGGAATAATTTTTTATTCAACACTTTTTCTGTAATTTCTTTAATAATTTGCATCATACATACCCCTGGCATTATAGGGTTCCCAGGAAAATGACCATCAAATATTTCATGACTTGCATTGAGCTTAATCGCAGCAGTAATATCAGATTCTGTGTTTTTTAAAGCCTCTATAGTATATAATCCTTCTATTAGCATTTCTATTTTTTTGCGAACTTTTTTAGCTCTATTTGTAAATTAATATTTTGGTGATTAATCCATATATTATTCGCCATACCGCCTTCAACTTCTTTATAAAGCACTTCTACCTTTTGTTTAGATTTTGAAGTGTTTACTATCTTGTCTAAAGTATGCGTTTTTTTATTAATAAAATAAAAATTAGACCGTTTATCATCACATGTTTTTAAAACAATTTCATGCTCAAGATCATATTGTTCCTCGACCATTATTTTTTCTGAAATCAGTAACTTAAAATCTTTTTGAAGTGTATTTACGATCATCTTTTTATCTAAATCTTCCACAATAAAATTCTTTTTAAAAGTATTTTTTTGATATGAAAAATCGAATAATTTATTTCCAAACTCTGTAGTGAAAACCACTCTATGTTCCTCTTCTACTAATTTTTTAACGATAAGTATTCCTCCAAATTTATGACCATAAACAGTAATTTTTGCTTTGTAGACATAATCTGCTGTTAGCTCTGAAAAATAACTATTTTCAACATATTCTTTTGTTGGCTCTGATCTTTTCCAGTCTTTTGTCATTTGCAATGCACAAGAAGTCTGTATAAGAAATAATATGCTAATTAGTAAATACCGCATCACTAATTTTGCTATTTACAACTCGGTTGGAGAAAACAATTCTAGTATAATCTTGCGAAGGTTCTATCATTTTAACTTCTAAAACTGCTCCGTCATTTTTATCGAATTGCAATTCGAAAACAGCTATCATTTTTGCCAGTTTTTTATCTGTAGAAACGAAAATTACTTTATTATAATCTGGAGTAGAATAATATGAAACTTCAAAAGATTCATCGTCAAACATATCTCCTGTAACACTATTAATAATAAGATTATTTAACTTCTTAAACAGTTTACTAGAGCCCATTTTAATATTGCTTTTCGTGCCGCCATCATTAATTAACAATTGGTCTTCTTTAAAAATAACACTGTAGACATATGGATCTGTATATTCCCATTTCACCCAATTAGGAGCCTTAAAAGCCATATTGCCTGAAGTTTCAATATCACTGGTTAAAAAATCCAAATGTTTGTATTGTATAAAGTCGGCAGTGATACTTTTTGTGTTTTCTGAAACTTCTGTTATTTGCGCCCTAAATGTTTTAATTTCGGATGGACTCATTTCTGTTTCTTGAGCTTCAACACTAATAGAAACAATAAATAATAATATGATAAATATGTGTTTACGCATATGCTTTAAGCTTATGAAGTTGATCTATTGTAATCGATTTTAATTTTCTGTTTTCTAAAAATACCAATAATTGTTCTAAGACTTCAATCGTTTTTTGACTTGTATCATGAAGTAAAACAACATCTCCTTTATTTATATTTTTTGTGATCCTTTTCAAGATCTTTTCTTTAGAAATCTTTGTAGTATCCAAAGACCTAATACTCCATCCAATAGTTGTTAATTCTAAAGAGTCTACTGCCTTAGCAATTCTAGGATTGGTAACTCCAAAAGCAGGTCTAAATAAATTCATTTTTAACCCAACCAAATCTTCAACAACCGCTTGTGTTTTCTTTAAATCTGAAACAACTTCTTTCGTTTTTAAAAATCCAAAATTATTAGAATGAGAATAGGTGTGATTCCCTATGGTATGCCCTTGTTGTATGATGTCTTTCAGGATTTCCTCTTGCCCTTCTAATTGTTTCCCTATTAAAAAAAAAGTAGCTTTAGCATCATATTGCTTTAGGATTTTCAACACTTTGGGTGTAAATTCAGAATGAATTCCATCGTCAAAAGTTATGGCAATTGTATTTTCATTTATTTGGTAATTATGATGTTCTGCTTTTAAAAAATAATTCCAACGAATATGAAAAGACCCAATTATAGTTAGAGTTAACCAAACCAATCCTAGAAGAAAAATCCATAAAAAAGAAATTAAAATCATTGCTTTTAATAGTATAAATACCAATAAAAGAGCAACAATAACTCTATTTACATTTTTATAAGTTAGCATGATTTTAGTAATACAAAACTATGATTTTCACCTCGATACTGATTGTAAAGTACTACATTTTTAATAGAAGTCGGCTGAATATCATTTAGTTGAATATTTCCTGGAACCTTTTGACTTTTTAGCAATGTACAAGCCGTCCACATTCCAAATGCAGAAGCAGTATTATACTCTCCAGAAAAATGTTTATAATAAACTTGTGTGGTATTTACTAAAAGAGTGTTTTGTAATGTCGTGTAATAAGCATCATAATCCACTTCACCATTCAATCCTAAAACTACCACATCTATATCTGAAATAGTAAGATTATTATCCATAAGAAAAGCCTCTAATTTTTGTGTTACTTCATTTTTTGAGAGTTTATTATAAATTGTAACATCCAGTAATTGTGCATAACAGTTGCCCTTCTTTTTATCTTCTAAAACAAAAAACTGAGAGCCTTCACTGTAAATGGAACCTTTAGTTTTAGAATTTAGCAAACTGTTTTTTAAAGTCTCCTCTTTTTTTACACGGTCAATTAACTTATGCAATTCAGTAGTGTGATTACCAATTTCATCGACTCCTCCTACTAAAACATTTTGTTCCCCTTCATCTAAAATCATCATTCCATCTATCAATGAAGTTTCAAAAGATGTTGCATCGTGAACATAGGTAACATTATATGCTTTACACGCTAATCCCAAGGCAATTTGTCCACCTACTGTGTTGTGTGTAGATTGTATAAAAGCCGTTGGAGTTAAAAACTGCTCTTCATTATCGATAATGTTCTTCAGAAATTTTTCAGAATCTCTTAAACAACCCATTCCTGAACCTGTTATAATCGCTTCAGGAACTTCAACATTTGCCTCTTGCAAGGCCATAGAAGAAGCTACTACTCCCATTTTTACCCCAACAGACATTCTTCGAATCATGGTTGGTTTAATATATTTTTTATAATCGGGTTTTTGCAAAGGAGCAACATTCTCTGTTAATGCGACGAAATTCTGTAATCCCAACTCGTTATCTGAACTGTCTTGAGCAGAAACACAACCTATCCCGTTTATATAATAGTTCCCCATATTTTACTCTTTTGAAAAAATTAAGGTAGAACAATTGCCTCCAAATCCGAAAGAATTAGAAAGCACATGATGAAGGTCTTTTTGAAGTAATTCCGTTTCAGGAATTATATTCGTCTCTTTAATCGGGGTTTCAAAATTAAGGTTTGGAAACACCAAATTGTTTTGTAATGCCATAACAGAATATACTGCTTCAATCGCAGCTGCTGCAGCTAAGGTATGACCCGTATAAGCTTTTGTAGAACTAACTTTTGGTAAATTATCGCCAAATACTCTTCGAATCGCTTGACTTTCGGAAGCATCATTATTCTCTGTTGCGGTACCGTGTGCATTAATATAATCTATATCTCCTGAACATAAACCTGCAACTTTTAATGCCTTTTTCATTGCCAATGTAGCTCCTTCGCCATCTACAGAGGAAGCAGTTTGATGAAAAGCATCATTCGCATTGGCATATCCTGAAACATAGCCTAGTACTTTTTTATTATCTGCCTTTACACAGGCATCAGATTCTAATACTAAAAAAGCAGCTGCTTCTCCTAGATTTAAACCAGTCCTATTGGCATCAAATGGTTTGCAATTGGTTTCCGATAAAATCATTAAGGTTTTAAAACCATTAATGGTAAATTTCGACAAACAATCTGCACCACCAACGATTACTCGGTCTAACTTTCCAGCTTTAATCATTCTTGCTCCTAACATAATAGAATTAGCAGCAGAGGAACAAGCTGTGCTTATAGTAGAAACAAATCCTGTAATCCCTAAACTATTTGCAATTTTAGTGGAAGAGTTTCCAGCAGAATGACTCTCTATATATTTTCGGTTTTTCTCTTCTTCAAATAAGGAATAAAAATATTTTTCAGTAAGATCCATTCCACCTACACTAGTTGCTGATATTAATCCGGTATTACAGGAATTAACATCCGTAATTCCAGCACTTTTCAGAGCTTCTTTTGCTGCAATTTCAGCTAATAAAGCAGTTCTAGAATAATTGTTTGAGGAGGGTAGATTTAATAAGTCACTAAGATCTTCATTGGAGATTTTAATTTCTCCAACTTTAATATGATCTTTATGAATGGTTGAAATTCCTTCAATTTTAGAAATTCCAGGAGTTTTTTGTAATAGAGATTGATAATTTTCTTCCACTGTATTACCAATAGAAGAAATAATTCCCATTCCTGTTATAGCTACTCCTTTTCCCATTTAATAAAGGTATACTTATTTAGTCCTATGTTCTGTAATGTAAGCAGCCATTATCTCGATAGATTCAAATATTTTTTTACCCTCTTTAGGATCGGTTAATCTAATACCATAATCTTTATCCAGCATTACGATTAATTCTAAAGCATCGATAGAATCTAAGCCTAGTCCATCCCCAAAAAGCGAATCATCGTCCTTAATTTCATCAACATTTACGTCTTCAAGGTTTAATAATTCAATAATATTGTTCTTTAATTCTAATTTTAAATCTTCCATTTTTAGTTATTATATAATTGTTTAAGATTTTTTTCTGTATGTTCAATAGTACCATTTTGAGAGACCAAATATAAAAAAGCTTCGTAAGAATCTCCATCTATATTAACCCAGCCTGCCAAAACAGCTTCGCTTTTATTATTCTGAATGAGAATGTTTTCATAATTATAATGAAAATTAGTATTGTAATTTTCAAAAACAAAAAATCCATTTTCACTTTTTAATTGATGCCGAATACTTATTTCACCAATTCCAATATTTGGCAAGGTATACACAAATACTGCAGGACTTGGATAATAATTCTCTTTATCATTTATAGAATCTTGATGCTTTCTATCGGTATCCAAACTAGAGGCATTATTTGAAAGTATAATCGCAATATTTTTTTTAGCCTCTTCTTTCATAAGTATCTCTGCAGACAAAAAAGCCAATTTACTTAAAGCATCCATTTTAAAAAACTTGGAATACTTTGGATCTAAATATTGATAAACACTTTTAAAAAAAGACTTAATATCTTCTGAGTTTTCTTCAAAAATCAAGTTTCCATTCAAAGAAACCTTGTTATTCTTTATGCTACAATAATTTTGTATGTAAAGTTCTTTAGCCAATAGAGTTATTTCTTTTTACAAACCAAAATAGTGTGGTTCTCTCCAATTTGGTTGATATCCTCCACTAAATATAATCCTGCTTTATCTATAAGATCCAAAAATTCGGTTGCTTTATACATCTTACTGTTCCCATTTGCCATGGCTGTAAAATAAAGGGATGTTGCTTCTAATATAAACTTCGCATTATCAAACTTCTGTCGATCGGTAAAAGTTTCCATAATAAACAATTCGGTATCTTCATTCATTGAATTAGCACAGGCAGATAAAATTTTTACAATTTCATCTTTCGAAAAACAATCCAAAAACTGACTCATCCAAATAATATCTGCACCAGTTGGAATTTGTGGGTTTTCAGACAACCAATCTATTTCATATCCTTCAATTCTATTTTCAAAGCCATTCTTCTTTGCATTATCTAAGGCTACATTAAGTTGCCCAGGAAGGTCAACCATCGTTACATTAACATGTTCATTATAATTACAGCAACTGATGGCAAATTTCCCAGTATTTGCACCAACATCAAATATTCTTTTTGGGTTTCTTTTAAAAACAACTTCCAAAGCATCGTTAAATACATAGTCTGAATAATGATGATCGAACTCAAACCAAGATTTATTTTGTTCTGGTGTTAATTTTGAAAGCCCTTCATAAATAGTTGGCCAATTTCCCAACTCCTTTAAGCCTTCTGCTTTTCCATTTACAATAGAATCGTTTAAATGAAACAATCCTTTATAACAGATATCGTTATTGAAATTGATATTTACATTTACTGTTTTATCAAAAGTTAAGAAATAACCAGTTTTGGTTAACTCATATTTATTGTTTTCATCTAAGCTAACAATATCTGAGCTTTCAGCTATTTCTAATAAAACTCCAACCCCATACTCACTCACTGAAGTTCCTTTAGCTACCTCTTCTAAAGTCGCACCGTCTTTACAATTAAAAATATAGTTTAAAATTCCCAGTTTTCTAAGGGATATACTTGCTTGAAAAATATAAGGTGCAAAAGCTATTTTCTGAGCTTCTTGCAATGCTTCAACAGCTCTTAATGGTTTTTTTGACATGGTTAAATTTTCTTCTAAATTTTGATTTTGCAAATTTACTATAAGTATTCGTTTCTTTTCTAAAATCTATTGATTAATCAGCTATTTTCCTGAATATTACTGCGGTATTACAACCACCAAATCCCGAAGCTGTTTTTAAAAATACCCGTATTTTTTTGGTTTCTGTTTTCTCAATTACAGTAATGGGCTGGGAAACTCCTATTTCATCAAAACCCTTAGATGCAATTAGTGTATTATTTTTAAGGGACTCTATCCCCATATTAGTCTCTAATAACCCCGATGCTCCTAGAGTATGCCCATAATACCCCTTTAAACTATTAGTAGGAGTTTGCAACATATTCAATCTTTCAAAAGCCATCGATTCCATCTCATCGTTATAATTGGTAGCAGTACCATGAGCAGAAATATAATCTATATCCTTACTTTTAATATTCGCCTCACTTAATGCCGATTGTACACTTAAAAACAAACCTTCTCCAGTTCTGGAAGGTCCAGAAATATGATTGGCATCGTTACAAGACCCTGCTCCAATAATCTGAACTGCGCCTTTATTTTTTTCTGAAGAAACAATAGCACTTGCTACAGCTTCACCCAAAGTTATTCCTTTTCTGTTTTTTGAAAAGGGCTGGCATGGTTCGTCACTTATGGCTTGGAAAGAGGTAAACCCTGAAAGTATAAACTCAGAAACTAAATCTCCACTTACAATTATAACATCATCATAAAGACCATCTTTTATAAATCGTTGAGATACAGCCACTGCTAAAACTCCAGAAACACAAGCATTGGAAAGAATTATTGCTTCATTCTTAAAATTAAAAAATCCTTGAATTTGCTTTCCTAATTCTGGCAAATAAGCCCTTTTTTTATCTTTATAAAAACTCGAATCTGGAGATAACACATCCACATTCCCTTTTGTTGTTGCAATAACTAAGCCCGTTTTTTTTGTGATTTTAAGATTAGATTCTTTTAAAATAGTGTCTACTGAAAGTAGCATCATTTTTTCAAGAGTTGTATAAAGAGTTACATCTCCAATTTTTGTAAATTCTTTATCTAAAAGTTCCTTATCTACTTGAGAGCTATAATAGTCATCTCCATTATCCCTTTGGAATTTTTGAATTCCGGAATGTTCCTTTTTCAAGTGTTCAAAATTTTCTTCACTAGAAAAACCTAATGAAGAAATCACATTATGATGTGTAATAAAAGCTTCTCTCATTTTCTAATTCAATAGTCCAACTTTCTTTTTCCAAGCTTCAAAAAATGGTGGAAGATGCAAAAATAAATTATCATCATTGCCTAGAAAAACCTGTGTGGTTTTACCCGTACAAACTATCTGATTTTTTTCATTATAAATTTCATATCTAAACATCATTTTTGCAGCTGGAGAATCTATAAATATTGTTTTAATAGTCGCTACTTCACCATATCGCAAGGGGTGTTTATGCTCACTGCTCGATTTGACAATTGGAGACGTAAATCCATTTTCTTTTTGGTCTAAATAGGAAATCCCATGATGCCGACCAAAAGCTTCTCTTCCATCTTCAAAATACTGAATATAATTACCATGCCAAACAATACCCATAGGATCTGTTTCCACAAATCGTACTCTAATCTGACTTGTAAAACTTATTTCTTTCATAGTTTTAGACTGCATTTTTCTTGTTATTATAAGCTATGGAGATTAATGTAGTTATTAAGAAAAACAAAAGTAATAAACCTAATTCAGGTAAGATTTCCAGAAAACCAACATTTCTTAAAAATACATCATAAAAAGCATTTAAACCCCAATTCATAGGAGATAAATTAGAAAGAACTTGCATAAAATTTGGCATCATAAAAACAGGAACCCAAACTCCTCCTATCGCAGCTAATACTACCACAAATGTAGCTCCAAAAGGAGCTGCTTGTTCTTGTGAGTTTGCTATCGTTCCTAATAATAATCCTAAACCAACAGCTGCTAATCCAGCAAAAAATGCAACTATAAATAATAAAAATATTTTTCCTGAAACATCCAAAGTTGGCAAACCAAGAGCAGGGAATAAATACACTCCAATTAATAACATAAAGACAAATTGCAACAAACAAACTCCAGAAAAAACTATGGTTTTACCACCTAATACAGTTGCATACGAAACCGGATGTGTTCGCAATCTAACAAAGGTTCCTTGACTTTTTTCCTTTACCATATTGATGGATAAAGGGACAATAATAAAAAATATAGCAAACAAGGTCCAAGCTGGCACATTATGTTGGGCGGAGTTTGGAAGTATTTCTTGATCATTTAGTTTTGGAACAATCTCTTTAAAGCTTATAAATTTTTCTGAATCAAAAGAAAATTCGGATTCTTCATTAGATAATTGCTCCTGAAATGCTTTATAGATAGACTGGGTTTCAATCTTTGAAATCATTTGATCTATCCCGCTTTTAATAGATTCTTTAAATGCATATTGTATCGCAGGATCAAAATAAAGCCGAACTTCTTTTGGAGCTATTTCAACAACACTTTCGGTTCCTTCCTCTTCTTCAAAACCAAATTCAGACAAAACACTATCAACGTTCTGATTTATTTTAAGCTCTAAGTCTCTTGAAAGGTTTTCTGGGATTATTATCGCAAATTGATATTCCCCTTTAAAAACCAAATCTCTAGCTTCTTCTTCACTTTCCTTTACAATTACATTAAATGCATTTTGGGTAGTGATTCCTTCAAAAATATTTTCAGAAATATACCCCTTATCATTATCTACAATTAGGAGAGGAATCTTAGACTTACTTATGCTTTTAAAAGAACTATCCTGTATTAATGTTATCGTCACAATAAGAACTATTGGCATTACAAACAAAATGGTTAGCCCTCCTAAATCTCTAGTGAGTAATAAAAACTCCTTATATATAGATGCCCATAACTTATGCATAATCTCGAAGTTCTTTTCCTGTAAATGCAATAAACACCTCTTCTAGATTGTGGGTGTTTTTACTAGATTCAATTAAATCCTTTGGCTTCCCTTTTACTAAAATACTTCCATTATCTATTATAGCTACTCTTGTGCAAAAATGCTCCGCTTCATTTAAATGGTGTGAGGTATATAAAATCGTAGTGCCGTTTTGGTTCAATTCTTTTAAATGATTAATAATCACATTCTTAGATTGTACATCTACACCTACTGTAGGCTCATCCAGAAATAATATTTTAGGCTCGTGTAAAATGCTTGCAATTAAATTTATACGACGCTTCATCCCTCCAGAAAAAAATTCAATTTTTTTATTAGAAAAACTAGACAAGCCAAATTTCTCTAGATAATCAGATATCTTATCATTTAATTTTTTCCCTTTCAAGCCATACATACTCCCAAAATAAAATAAATTCTCATAGGCTGTTAGGGATGGATAAAGAGAATATTCTTGTGGTACAATCCCAATTAATTGTTTTAATTCTCTTTTGTCATTGGAATAATTAAGTTTGTTAATTGTGAATTTCCCAGACGTAGGTTTAATCAAGGAACACAACATAGAGATAAGCGTAGTTTTTCCAGCTCCATTAGGGCCTAATATCCCAAATATTTCCCCTTCTTCAATTTTCAAATCTAGATTAACTACTGAAAAATCATCAGCACCTTTATACTTTTTTGAAAGTTGTTGAATATGTATCATAAAAAGCTATTTAATGGCTTTTTTAAGTTTTGTGAAAAACACTTTTTCTCTATCTGCTATATGGTCTAGTTCAGCTGCTACAGACTCATAAGAATCTTGTGGTGCCTTTCTGTTTTTATATATTCGGGAAGCATTTAACGCAAAATCTCTCCATAAATCTCCAATCTCAGTCATTTCCTTAGACAATCCCTTTAGTTTATCGTTGCCTAAAACTTCGCTAGATTCTTGTAAAAATGCTGCAAAAATATATCTAAATCCACCACCACCAGTTCCAATTTCCTCTTGCATTCTTACAATCTGCCCTAAATAATGGTTGGCTTTTTTAACTCCATGTTTCTTGGGCCACTTCCGAATAAAGCCTGCAACCAATTTAATTCCCCGTACTCCTAAAACAGGAATTGGAGCTAACATATCTTTACAAGTATGATTGATTCCTTTTATAATTGCATTTTTTAAATCTAATTCTTTAGGAAAATCAACTGGATAATAAATATGGCCTTTAGGTGCAAATGCGCCTTTAGCAAACCTTACTTTTTCCAATTCTTTATCTGTAAGTGAAGTCACATCTTCCATGACTGGATCACTAATTAAATAAGAAGCATCCTCTTTTCCATAAACCACTAGATTATGGGCATTAAAATGAAAGCGATATTCGTCTGGAAAATAGGTTAAATTATAAACTCCAACTTGAAGCCCAACCGGATTATTATTTTTTAAATTCTCATCTAATCTAGCTTTAGCCTCTTTTGGATTACTGAACTTTTCCTTTTTAATTTTAATTCCTACTCGCTTTGCAAAATTTTTAAAAATTTGTCCAGGCATAACCCTATAGGTTATTGCTGGAGCATGATTTACTTTTAATAGTGGGATATAACAATATATAAGTCCCGATCCAATACCGAAGACCATAGGCTCACTTATTGGAAAGCCATTATAAGCCATTAAATTAGAAACTACACCATTTTCACAGTGTGCTGTTTGTTCATGTGTAAAATCTATAGCCACCTACAGTTTCTTTATTTGTTGTAAATCGTTAACTGAAATCTCAAAAACTTCAGCGTACTTTTCTAATGTACTGTTTTTTAATTTTTTAAAAACAGAAGGCTTAAAATGTCGCTTTACACGCCATTTCCAAATCCCAACATAACTAGATAAAATAGAGAGATCCATTTTATGCAATTCCATATAATATTCTATCGGGCTTGTTTGGTTAGCAATCACTTTTTGTCTTGCGACTTCAACTCGTTCATTAATTTCTTGTAAAGCATTATCCAAAGCAATCGTTTTTGGATTCCAACCTGTACTTTGAGCAGTTACATATTTACCTTCATCATCTACAGCATAACATAATTCCTTAAACTTAGCAGTTTCAAGATTAGACCTGTCTTGTGGAATTTCTTCTTTTTTCAAAATTAAATTTCGTGAATTATAAAATTAAATGTACAATCTACAATTAATTTTTCCTTTATAAAAGTGCTACTTTTTATATTACAAATACACATTGAGCCTGTATCTAATCTAGATATTAATGTAGCTTTAGTGGTCAAATATTCTCCAACTTTTGGCAACTGAAAAATCTCTACTTTTCGAATTGCATTTATATAACCAATTAAATTGTTGCTTTCGCCAGTTACATCATCTTCCGAAAAAAAACTTTGGCCAACAATTGCAGTCGAAGTTTGAGCGGCATTTTCAATAAGTCCTGAAGCCGATAAAAATCCATTTTCTATAAAAACACAAGTCTCTAAAATTGGCAGTCCTGAAGAAACAGATTCCTCATCAATAAATAGCAAGTCTTCTACCATTAACATAGCTCCCCTATGTGGCAAAAAGTCTTTAAAATTTTTATTTTCTATATTTCTATTCATTTAAACAGTTAAGCTAGTACTGTTTTCATTTCGCTAGAAGCAATAATTTTACCATTACATTCTACTTGCGAATTTACTAAAGTAAATCCCATTATTTCGTGTAAAATATTCACCGTTGTCACCAATTCATCTCCAATCTTTGGCAATTCAATAATTTCAACTTTTTTTATTGCTCCTATATAACCCGTTGGTGCCTCCTCATTTTTTAAATAATATTGATATCCTGTAAATAAAGCAACGGTTTGTGCCATATTCTCAATTAGCCCAGAGGTAGTGAAAACTGATTGAAAAGAAAAAATAGTATCCGCAGAAATACTAAAGCCAGACACCACTTTATTTTCTGAAAAATAAAAAAGCTTATCCACCATAACAAAAGGTTCTTTTTGCGGAATTAGTTTATGAACAAAATCCTTGTTAGTTATGGGTGCTTTTAGCAAATTCATTTAACACACGGTTAAATAGGTATAGGAATAAGAGAAGCGAGCACTTTCTGGAACGGACAATAATATTTTATCTCCTTTTTTTAGTTTGCCTGAAGCCACTAACTCTTCTAACATAATATAAATAGAAGCAGAACCAATATTACCAACCCTACTTAAATTCATAAACCAATTATCCCATGGAATAGACACTCCTTGTTCTACCATTTCATCATATAATCTTTCTTTAAAATAATATGAGGAAATATGAGGTAAATAATATGTAATCTCTTCTGGTTTTATCTGATGTTTATCAATGGCATTTTTTAAACTTTCTACCCCTTTTTTAAGGACATTCTCGCTTAATAATTTAACATCTTGTTTTACTGAAAAAATGGACTTGTCATTCCATTCATTTGAAGGAAAATCACTCCATCCCTTCACACTTCCGTCTTCCAATTTATCTCCTCCACAATACATGCAGGTTTCTAACTCAAAAGCATAAGAATAGCCTTCCATCCATTCAATTTTCAAAGGAGTTTTACCCTTAGGCTGCTTTTCTAATAAAAAAGCTCCGGCACCGTCTGAAAGCATCCAACGCAAAAATTCTTTTTTAAATGACAAGATGGGTGTTTCTTTTAATTCTTTTAAATGAAGAATTTCTTCTTTATAAATATCGGCTTTCAACCAAGAGGATAATCTTTCAGACCCTGTACAAACAGCGTTATTTACTTGATCAGATTTTACAGCCATAAAACCATATTTCAAAGCATTCATCCCAGAACAACAGGCTCCGGTAGGAGAATTAACTTCCAAGTTTCTGTTTTTTAAATAACCATGAACCATAGAAGCATGGGACGGCAGCATTTGATCTGGACTAGAAGTCCCACAAGACAATAATTCTATATCGTTTTTTGAAAAATCGTCATCGCATAATACATCAATAGCTTCTTTTACCAATTGTGCATTATTGTGGGTTACATTCCCCTCATCATCTATTGCGTAATATCTAGTTTTAATTTTATTGTTGCGTAAAACAATTCGTCTTGCTTTAGAGGCATTTCCATTTATTACACCTAGTTTATCTTCCATTTGATCGTTATCAATAGGCTTATTAGGTAAATATTTAGATAATCTTGTAATGTAAACGTCGTTCATTAATCCTTCTTTAACTGTACAGATGAGTAATATTTTTTATCGCTTATTCTTTTCCTAGTAAATGGAATGAAAGTCAACAAAAATAATAAAAATACAATTGGCGCTATCAACCAAATTGCAATCACTAAATATATGCTAAATAATTTAATATATGGCTGACGTTCCTTGCTATTAGGTTTCCCTTTTGAAAAAATAAAACGAGCCCATTTTCCAAATAAAATATTTGCTCTTTTATCCATTACAATTAAAAAGGGCTTTATTTTAACCGCCTTTTTATCAAGCAATTGATTTTGCAAATCATTAAACTTAGAACTCAAAAGAGTTTTTAAAATAATTGGGCCAAATTTAGAGGATTCCTTAATGTCCTTATCTGAAACTCCTGGTTTAGGGAAAACCCCCAAATATTTTGTTTTCAAACCTGTCATCATCCAATGTACAATGGTAATAACACTAATATGATTGATATGCCTATCCACTAATGCAATATTTCCTACAAGGTTTGCATTATTATTAGTTAATAATATTTTTATCTTTTCTT
Source organism: uncultured Flavobacteriales bacterium (assembly GCA_913058295.1). GTDB lineage: Bacteria > Bacteroidota > Bacteroidia > Flavobacteriales > Flavobacteriaceae > Marifrigoribacter. Next base: position 8,471 of record CAJXRD010000002.1, on the reverse strand, counting down.
GAGCCATTATCCACATATTTCTACTTCCATTAACTGTAATTATAGGAGTATTTTCTAATAATGGTTTTGCGATATCATTTTTTAAAAATGAATTAACGGGAATGGATGGGGACAAATACCAAACTTGGTAAGACAAAATTATCAAGTCGTATTTTCCTTGTAAAATAGGATTTTCTAGGTCTACTAAATCCGTTTCGATCTGTAAAAAAGTTTCCGGAAAAGAATTAAAAAACGCCTTTTTATTCCAGGGAAAAGGAAAGTTCTTTTTTAATTTAATTTCATAATAGGATAGGTCGACTTCAACAGAATCTTCTAATTCTTGAGTGATATTTTTAGAAATATCCAATAACTGTCCAGATTGGGTGTAATAAATTACTAGTACTTTTTTCAAAATAATATTATTTTATATCCTTCCAAAAATCGAAATAATTAAACCATTGATAGGGGTATTTTTTTAAAATCTTCTCGATACTTTCTGTATATTTTTTCAATAAATCTTGAGCATCTCTATTTTTAAAAACAGCCTCTTCAGCAAAAAAATGATAACGTTTAGAGGATTCTTTAATAATATACAAAAATATTACGGGCACATTTAATCGTGAACCCAAAAGAAATGCTCCTGCAGGAAAATCTGCTTCTTTTCCTAATAGCTTTTCTGTTAAAATTTTATTTCCTTCAAAGTAACGATCTCCTGTAAAACAAATTAACTCATTATTGCTTAACGCACTATTCATTTCAAAAACATGGGACATGTCATCTTTGATGATGATAAATTTCATGTTAGACTTTACAGAAATACTGTCTAGATAACTTTTTATAGCCTGATGTTCATTGTCTGTGGTGACTAAATTAATCTGAGTAGAAAACTCATCTACTCTAGAAAAAAAATATTCTGCAATTTCAAAATTACCAATATGTGCACTAATTAATATCCCACCTTTTTTCTCTTTTAGAATATTCTTTAAACTACTCTCTCCGTCGAAATTATAAGTAAATTTATCTTTTAAACCAGATGCAATTGCAAACTTATCTATGATTGTTTGTCCAAAGCTATAATAGCTTTTATATACTTTTAAAAAACTGTTAAACTTAGAATGGCCAAGTCTTTTATTAAAGTAATAAAAAATAGCTTTTGTTCCATCTCCGGAGAAAAACAGAAAGTAAAACGCAACAAAATATAGGATAAAATAAGCAGATCGAATCCCTAAATTTTGAATGAAAAAAATAAATATTTTATAGCCTAAAACAACTCCCCTAGATTTACCATCCCATTGAGCCATTTGTAATTTTTATTTTAATTTTTTTTCTAGTAGGTCGTAGAAATTTTGAAGGGTTACTATCCCAGTAAAATCATCTGCATTTAGCTTGACATTAAAGTTAGATTCTACCGAAACAACTAAATCTACATAGTCTAAACTATCTAGTTCTAAGGTTTCCTTTAAATCTGCATCTGAACTAATGTCATCTTCGTCTACTTCAAACTCATCTATAAGGAAAGCATTTGTTTTAATAATAATATCTTCTTTTGTCATCGTCGCCAAGTTGCTCATTTTTAGGATTGGAATTTCTTAATAATTAATGCTGAGTTTGTACCTCCAAACCCGAAAGAATTGGACAAAAATACGTCAATTTTTTTATTTAGTGTTTTGTTGATCAAATTTAATTTTGAAGCACTTTCATCTGGGTTTTCCAAATTAATATTAGGAGCAACAAATGAATGTTCCATCATTAACATAGAATAAATAACTTCACTAGCACCTGCCATCCAGCATTCATGACCTGTCATAGATTTTGTAGAACTAACAGGTGTATTACAGGCTCCAAAAACTTCATATATCGCCTTGGCCTCATTAGTATCACCCACTGGTGTTGATGTGGCATGGGCATTTATATAATCTATAGCTTCTGGCGATAAATTAGCTTGGTCTAACGCTTTTTGCATTGCTTTTGCTGGACCTCTTGAATTTGGAGTAGAAATATGTTCGCCATTAGAAGAAAATCCATAACCAATTATTTCACCTAAAATTGGTGCTCCTCGCTTTATAGCAGACTCATAACTTTCAACAATTAATGTTGCTCCACCTCCACTAGGCACTAAACCATCCCTATCTTTATCGAAAGGGCGAGAAGCCTTTGCAGGATCATCGGTATTTAATGAAAAAACCCCTAAACCATCAAAACTTGCCATTCCAAATTTGTTGATCTCCTGAGCTCCACCACAGATTACACAATCTTGCAATCCACTTTTTATTAACTGATATGCCATCCCAATAGAATGAGATCCACTTGCACAAGCAGCACTAATAGTAAAATTGACTCCAGTTAATTTAAAAATAGTGGATAAATTCATAGTAACCGTAGAATTCATAGCTTTAAAAATAGCCCCAGAACCCACTAAGGTCGTGTCTTTTTTATCTCTTATTTTATCTACAGATTCAATTACAGATTTAGAAGTACTATCATTTCCATAAATTATTCCCACCTCATTGGCGTCAATATATTCTTGATTTATTTTAGCATTTTTTAAAGCTTCAATAGTAGCAACATAGGCATAAGTAGATTCTTCGCCCATACTTATCCTTTGTCTTCGATGAAGCTCTTTTTTAAGTGTTAAAGGGGCTACCATTCCAGTTAAGCAAGATCGAAAACCAAAGCTCTCTCTATCTTTATCGTAAACAATTCCAGATTTCCCTTCTTGTAAGGATTCTTTTACTTCATCCAAGTTTTTACCAATACAAGAGTAAATTCCCATTCCCGTTATTACGACTCTCCTCATCTGCTAAAAGTGTTTTTTATGAATAAATTCCGCCGTTAATATTAATCACTTCCCCTGTTATATAAGATGATTTATCTGAAGCCAAAAAAGAAACCAAATGCGCTACTTCTTCCGCCTTTCCAAAGCGATTTACTGGAATCATTTTTTTAAGTTCTTTTTCATCCAAGTCACTGGTCATATCTGAAACTATAAAGCCTGGAGCAACTGCATTAACCGTGATTTTACGCTTAGCAACTTCTTGAGCTAAAGCTTTTGTAGCTGCAATTACAGCTCCTTTTGCAGCTGAATAATTTGTTTGACCCGCTGTTCCTTTTAATCCAGAAACCGAAACCATATTAATGATTCGACCATACCTATTTACCAATAATTTCTGAATTAAATGATTGGTTACATTAAAGAATCCGTGTAAACTAGTATCGATAACATTTGTCCAATCTTCCCTTTTCATCCACATAAACAAATTGTCCTTGGTAATTCCCGCATTATTGACAATCACTTCTATAATAGCATCCTTATTGTTATCCTGCCAATTATCTAACACTGTAGCAACCTGCTCTGCATTAGCAACATCAAACTGAAGTAGTTCTCCTTGTCCTCCTAATGCTTTTACATTCTCTAAAGTAGCTTCAGCAGCTTCTTTATTTCCTCTATAATTAATTAGTAACTTATAATTGGAATCTTTTGCTAATTGAAGGCAAATTGCACTTCCAATACCTCTTGACCCTCCTGTTACTAATGCGTATTTAATTTTTTCTGTTTTTTCTTTCATCAACTATTCTTCGAAATCTATTCTTATTTTGAAAACAACTCAGCACGTTCATACCATTTCCCATCTAACAATTCGCCATCCGCATTAATATAACCCCATTTCTTTTTTGCAGAAACTCTAGCCAAACCATTATGGAATCCTTTTATATTATTTTTAGAAAACATAGAAAATCCTTTGGCAGTAATTTCATAGCCTTCTTCAATTTTCATGGTACCGCTTTCATCAATAAATCCCCATAATTTTTTTTCTTTTACTGGAGCTAATCCATTTTCAGCAAAAACCTCAGCATCTTTATAAGATTCAGGTATTACCATTTCTCCTTTTTCATTGATAAAACCCCAAAGCTTTCCTTTTAATGCTGGTGCCATACCATTTCTAAACGCTTTTACTTTTGCAAATTCTGGCTGTATTACCCATTCTGCTTTTGCATTTACAAATCCCCATAATTTATCTTTACGAGCATAAGTTAAATTTTCACCATAATGAAAATCTGAAATTTTATTGATTTCTGAATTTTCATGAAATTGATTATCCGAAATCACTCCATATGTCTCTCCTTTTTTAGCCCAAATTCCTACCGAACTATAATCACCAACTCCTTCATAATTTAAATTAACTATTACTTTCCCGGAAGTATCAATCATTCCCCATTTATCATTATTTCTAACTTTAGCATGCCCATTTCTAAATGCCTTAATTACATCGTATGTAGGTTCTAAAATTACTTTCCCATCGGTTCCTATCAAGCCTATTTTCTTTTCAACTCTATAAAATGCAACACCATCTTTAAAATCGAAAACTTTTTCTGTTGCAGGAATTTCTAATACTTTGTTGGTAGCATCCACATGCTTCCATTGGTCATCCTTTAACACCACAATAAATCCTGAATTAAAAGCTTTCATTTTATCGTATTCTGGGGGTATTACCCAGTCTCCGTTTGTGTTGATAAGCCCCCAAACTTTACCATTTTCGGATGCTGCTGCATATCCTTCAGAAAATTTTCCGGCATTTTCAAACTTAGTCGGAATAACCATTTCTCCAGATTTATTAATATATCCTGCCTTTCCATCCTCTACAACTAGCGCTAATTCCTGAGCAAAATAATTACCTGTAATAAATACAAATGCGAATACTAATAAAATCGATTTTTTCATGACATTAATTTAATGATTAGTAATATATTCTTTTACCTTATTTACAAAGGGGTACATCACCACGTCTTCAGTAAAGATAGGAACAATTTCTCTAATTGCATCGTACATTTTTTTCGTTTCTGATGACACCTTATCCTGTACCTTAAGGTATTCTATAGCTTGAACAATGGTGATTAATTCTATTGCAATTACTTCAAAAGAATTTTCAATTACTTTCTTGGTAATCGTTGCTGCATTTGTTCCCATGCTCACAATATCTTGATTATCGTTATTATTTGGAATACTATGCACATACATGGGGTTCGATAGCATTTGACTTTCAGCGGTGGTGGAAGTTGCGGTAAACTGTACTCCTTGCATTCCAAAATTAAGACCCAATTTTGCCAAGTTTACAAAAGGTGGCAAGCAATCGTTTAAACGTGAATTTAATAAATAATTTAACTGTCTTTCTGCTAGCATCGTCATTTTAGTCACTACCAGCTTTAACTTATCCATTTCTAAAGACACATAATCTCCATGAAAATTACCTCCGTGGTATACACTCTTTTTTTCAACATTAACAATAGGATTGTCATTTGCCGAATTTACCTCTTCTATCAGTATTTTTTCAGTATGATTTAAAGTATCTAAAACTGGCCCTAAAATTTGAGGCACACAACGCAAAGAATAATATTCCTGAACTTTTTCCTCAAAAACAGTCACTCCATTATTATCTTTATATAAGTGTTGTTCTCTCTTTCTTGTTAAGGTACTATCACTTAAATGCTCCCGCATTTTTTGTGCAATTTGCTGTTGCCCTATATGTTTTTTAGATTCATTTAATTCGCTAGACAAATGATCGTCATATGCTTGAACTATTTCATTTATTGCTGAAGAACAAATTACTGCCCAATTTAAAAGCTTTCTAGTATTAACAGTATTTACAAGACCAATACCTGTCATCACCGAAGTACCATTCATCAAGGCTAGTCCTTCTCGTAATTTAACTTCAATAGGAGTTAAATTTTCAATTTCAAAAACTTCTTTGGTTGATTTTAATTCGCCTTTATAAAACACTTCCCCTTCTCCAATTAACACCAAAGCTAAATGTGCTAATTGCACCAAATCTCCACTTGCTCCTACACCACCATGCTCAAATATCAAAGGTGTTATATCACGATTTATTAACTCGGTCATTAATTGAATTACGGTAACATGTACACCAGAATTCCCTAAACACAAAGTATTTAATCTGGCCAACATTGCAGCTTTCACACATCTTGGGTCTATAGGATTTCCAGTACCTGAGGCGTGACTTCTTATTAGGTTATATTGAAGTTGATTTCTTTCTGAATCCTGAATTTTATACTGAGCCATTGGACCAAAACCAGTATTTACTCCATATATAATTTTATTTTCTGAAAATTCTTTAAGAAATTCGAAACTTTTAGTTACTCTATCTACTACTGTTTGGTCTATCTGAAGCGTATCACCATTAAAAACTACTTCTTTAAAACGCTCAATATCCAAACTTCCTCTGTCTTTTAACATTTAATAGTTATTGAATGATTTTAGATTTAAAATCATTAATTTAGTATGCAAATTTAAAACAATTTTTTACACTAAAATAATCAATTTTGAAAGACACAATAATCGATGTTTTAATCATTGGAGCAGGACCTTCAGGATGTGTTTCAGCTTCCTATTTACACAATAATAATGTAAATATAAAAGTAGTAGAAAAAAGCAAGTTCCCAAGATTTGTTATTGGCGAAAGCTTATTACCTCGGTGTATGGATCACTTTGAAGAGGCTGGGCTATTAGACGCTTTAAAGGGTTTTGGTTTTGAGAAAAAGGAAGGTGCTCGTTTTTTACAAGGGGATCTAGTATGTGAATTCGATTTTAGCAAAAAACATGGTAATGGTTGGGATTGGACTTGGCAAGTACCAAGAGCAGATTTCGATAATGTCTTGGCACAAGAACTTGTAAAAAAAGGAGTTGATATCGCTTTTGAACATGAAGTAATTGCTGTTACATTTGATGAAAATGGGGTTTCCACAACAACGATTAAAGATGAAAACGGAAACAATTATACCATTACTGCCAAAAACATAATTGACTCTAGTGGTTACGGAAGGGTTTTACCTAGATTGTTAAATTTAAGTCTACCCTCAGAATTACCAAAACACTCTTCTGTATTTACACATGTAAAAGATTTAAAAAGACCTGAAGGATATCAAGGCACTCGAATCACTTTTGATGTTTTAGATACTCAAACTTGGTTATGGATAATTCCATTTTCAGACGGAAACACAAGTATAGGTTACGTTGGACCTACCGAACATATCGAATCTTTTGATGGAAATACCACAGAAAAATTACAAGCAATGGTTCGTCAATCCAATTTTTTTAAAGATCGATTCGAAGATATTGACTACTTATTCGAACCAGTTTTAATTAAAAACTATTCTGTTTCTGTAAAACAATTATATGGAAAAGGCTATGTGTTAACTGGTAATAGCACAGAGTTTTTAGATCCAGTTTTCTCATCTGGAGTAACCTTTGCTACAGAATCCTCTTTATTAGCAGCCAAGTTAGTTGCAAAACAATTAAAAGGAAATGCAGTAGATTGGGAAAAAGAATACACGGAATACATTACCGAAGGAGTAACCGTTTTTAAATCTTATGTAAATGAATGGTATACTGGTAACCTACAGAAATTATTTTTTCACAGACCTGAAAATCCTGAAATCAAAGCTCAGATTTGTGCAGTCTTAGCTGGTTATGTATGGGATAAAACCAATCCATTTGTGACAAAACACAAAAGAATAATTCCTACTATGGCTCATTTATTAGAAATGGAAAAAAGTAATTCTTAAACCAAAACTCTAATGTTTAATGGGAATCTGCACTATTTTAAAATCATGAAAAATCTATAGTGCCTTGAGATTTTAATTCAAACTCTATTACTTTTAGAGTGTCAAATTCAAAATTTCTGACCCCTTTTCTACGTCTTCCTAGGATTTTTTTAAATTTTGGCTCGTATAATTTAGCTCTATGGAATTCCTTACTTTTTAAATAGTTTACCACTTTTTTTGTAGACATGGTTTTAGGTAAAATATTAGCTTCTATTAGATTCGCAAGTACAGATTTTATTTCTTCAGGTATCATTCTCCATAAATTTAAGGTTCTGTTTTTCAGATAAAACGCTCTATAAATTTACGATATAATTTTAATATTGTCTTTTATTTTTTAAACTTAATGTTTGCCTTTGGTTGAAGCATTCGTTTAATTTCATTTAGCTTCATTAAAGCTTCGACAGGAGTAAGAGTGTCAATATCTAAATCGAGAATTTCGTTTTTTATATCTTCCAAAAGCGGATCGTCTAATTTAAAAAAACTCAATTGCATTTCATCTTTTGCAATGGCCTTCATTTCTTCGGTTAACTCTTCAGAAGAATGGGATTTCTCAAGACGTTTTAATATTTTATTTGCTCGATCTAAAACAGCTTGCGGCATGCCTGCCATTTTCGCAACATGAATCCCAAAACTATGATGAGAACCTCCAGGCACTAATTTCCGAAGAAAAAGAACATTGTCTTTTAATTCTTTTACCGAAACATTATAGTTTTTAATTCGATCAAAAGTTTCTGTCATTTCATTGAGCTCATGATAATGAGTAGCAAATAAAGTCTTTGCTTTACTTGGATGCTCATGCAAATATTCGCTAATTGCCCAGGCTATAGAAATACCATCATAGGTACTAGTCCCCCTCCCAATTTCATCTAATAAGA
>CAJXRD010000001.1 GCA_913058295.1 uncultured Flavobacteriales bacterium | reverse complement strand
AATGACATTGGGGAATTATCTTCATTTACATTCCAAAATATATTTGCAGTGGTAATAAGGTTTATACTATAACTATTATTGACATCTCCGTCATTTACAGTTATACTACCTGATTGTTCTTCAAAACAATCTTTAGATATGGTATAGTTATAAGTCCCATCTAATACATTAGGAAAAGTTACATTACCATTTACATCTGTTTGTAATGTGGTTACATCTAATGTTACATCTGCATTTTCAATATTTGTGAATACTGCATCAGTTACATTTATATTAACATTGAATTGCGCAAAAGCATTTACTGCTAAAAACAGAAACAATGTTATAAAATAAAGCTTTTTCATAATTTTGAGTTTTTATTAGTGTTTTTATTATTATTAATTGAGTTAATTATTTTTTTCATTCCAGTAGCTAGATTTTCATTTTGTTTAATTAAACTTTCAAGTTCAATATCGATATCTTGCTTATCAGTTTTCTTTTTGTTCTGTTTTGCCATTGATTTTAATTTTGCGCCAAATAGAATTATTTCTTATCTGGGTTATTATTTGATTGGGTAAATATATATGGAGGTTAAAGGAGAAAAATTATATATGACATCACAAAATCTCTACATTCTAATAAAAGGCGGAATAATTATACTACAAGAACATGTAATAGACTGTTTATAAGTTTCTTATAAATTATTATTGAAAAGGTGAATTGATTAAAATAGTGAGAAATAAAAGATGTATTTCTATAATTGGGTGATTAATGTGATAAGATTCTCTTCTCTATCAATGTCCATTTTCTTGCGTAAACGGAAACGAGCCATGTTAATACTCTTTACAGATTGATAAGTAATGGAAGATATTTCTTTAGTTGACATATTTAATCGAAGGAATGCACAGATTTTAATTTCATTAGGAGATAAATCAGGAAATTTTTCGTGAAGCTTATTATAAAACTCTGAATGAACTTCTTTGAATCTTAGCTCAAATTCGTCCCAAATTTTTGCAGATGAGTTTTGTTTTAATTCATTTATTAATTGTTGAATAATATCTCGATTATCTTTTTTTGTAGTTGGTTTAAATTCTACTAATTTTTTAGCAATTGATGTAATGAATTCATTCTTCTCTACTAAATACATCATATTTGAAGCCAGCTCTTTATTTTTATATTCAATATCTTGATTAAGTTTCGATTTTTCTAATTCTAAATTTTCTTTTTTTAGTGAGATTTTAGCTGTTTTTGATTTTTGATTGATATTTAGTAAAACTAAAATAATTACTGCAAGAAATGTGAAAATTGATATGCCTATATATAATAATTCTTTTCGCTTATGGGCCTCTTCTTTTTGAATATCATCTAATTCTTTTTTCCTAAGAATCTCATCAAATGTATATTGCATTTTTAATTGTGTTATATGCTTCACATCGTATTCTTGTTGGTAATCCTCATGATAATTAATATATATTTTATTATATGCTAAGGCAGAATCAATGTTATTCTTTTTATCATATATTTTACTTAAAATTTTAGCATTCTCATAAATATTTTTTTTATAAGAATTAGAATAAGAAAGATTAAGTGATTTATATGCATAATTTAAAGACTTTTCTAGATGATTGGTTTTATATAATATTTCTGCGGCCGTAGTATATATTCTTGTTTTATAAAATGATAATGGGCCACTATACTTTCCACTATTATTTTCAATAGTATTTAAAGCCATTTGGATATATTCTTCAGCTTTTTTATAGTCTTGTTTTTTTAAATAAATTTCTGCAATAGAATTATACGTATAAGCTATATCCTCCCAATTCTCATGTATTGAAAATCCTTTTATACATTCTAAATATCCTGTTATTGCTTTATTATCATCTCCAAACTTATTTTGTATTTTACATATATTAGATAAAGAATGAGCAGCGTTATACTCATCATCATGATCCTTGAATAAATCAAAAGCTATATCAAAATATTTTTTTGCATCATCGTAATCTTCTATTTCTAAATAAAGCTCTCCTAAATTATTATATAAATGAGGGGTAAGGACAGAGAATTCATTCTCTTTTGAAGTATCTAAACATTCTTGGTATAATATAAGTGCCTCAACATAATTATTTTGTGCCAGATTAATATTTCCAATAATCATGGATATTTGTGTGTAATCAAAAAGTTTTTCTTCATTTAAAAATAAATCGGCTGCAATAACATAATTTTCTTTTGCTTTATCTAATTGATTTTTTATTACAAAGATATCGCCAAGAGTTGCTTTGTTTTCAGCTATCCCAAGATTATAATCAATTTGTTTTGAAAGTTCGTATCCTTTTTTAGCATAATATACTGCGGTATCAGACTTAGATTGCTCATATAATTTTGCTAATTGAGTATAAAGTAAGGCTTCCTTTTTTTGATCTTTGGTTGTACTTAATAAATTCTGAATACTATCTTTTTTCATGTTTTGTGAATTACAAAACATGAAAGACATAATAAATAATGCAATAGTGTAAAATTTCATTTAACCAAATATAGAAAAAGAGAAGCTTATACGCTACAATTTAAAACTAAATCGAAATATAATATCTTAATGAATAACACCAACAACAAAGATGTTTTTAATATTTATATTCTCTAGCTAATGCTAATTTTAATTGACATATATCATATATTAATTTTAGGATAAACCTTAATTTTGCTAATAATAAATGAAATTATCATGAATGAAATTATGGTTCAAATACAAGAATTTATAAGCCAGCCTTGGCCTTGGTGGATGGGAGGTATTGTTATTGGCTTTACCCTATATCTATTATTAAAATTCAACAAAGATTTTGGCTTATCTGCCAATCTAAGAACTATGTGTACCGTTCACGGTGCAGGTAAATATGTTTCCTTTTTCGACTTCGATTGGAAAAAACAAGGATGGAATTTAATGGTTGCTCTTGGAGCTATGATAGGAGGATTTGTTGCAGCCAATTATTTTGGAGGTGATGGACTGGCCCATGTATCTGAAGCAACAATCAATACTTTAAATCAAATTTCTGGTGAAGATTTAATTACAAAAGAATCTGCACATTTAGTGCCAGGTAAAGACCTAGTTCTTGGACATGGTATCCCAGAGTTTTGGGATTTATATTCTTGGAAATCTCTATTAACTCTTAGAGGTTTAATCGTAATTGTGGGTGGTGGTTTCTTGGTTGGATTTGGAGCAAGGTATGCTGGTGGCTGTACTTCAGGGCATGCCATATCGGGTATCGCAAATATGCAATTACCATCATTAGTTGCTGTAATGGGCTTTTTTGCAGGTGGTTTAATTATGACTTGGCTAATACTCCCTTATATTTTAAGAATTACAATTTAAAAACAGAGAAATGAAATTATTCAAATATATTATTATCGGTTTTTTATTCGGTTTCGGAATGTGGAAACTAGAAGCGGTATCTACATTTAGAATTATCGAAATGTTCCATTTTCAATCTTTTCATATGTATGGGATTATCATCACTGGAGTTATTGCAGGGTTAATCATCACTCAGTTATTTAAAAAAGGAAAAATTAAAACTTCCAAAGGAGATACTCATGCTTTTTCAGATAAAAGCCAGGAATGGTGGCGTTATATAATAGGCGGAACCATATTTGGTATGGGATGGGCTCTCACAGGAGTATGTTCTGGGATGATGTTCGTTTTATTAGGATCTGGTTATACGGTTTTTGTCATATTTATTGGTGCTGCATTATTGGGGACTTTTGCTTATGGTTATTTTAGAAAATCGCTTCCCCATTAAACCTTCTTTTCAATTTATATAAAAAACCATCGATACCACTCGATGGTTTTTTTATTATAAATATCCTTATAAGCACTTTATAACAATCCATTCCGTATTTTATTAAATTAATCTACCTGTTGATAACCTTTTTAATAACTCCTCTTTTAGGTTTTAAATGGGGTTATTTTGAAAACTATCTTTATAAAGACTAATTACTCTTTTTATATTGATTGTGTATTATTACGATTTTCAAGTGGTGTTTCAAGAAGTCCCTGGAGAGATAAGCCTTTGCTTTTCTATCTCTGGCTGTAGCATGTTTTGCGAAGGTTGTCACTCGCCCTTTCTTTGGAAAAAAGGCAGTGGCTCTTTACTCACTAAGGAAGTCTATAGCTCGCTTTTAAATCAATATAAAAACTTAGCTACTTGTGTATTGTTTATGGGTGGCGAATGGCATCCAAAAGAACTTATAAAAATGCTTCAGGAAGCTAAAAACAAAAATTATAAAACCTGCCTTTATACAGGTGAAAAGTCTATTTCAAAAGGAATAAGCAAGCAACTTACATGGTTAAAAACCGGCAAGTGGAAACAAAATTTAGGAGGTTTAGATAGTAAAATAACAAATCAAAGATTTATAGAAATAAAGACCAACAAAAAGCTTAATTATTTATTCTTAAAAACTAAAAAAATATGATACGCCTTACGAATGCCCAAGTTTCGAAAAAAATTGATTTTATAGACCATTACATCAACTCCTCAAATGCAGCAGATGGATCAAAAGTAGATGCTAATGCCAATGTAACTTCAAAGAATATTGCTACCATGGAGGCGGAATTAAATAAGGATATTAACATACAGGTGAATAGAGCTTTAATTAAAAGACAAATTGAATCTCTTTTTGGTGAAGATTTGGCCAACGAATACACTCGTCAAATTGAATCTCACGAAATTTATGTGCACGATGAAACTTCACTTAAACCCTATTGTGTTTCGATAAGTATGTATCCCTTTTTATTTGATGGGCTTACTAAATTAGGAGGAGAAAGTAGAGCTCCAAAACATTTAGAAAGCTTTTGTGGTGAATTTGTCAATCTAGTATTTGCCATTAGTTCGCAATTTGCAGGTGCTTTGGCAACGGTAGAGTTTTTAATGTATTTCGATTATTTTGCTAAAAAAGATTATGGTGAGAATTATATGGTAAGCCATAGAGATGTCATTGCCAATCATCTTCAGCATGTGGTATATGCGATTAATCAACCCGCTGCTGCTAGAGGTTATCAATCAGTTTTTTGGAATATTTCTTTATACGACGAAAGTTATTTTACTAGTATGTTTGGGGATTTTGTTTTTCCAGATATGGCGAAACCACAATGGGAAGATTTAAAAAAATTACAAGCCTTTTTTCTAACTTGGTTTAACGAAGAGCGCAACCAAGCAGTTTTAACTTTTCCAGTAGTAACTGCTGCCATGTTGGTGAAAGGTGGGAAACCAGTAGATACAGAATTTACCGAAATGTGCGCTCAAGAATTAAGTGAAGGGAATTCATTTTTTATCTATCAATCTGAAAGTGCAGATAGTTTGGCTTCTTGTTGTCGATTGCGAAGTGAAATTAGCGATAATACCTTTAGTTATTCCTTGGGTGCTGGAGGAGTAGCCACAGGATCTATTAATGTAATCACTCTTAATATGAATCGCCTTATTCAGAAAGGAGCAAACATTAAAGAAGAAGTGCAAAAGATTCATAAATACCAAGTGGCCTATAGAAAGTTGATAGAAGAATACGAAGCTTCTGGATTATTACCCGTTTACAAAGCAGGCTTTATTAGTTTGGACAAACAATTTTTAACTATTGGAATCAACGGTATGGTAGAAGCTGCTGAAAGCCAAGGAATTCATGTAAGTAATAATACTACTTATAAAAAATTTGTAAATAAATACCTGAAGGTGATTTATGACGAAAACAAACTAGCTAAAAAAGAATACGGTTATATGTTCAATACCGAGTTTGTTCCTGCGGAAAACCTTGGAGTGAAAAATGCAAAATGGGATAGAGCCGATGGTCTTTTTGTATCTAGAGATTGTTACAATTCCTATTTTTATGTGGTAGAGGATAATCAAACCAATACGCTTGATAAAATTGTTCTTCATGGAAATGAAAATATTCAATACCTAGATGGTGGATCTGCGCTTCATCTCAATTTAGAAGAAACACCTAACAAAGAAGGATTTGTAAATCTGCTAAATGCCACAGCGGTTGCTGGATGTAATTATTTCTGTTTTAATATTAAGATTACTATTTGTAATAATTGCAATCATTTAGATAAGCAAACCTTGCAAAAATGCCCAGAATGCAATTCGCAAGATGTGGATCATGCCACACGTGTGATTGGATATTTAAAACGTGTTTCTAGCTTTAGTAGTAAACGCCAAACGGAACATGATTTAAGACATTATCATATAAAACCCCCTTCAGATTCGTTAGCTAAAAACAGAGTTTGTACTTTTGCAAAGCATCAAAAACCATTTGAAAATGTTTTTGATAAAACGTTATATACAGAGTAGAAAATAATTATTGAATGTCTGGTCGAGCGCAGTCGAGACCTCATCACAAAGTTCTCGACTGCTCTCGAACGGACAATTAGAAGCTACTCGTTTCCAAATTAATTAAAATGACGCTTGCTGAAATACATCAACAACTTAAGAGGTATCAAAAATCTGGAAAAAAGATATATGTTACCTCTTCTTTTCAAACACATAGTATCCCATTATTACATATTTTAAGTAATTCTGGAGTGTCTATCGATGTGTTATTTATAAACACTGGATTTCATTTTTCTGAAACCGTTGCTTTTAAGGATGAGGTAAAAAAACTATTGGATTTAAATGTCATAGATGTTCGTTCCCAAGTTCCTAAAAGCCTTCAAAAAGATGAAGAAGGTCATTTCTATTTTGCTTCAGATTCTGACTATTGTTGTTTTTTAAATAAAACACAACCCCTAGAACCCTACTTAATGCAGTATGATGTTTGGATTACTGGAGTGCGTTCTGATCAAAGTTCAGATAGAAAAAAAATGAAAACCGAACAAGAGGCTCCTTTTAATACACTTCGGTTTCACCCCCTTTTAGATTGGAGTCCAAAACAAATTTACGAATATCGAATACTTCATAATTTGCCTGAACATCCATTAGACAAAGAAGGATACCAAAGCATTGGTTGTGCACCTTGTACCCGAAAATTTGATATTGACGACGAACGTAGTGCCCGATGGTTCGGACAAAATAAAACCGAATGTGGTTTACATAAAGATTTAATAAAATAAGATGAACATACTCGTAACCGGTGGTGCTGGATATATAGGAACGGAATTAATTTACGCTCTTGAAAAAGAAAATAGTATAGATTCTATTGTGATTTATGATAATTTAAGTAGAAATAATTACAACTTATTTTTAGGCAGGTCTAAATTGAATTCTAAAAAAGTGCGTTTTGTAAAAGGAACTATATTAGATTCTCGCAAGCTAAAAGTGGAAATAGATAAGGCAGATGTAGTGTTCCATTTAGCAGCAAAAGTTACCACTCCATTTGCAGACCATAACCCACATGAATTTGACCAAACCAATAATTGGGGAACTGCAGAACTTACTTACCTTCTTGAAAACAGCAATGTTTCAAAATTTATTTATGCTAGTAGTGTTTCGGTGTATGGTGCTTCAGAAAAAGAGATTGACATTACAACTCCACTTCAACCAAAAACATTTTATGGGATTTCTAAATTAAATGCGGAAAAACATGTAGCTAGACTTCAGAATTTGGGGATTGAGACCTATACACTTAGGCTTGGAAATGTATATGGATACAGTAAAAGCATGCGGTTTGATTCGGTGATTAACAAGTTTATGTTTGAAGCTAATTTCAGAAATCATATTCGTATTTATGGAGATGGAAATCAGACGCGATCCTTTATCCATATCAATAGATTATCTAATTTACTAAAGAATGTTGCTATTGAAAACACACTAAAACCCGATGTTTATAATCTGGTTGAACATACTTTTAGTATAAATGATATTGTGGATGAAATAAAAGAAATATACCCTAATTTAGAACTAACATATTTAACACAGAATATGAATATGAGAAGTTTGAGGGTACAGTCAGATTCCAGAATTCCAGAACTTAATATTTTAGAAAATAATCTAAATACTGATCTTGTTGAATTTAAAAATCATTTTAGTTTTTAAAAATTGAGCCAAAATATCATTCAGAGTACGGTCTCTGAGTCCTTGCATTGAGCTTGTCGAAATGTAGTCGAAGGGAGCGAAGGTTTTAAAACCATTTTAATATGAAATTATCAATAATTATAATCCTTTCACTACTTCTTTTTTCTTGCAAAAAAAGTGAAGAAAAGAAACCAACCCTTTTAATAGAACAAGAAATATCCTCAGAAGAAACTCATGAAAGCATCGATGGGATAGTCACTCTAAATAATGGGGAATTATGGCAAGCAAATCCTGAAACAACCCAAGGAATCCTAAAAATGAAAGAGAGAATGAACTCTTTTAATGACTTTGAAAAAAAGGAAGCTTATGTTATTTTAAAAGAAGGCTTAGAAACAGATTTCATAGAATTATTTCAAAAATGTACT
Source organism: uncultured Flavobacteriales bacterium (assembly GCA_913058295.1). Classification (GTDB taxonomy): domain Bacteria; phylum Bacteroidota; class Bacteroidia; order Flavobacteriales; family Flavobacteriaceae; genus Marifrigoribacter. Next base: position 207,633 of record CAJXRD010000001.1, on the reverse strand, counting down.
ATGAAAGGAGAAGCCCATAATCAATTACATAATTATCTATTCCCTTTTATAGATTTGTTTGATGACTTGGAGTCTTCAGATTTAGAAACTTGTAAGAAGAATTTTAAGGAGTTAAATATTCATTTGGATGACTATTATTCTTACTTTGAATAAAGCGAATTAAAATTTATAACTAACTGCTGCGATAAAATTAATTCCTGCAGCTGAAATCCCAGAGGAATAAGTTCTATAACGTTGGTTGGTTAAATTCTCCAAGGTTGCATTAATTTGCAATGCTTCTGTTAATTGATATTGAGCCCCAAAATTTAAAGTATACCAAGATGGAGAATATGGATTCCCGTTTTCATCTAAAGCGTATAAATAGGCTTTGTTTTGCTCTTCTGGAGCAAGATCTTCATAATCAAATTGACCGTTATAAATAGTAAAAGCGTCTAATTTTAATTTTTTATAGTTCCATATTAAATGTGCATTTCCAAATTGAGGAGCCACATGCCTTACCGCAACTTTACTACCGTCTTCTTCAACTTGATGTCCTCCTGTATAATTATATTGAGATGTAAATTGAACGTCTTTAGTGAAATTAATTTCTACTCCAGCTTCAAAACCATATATCTCTGCTTCACCAACATTCTGTATGGCTTGAACATTACTCAATTCTCCTTGGTAAATTATTTCGGTTTGACCATTGATACTATAATCTCTTCTAACTAAAGCATCTTCTAAATAAGTCACATATCCGGTAACATCCACCTTTACCACATTTTCAAAATTGAAATTTGCTCCAATTTCTCCATTATAAGCATACTCCGGTTTTAAATCTGGATTTGGCACTACCACAGATCCAGGTTCGCTATCAAATATTTTACCTACATCGTCAATATTAGGTGCTCTAAAAGCAGTTGAAAAATTTACTCTCCAATTTAAAATTTCACTCGCTTGCCAGTTTATACCTGCACTTCCTGTTAAAGCTCCAGTATTAATATCAGCTTCTGTATAAGGTAAGTCGTAGTATGGAGTGTCGAAATCAGCGTATAAAAGAATGTGATTATAACGTAGCCCTGCTTGAAATGAAAGATTCTTTGCTAATTTAGATTGAAAACTCACATATGCAGCCATAGATTGCCATGAGGATCCATCTGGATAACGAGATGCTGTTGGGTCTGTCTCATTGGTATTGATATTGGTTTGTTTACCCTTAGAGCCTACTTTATTATATACATACTCTAATCCATAAAATAATTTGCTTTTACCAAACTTTTTAATAAAATCTAATGCTGAAGTGTAGGCATCTACTTTTTCTTTAGTTTCATATAATATCTCGTCTCCAAAATCTCTATCTTTTCTTCCTTCTTCAAAATTTTGGTAGGATAAGGTTAAAATACTTTTATCATAAAAAGTAGTTCCTTTATTCGTAATCATTAGATTTCCGTTCATCCATTGTTGTGGCGTATAATCCCAAACTGCGCTCCTTAACTGTCCGTCTCTCTCTCTAATTAGTCGGTCGTATCTTGGATAATCACTGGTAGTAGTATAAAACAATCCTAAATTGAAATCCCAATTATCGGTAGGCATGTACCTAATTTTTTGCATTACATTAATTTGGTCATAGCCAGTTGGTACTTGAACCCTAGGATCATCATTAGCTACTATAACATCTACTCCGTCTATGGTTTCTACATATTCTGGTCTTAAATAATCGTCTGGACCATATTTTCCCATTTTTAAATCGTCAAAGTCTGTATAAGAAACACTGGTTAAAAATGCCCATTCTTTTAGCCCTATATTAAAATCTAAGTGACCTGTTTTTTCTTTACTAGCTGTCGCATATCTTGCTATTGCATTCCCTGAAAAAGAAGTTCCTTCTTCAAAAGAAAATTTTGCGTTTTTTGTATAGAAATTCATAACCCCTCCAATAGCATCACTACCATATACCACAGATCCTGGTCCTAAAACCACTTCTGTTCGGTCGATTGAAAAAGGATCTATTGAAATGACGCTTTGAACATTTCCACCCCTAAAAATGGCGGTATTAAAACGAATTCCATCTACTGCAATTAATAATCTATTGGTTGAAAATCCACGAATAATAGGGCTACCTCCTCCTAATTGACTTTTCTGAATATATACATTCCCACTGCTTTCTAATAAATCTGCAGAAGTTTGTGGATTGGAAAACATAATATCCTCACTCGTTATACTTGTAATTTTTTGAGTTATTTCCCCCTTATTTTGTTTGAATTTTGAAACCGATAATACCACCTCATCCAGTGTGCTGGCGTCCAATGTTAAAACAACTATATTCCCAGTAGAAATAATTTCATTTTTAGTTTGGGAAATATTGATATGGGAAATATGTTGAAATGTTATAAGTTCGGTATCTGAAAATGATGAAACATCTACAAATCCATCAAAATCGGTTACTCCCGTGATGGTCTTTTCTAAATTATAAACTACAACCCCCGAAATCGGTAATTGACTTTCTTTCTCTAAAACCTGAATATTTTGTGCGAGTAATGAAGTAAAAGTAAAGAAAATTAAAAGTAGAAATAATGGCAAAATTCTGCTCATTCAAATATTTGGTTTAGGACTAAAAGTGACTTAGGTTTTTTAAAACTTTGCAAATGTAATTGATAATATAACAACATCAAATTTAAAATGTCTAATCGAACTTTTTTAGTTGGTTTAATTTGGGATATTTTATCAAATTTTATGCCAAAAAATTGTTTTAACATCTCTACATGAGCCCCATTTTCACAGTATTTCCCATCATTTATGGCTTGAAAATTTCCTTCCATCAAATTAAAGTTATAATGAGCTGTAGTAGAGGTGTCTGGATAGAACCCTAAATGGAGGCTTAACTTTAATAAAAATAAGATATGGAAATTAGCTATTTCATTATTTTCATCTAACCAAATAAACGAATTCAATAAAAATTGAAACAATTCTTTATCTTCTATTTCTTCTTGAATAGAATTAGTTAAAATTTCAGCAATAAAAATAACCATTGCAGATTTTACAACTTTAGTGTGAAGTGTATTATAAGGTTGTAATATTTTTGCTTCTTTTATTCTTTCTAAATTCCCTTTATCCTTATGCACCACTTCTAAATCTAAAAGTGTTAAAGGCTGAAAATAGGAAGCTTTTAATTTTCCTTTTCTAGATTTTAATATGTTTTTTAGTAAATAACTTTTTAAGCCAGAAGACTCTGTATAACATTTTACAATAAGGTCTGCTTCAGAATATTTTAAGGAAGATAAAACAATCGCATTGGTGGTAATAACCATTATCGAATAATCATTATTTTAATAACTTTAGTTTCGAGCGCATCATCTGTAGAAACCAGAACCAAATATACTCCAGATGCTACTCTATATTTACCAAAGGCAGTGGTATCCCATCGTACACTTCCTCCTTCAGAAGTCGTTTCATAAACAAGGTTTCCGGTAACGTCTGTTATCTTAACATTCGCTTTAGCAGTAAGTCCATCTATGGTAACATCCCCATAAAAGTCAGGTCGTACTGGATTTGGAAATGCGTACACGCTTTCTAAATCTTCTCTAGGTGCTGTTGAAGATCCATTATAAGCAACAAGTCCATCTGTAGTAGCAAAATAAACCGTTCCGCTTTGTCCATCTATTGCGATATCTTGCACATTATCTGAGGGCAATGGTGAATTATCTGAAGTAAATCGCAATAATGTCTCTTGTCCATTAGCTGAAAAATAAAACACTCCTGAAGTTGCCGTGGCCACCCATTTATTATTTGAGCCATCCACTTCAATATCTGTTATAGACTGTTCATATAATAGTTCTTGAGCTACTCCATCTTCCAAAATAATAATTGCTTGCGCATCTTGTGTTTCTCCTCCATCAAAAAAGTCTCCAACACCATACAATACCCGTAAACCCTTTATTGTTCCAATCCATAATCTATTTTGATTGTCGAAGGCCAGTGCTCTAACATTATTAGATGGCAAACCTCCTGTACCTAATCCTTCACCTATTTTGTTTAAAACGTTAGTTGTAGGGTTATAACCAATTAATCCATTGTTTGCAGATCCAAAAAAGGGGTAACCTTCCCTACTAACTTTTATTTCAGTAAGTGCTTGTTCATCTTCAGCTTCAATAATAGTAGAGATATCTGTGAACTGAAATTGTCCATTAGGATTTAGTTTTATAAGTCCTTCATTTGCTCTAGATTGTACAAACCAAAGGTTTTCTTCTCTATCAAAGTCTGACCCATATAATCGAATTCCTATACCTTCATTATTATTAGGAATAGATAAGGGGCTATTTGTTTCATTATATAAAATGGAAGGTGTTTGTTCTTCAATTTTTAGTAAGCCCTTATGATAAGAACTCATATAAACTTCATTTGAGTTTTCTGGATTAATGGTAACATAGGATATATCTGTTACATCTTCAACTCCTAATTGTCCAATTAAGTCCTCATAATCAATATTTGTCCATGCCTCCTCTTTTAAATTACTAATCCCTCTTTTAGACAATGTTCCATTAGGGAAGTAAGGATTAAAGTTAACATCCACTTCTCCAAATACTACCCATAATCTTCCTGGTGAAGCATCTATTGCAAAGGGTTTATTTAATAATGGCCCATCAGGTAATATTTGCTGGGCTTGATTATTTCCAAAAGGAACCACTAAAACTCCCAACTCATTTGTTCCTAAATAAAAAGTGTTATTATATGCTAAACCTGCTTGTAAAATAAAATCATATTCTAATAATGAAGTTGCTTCAGATTCTAAGATAAAATTTTCTGAATATGCATGAATAGAATTTGTAGTAGTAATGGTTAATAAATCTAAATGCACTTCAAAATTGACAACACTTGAATTCATCTGTGTTTCAAAATTAAGTCCATTCCCAGAAGAATATGAAAAAATTTGATTGTCATTTCTAGCGAGAAATATTTCATTACCTAATGTTTGAACCCCTTTATACCCACCACTAACGACAGCAGACCATTGTTCATAATCTATAAGGTTTTCGTTTTCAACTAAAGCGCTTCGCACTCCATCGGTTGAAGACGTTGCATATATAAAATCATCTAAAACTGTTGTTTGTGTAATATCAATTTGAGCTCCAAAATCTCCAATAAAATAAGTGTCTCCAAATTCTAAAGCCCCTAAATCATAAACTGAAATTCCATATTGAGTTGAGATATATACTTCCCCATTATATTCGTAAAAATGATTTATCCGTTTTGTATTAGGAGGAATTGTTTGTTTGTCTAAAATATCAACTACAGAAAGAACATCATTCTCATCATCTTTTACAATTTCAATTAGCCCATTTTCATAACCAATAATGAGCAAATTATGATTTTCACTATAATGAATAGTAGATATTTGTTTACCTGACAATCCATTAATTGTAGAAACTGTTTTAAACTCTTGGGTGGAAAAGTCGTAGGTAAATATTGCGTTTTCAGCTGCTACATATATTTTGTCGTTACCTTGAGAAATTGCTTTAACAGATACATATGAAAAATATCCCGTCCAACTTTCTTCAAAGTTTTGTGCAGAAAGAAATAATGATTGTAAAAAAATAAGGGCAAATACTAACTGCTTCATATAAAAATTTATTTCAATAGTATAACAAGCTAAAATACTATTTATTTTATTAGCTATATAAAATGAAAAAGGTTGTCTTTTTAAAGACAACCTTTTTATATTTAAAATAGGTATTTATTAAACTATACCTTGCGCTAACATTGCATCAGCTAATTTTACAAAGCCAGCTATATTCGCTCCTTTTACATAGTCAACATAACCGTTTTCATCGGTTCCGTATTTAACACAAGAATCATGAATGTCATTCATTATAGTGTGTAATTTATCGTCTACTTCTTTAGCTGTCCAACTTAAACGAAGAGAGTTTTGAGACATCTCTAATCCTGAAGTTGCTACTCCACCTGCATTAGAAGCTTTTCCAGGAGAAAATAAAATTTTCCCTTCATGGAATACTTCAATTGCTTCAGGTGTACTTGGCATATTCGCCCCTTCTGCTACACAGATACAATTATTGCTAATTAAAATTTGTGCTTCTTCTTTATTAAGTTCATTTTGAGTTGCACATGGCAATGCAATATCACAATTTACTTCCCAAGGACGTTTTCCTTCTTCATATTTAGCCGATGGGTATTTAGCAACATATTCGCTAATTCTTCCTCGTCTAACATTTTTAAGATCCATTACAAAAGCTAACTTTTCAGTAGTAATTCCGTCAGCATCGTATATATATCCTCCAGAATCTGATAATGTCACTACAGTTCCTCCAAACTCAATCACTTTTTCGGCTGCAAATTGTGCAACGTTTCCAGATCCAGAGATTACAACTGTTTTACCATTAAAGCTTTCTCCTTTTGTTGCCAACATATTTTTTGCAAAATATACGGTTCCGTATCCAGTTGCTTCAGGACGTATTAAGGATCCACCAAAAGAAAGTCCTTTTCCGGTAAGAACCCCAGTAAATTCGTTTCTTAGACGCTTGTATTGTCCAAATAAATATCCTATCTCTCTACCTCCAACACCTATATCTCCTGCAGGAACATCCGTATTTGGTCCAATATGCCTAGAAAGTTCTGTCATAAAACTTTGACAGAAACGCATAACATCTGCATCGCTTTTACCTTTTGGGTTAAAATCTGAACCTCCTTTACCTCCACCCATAGGAAGAGTAGTTAAGCTGTTTTTAAAAACTTGCTCGAAACCTAAAAACTTTAAAATACTTAAGTTTACAGATGGATGAAAACGCAATCCACCTTTATAAGGTCCAATTGCTGAATTAAACTCAACTCTATAACCTTTATTTACGTGTATACTACCACTATCATCTGTCCAGGGAACTCTAAACATTACAACACGTTCTGGCTCTACCATACGCTCAAGTAACATTTTGTTTTGATACATCTCATTTTCCTGGATAAAAGGAATTATAGCTTCTGCTACTTCGGTAACGGCCTGCATAAATTCAGACTCATTAGGGTTCATTTTTTCAACTTTTAAAATGAACTCTTTTATACTATCTTTCATATAAAAATAATTAATTGAAACGTTAACAATAATTAAGATTGCAAAGATAAAACATATCTAAAAAAAGTCCATTATAATTCAATGAAAAAGCAAAATTCGTATAATAAATTTTACCATAACATTTGTTTTTATATATTTGTTATGTCTCAACCTAAACCTACATTAAGAAATGCATGCTAGATTATTGCTTTTGGTAATCACTTTTCTTGTTTTTTCTAAACAAGATGTATACAGTCAAGGTGGCTTCTCACACGAGGTTGGGGTTATTGCAGGTCCACTTGCTTTATTTTCTGATTTCGGAAGACGTGGCGATCTTAAAACAAACGAAAGAAACTCTACAATTGCATTTGGATTAATACATTATATCAATTTTTCCTATAGAGCAGACTGTAATTGTTATACCTCAGACAAATATTGGAACGACCATTTTAAGATTAGAACTGAAATAGATTATTATAGCATTAAACTAAAGCACCATGGAAGATGGGTTGCTCCAGACCAACAAGGTCCTGGGCCTGATTATTTGAGGTCTATGAGAGGGAAAACTACTGTTTTTGATATTGGAGCACAGTTAGAATATTTTCCTTTAAGCATTCGTGATTTTGCAGCAGGTGGATATAAATTAGCCCCTTTTATTAGCGCAGGATTGCATTGGGTAGCTTATGATCCAAACATTACTTACGATGAAGCTCTAGGAATAGAAAGCAATTATTATGGTGGAAAATACGACCCTGCAACTGCAATAAATAATGAAGGTGGAAACACTTGGTCTTTTATTGGAAGTGTCGGCGTGCGTTATAAATTATCCCCATTAAGTGATTTAATGTTAGATAGCCGATGGGGACATTATTTTTCTAATTGGGTAGATGGCTTAAACCCCGAAGTGCCAGAGAATAAAGCCAATGAATGGATGTATTGGATAAACTTTGGATATATCTATTATTTAGAATAATTGATTAACCTATTGCTTGTTTAAGATCTTCCATTAAATCATCTACATCTTCAATTCCAACACTTAACCTAATTAACGAGTCTACAATACCTGTTTTTTCTCTTTCTTCTTTAGGGATACTAGCATGAGTCATACTTGCTGGGTGACCAGAAAGGCTTTCTACACCACCTAAACTTTCAGCTAAAGTGAATAATTTTAAATTTTCCACAATCTTAATTGCTTGTTGATAGTTATTACCTTTAGTTACAAAAGATACCATCCCTCCAAAATCAGACATTTGGGATTTAGCAATATCATGATTTGGATGGCTCTCAAATCCTGGCCAATACACTTTTTCGATTTTTGGATGATTGTTTAAATAATGGGCTACTGCTTTTCCATTTTCACAATGACGTTGCATCCTTACATGAAGTGTTTTAATTCCTCGTAACATCAAAAAGCTATCTTGAGGTCCGCAAATAGCTCCACTTGAGTTTTGAATATAATATAACCGTTCTGCTAAATCTTCATCCTTAACTACAAGGGCTCCCATAACTACATCACTGTGGCCACCTAGATATTTAGTTGCGCTATGCATTACTATATCGGCTCCCAAACTTAAAGGTTGTTGCAAATAAGGAGTTGCAAATGTATTATCCACTCCCAACAAAATAGAATGTTTTTTAGCAATACTAGCTGCCTTTTTAATATCAATAATATTTAACATCGGGTTTGTAGGAGTTTCAACCCATATTAACTTTGTGTTTTCATTTACATAATCTTCAATTCTGTCGGCATTGTCCATCCCGATAAAATGAAATTTTACTCCAAAAGATTCGTATATTTTAGTGAATAATCGGTAGGTGCCTCCATATAAATCGTTGGTAGAAATAACCTCATCACCAGATTTTAATAATTTCATAACAGCATCTATAGCTGCCAAACCACTACCAAAAGCCAAACCAAAGTCCCCTTTTTCTAAACTTGCAAAAGATTTTTCTAAAGCAGAACGAGTAGGGTTAAGAGTTCTGGAGTATTGAAAGCCTTTATGTTCCCCTGGAGTAGTTTGAGCATAAGTAGTTGTTTGGTATATAGGGGGCATTACAGCACCATACGCCTTGTCATGTTCTTGTCCTCCGTGTATTGTTTTGGTATTGAATTTCATTTGTAAATATTTAAATTGAATCTAAAAAAGGAAAAAAGTATTTTTCGTTATACTTTAGTAGTCTTAAAAGAATAAAAATAACAGAATTATCCTTCTTAATGATGTCTAGAAAAATATATATTATCATTCTTATTGCGCTTATGTCTTTTAGCTGTAAAAACGATTCCTTACAACTCTTATCTACTGAAAGTTTTTCTGAAGAATATCATGGAGATTGTAAAGGAAGTGACTGTGCATTAGTAACCATCGATTATATAAAAATTAAAAGTGAAAATGAGATTGCCAATAAAATTAATTTTACTGTAGGGAGCGCAATTATTTATTATTTAAATTCAAATATTGAAAAAAGTATTCAAGCTGCAACAATTTCTGAAGCTTCAGAAAAGTTTATAAAAAACTTTGAAAATGACAAAAAAGAGTTCCCAGAAATTAGCCCTTATTTTGCTGAGATTTCGGTAACTGAATCAACAATCAAAGAAAACATACTTTCTTTACGAGTGCAACAATATTCTTTTACTGGTGGCGCCCACGGAAATGGTTCTACAAAATTTTTAAACTTTAATCCTTCTACAGGAGTGTTGATTCCTAATACTTCATTAATGAGAAATAAAGGGGAATTTACAGAATTTGTAGAAGAATTATTTAGAAAGGAGAACAATATTTCGCCTAATGAATCTATTAACTCAACTGGTTATTGGTTTGAAAATGACAAGTTTTCTCTGCCAGACGCAATTGGTTTTACAGATGATTCTTTAATAATTATTTACAATCAATATGAAATTGCTAGTTATGCAGATGGTCCAATTGAGCTGACCATCCCTTTAGAAATTGCACAACGATATCTTGGCTTTTAAAGCCCTTTTTTTAAAGCCCTTTTTTTAAAGCCAAAATATAGCCTAAATGAATCCCTTCATGAAAACTATTAAATTGAAATGCTTCTTCAACGTTTGTTAAAGTAGATTTTGTTGATACCGTATAAGGAGTAAAAGTTTTAAAAATTCCATTTCTATAATCTAATTGTGTTTGTTCTAAAGTAGAAAACAGTTGCTTTTTCAATAATTCAACGTCTTGCATTGTAGCATCAAATTCTGTTTTACTCCCTTTTCGATAATCTTCTGTTTCCGTTTCGGTAATCAATAAAGGCAAGCTAGATAAGCCATAGGTTAACAATTGTTGTGTAACTACAATATGTTTAATATTCCAAAATATGGTATTATTAAAACCTTCTGGTTTTTTGTTTAGTTGTTCTAAAGTATAATTTTCAAGCATATTTAAGAAAATAGCTCTTGTTTTTAAAGTAATATCTAGAGTGTATTCCATCGGTTTTAATTTGATTTTAAAAATAAGGAAAATCAACAGGAAAATGATTAATTTGTAAAAACTTTAATAACCATTATAGTACTCTTTTTTAAGTGAAATTATCATGAAAAAAATATATTATCTCTCCACTTGCGATACATGCAAGCGAATTCTTAAAGAATTTAATCTTTCTTCAGAATTTATAAAACAAGACATTAAAATTAATCCAATAACAGAAAGTGAATTGGAGGAATTTTTTCAGTTTACAAAAAGCTATGAAGGTCTAATAAATAAAAGAGCACGAATGTATAAGGAAAGGGGCTTAAAAAACAAAAATCTTAATGAATCTGATTTTAAAAAATTATTGTTAGAACATTATACCTTTTTAAAGCGCCCAGTACTTATTAATGATACTGAAGTTTTTATTGGAAACAGCAAAACAGTAGTCTGTTCTGCAAAAGAATCTCTTAAATAAAAAATTATTATTTTTGGGGGGATCTATTATTATCAATGAAAAAATTATTAATATTTTTTTTTATATTTAACTGCTTTTGTGCTTTTTCACAAAAAGACTCCCTTAAGGTCAATAAAAAAGATTCCGCTAGGGTTAAAAGAAAAAATATTGTAATTAATGACTCTATAAAATTTAAAAACAATAACGTTCTTATTGGTGAAATTAAAACTCTAATAAACGGGGTTTTAACCATGAAAACCCCTTATAGTGATAAAGATTTTAAAATAGAATATAAAGAAGTTAAAGAAATCTATCTGGATCAAATTTTCTTAATCAACTTAGTAAACGGCAGTCATTATTTAGGTAAAGTAAAGACTGTTAGTGAAGGCAAAGTGGAAGTCATTAGCCAGGAAATGACTTTTGAAACAAAAATTGAAAATATTATTCAATTAAAAGCTTCAGGAAATAACTTTTTTAGTCGTTTTACAGGAGAAATAGATCTTGCTTTTAATTTAACAAAGGCAAATAACTTTAGTCAATTTACACTTAGTGGTAAACTTAGGTATGTAGGCGAATTATGGAATTTTAGTACCGCTTACAGTTCATTATTATCCAATCAAGATAATGTAGATGAAATTAAAAGGGTAGAATGGAGTATCGATGCCACTCGATTTTTATTTACAGAATATTTTGGTATTACCCAAATCTCTTTTTTATCCAATACAGAGCAAGCACTTGAAGGAAGAACTACTGTATTATTGGGAGTAGGAAAAGATATGATAAGAAGTCCTAGACTATATCTTCGTACAAGTTTAGGTGTTAACTATAATGTGGAAACTTATTTAGACGAATCATTAAATAAAAATTCTGCGGAAGCAAACATTAGTACGGAATATAATATGTATGAATTTGGTGATTTTAGATTAATAACAAACCTATCTCTTTATCCTAGTTTATCTGAAAGTAAAAGATTTAGAACAGATTACAGTATAGATCTTAAATATGATTTGCCTTTGGATTTCTATGTAAAGTTTGATTTTACGCTTAACTATGATAATCAACCAGCTGTTGAAGGGAATGATTTTGATTATATTTTTAACAGCGGGGTTGGATGGGAGTTAAAGTAATTTTATAAAAATGAATCCCAGAGCACTCGCGCTTCTTGCCGCAACCGCAACATCAGTAATTTACGGAATAAACCATACCATTGCCAAAGGCTTAATGCCAAGCGTTATTGAACCCTTTGGTTTTATATTTTTAAGAATTAGTGGAGCAGCAATCTTATTTTGGTTGGTAAGTTTGTTTTTTCCTTCCGAAAAAATTGATCGAAGTGATTGGTATCGAATTTTAGCCTGTGCCTTTTTTGGTATGGCCTTAAATATGTTGATGTTCTTTAAAGGATTAAGTCTTTCAACCCCAATAAATAGTTCTGTAGTAATCACCCTCGTACCTGTATTACTTTTAGTGTTATCGGCTATTTTTTTAAATGAAAAAATTACTTGGAGAAAATCTATTGGAATAGGTTTAGGTCTTTTGGGTGCAATTTTATTAATCGTATTTGGAATGAAAACACAGGCAAATGCGCCTAATATTCCTTTAGGAAACCTATTGTTTATTATTAATGCAACCTCTTATTCTATCTATTTAATTATTGTGAAACCATTAGTTTCAAAATACAGTTCCATCACCTTAATGAAGTGGTTTTTTTTAATAGCTTTTATAATAAACATTCCCATTGGCTTCAACGAGTTTGTAGCTGTAGAATGGACTCAATTGTCCTTTAATATTATTTGGAAATTAGCTTTTGTGGTTATTGGCACTACTTTTCTTTCTTACCTTTTTAACATTTACGCACTAAAACAACTAAGGCCTTCTACCATTGGTTCCTTTATTTATTTACAACCAGTTATAGCTGTTATTTTTGCTATTTTGGTTGGATCAGATTCTTTAACTCCTATTAGAATTGGAGCTGCGATATTAATTTTTATAGGAGTATTTCTATCTACTCGAAAACCAAAATCTACTTAATTAGATCTTGTGGAAACTGCTTAAACTTTCTAGTGTCTTCTTTGGTTAATATTTTAAAATCTTCGGTTTTATGTAATTCATTTAATGCCGTTAAAAGAGTTTCTGGTAAGTCTATAAGCTTTCGTGTATTTAAATCTATCCAGCCTCCCATCATATTACAACGAGCCATATTAATTCCCTTACTATTATAAAAGTTATGCTGAAATTCAAAATACATTCCTCCTTCAGAAATTCCTTTTAATTCAAGAGATACTTGTACTGGTTTTCCAGGAAACAATTCTTTAAAGTAAAACATGTGTTCATAAAAAACTACAGGGCCAATATTGTGTTTTACCATATTTTTTTGTCCAAACCCTTTTTCTAACATATAACTAAGCCGAGTATGACTCATATAATTTAAATAACTGCTATTTGCCAAATGCCTGTTTGCATCTAAATCATTCCATCGAACTTCAAATTCTTTTATATACATCATTGTTTTTTTCAAATGTAAATTACTTTTGGTTGTATGCCTAGTAATTTATTACATTGCTGCATTAAGTTAAAAATTTAGATGCCTCATATAAAAAGCGATTACAATCCTCCGTGGGTTTTTAAAAACGGACATTTTTCAACCATTTATTCTGCAAAGCTAAGGCCTACTATTACTTTAGCTCAAGAAAGAGAACGAATAACTCTTCCCGATAATGACTTTTTAGATTTGGATTGGTCTTATTCTAAAAATTCAAAAAAGAGAGTGGCTATACTGTTACATGGTTTAGAAGGAAATGCACAACGTACTTATATAAAAGCAGCAGGTTTACATTTAGTTAATGACAATTGGGATGTTGCTGCAGTTAATTTTAGAGGTTGTAGTGGCGAAAATAATCTCTCGTATCAATCTTATCATTCTGGGAAGACAGATGATTTAGAAACAGTAATCCAGCACATTCTTGAAAAAGACATCTATCAGGAAATCGCCTTGGTTGGTTTTAGTTTAGGAGCCAACTTATTATTGAAATATTTAGGAGAAAGAACAAGCCTTCCGAAGGAAATTAAAAAAGGAGTCGCAATTTCGGTTCCCACAAGTTTACGAGGATCCTTAGAAAGTCTGAACAACACTGAAAATTGGATATACAGCGCTTCATTTTTAATTTCTTTACGGAAAAAATACAAAATTAAAATGCCTTTTTTCAGTGATAAAATGAATACTACAGATTTAAAAAACATTAAATCCTTAAAAGATTTTGATGACATTTATACCTCTAAAGCACACGGATTTAAAGATGCTTACGACTATTACCAAAAAAACAGTAGCAATCAATTTATCTCTAATATTAAAATTCCTGTTCTAATTTTAAACGCTAAAAATGATAGCTTTCTTGATCAAGATTGTTATCCATATGCAATAGCAGAAACTTCCAAAAATATATTTTTAGAAACTCCTTTGTTTGGTGGACATGTTGGCTTTCATCAAACCAATAATCAATATTATAGTGAGAAAAGAACCTTTCAGTTTTTAAATGAATAATTACCGCTTTTCTAATTTATCATTTCTACTCCACTCCGCTCTAATTTAGTACCTTTGCCCAAATCAAAATTCAGTATATGATTCAGTCTATGACAGGCTACGGGAAATCTGTAGTACAATTACCTTCAAAAAAGATTACAGTCGAAATAAAATCGCTGAATAGTAAAAATTTGGATCTACATGCAAGGGTTCCTTCCTCTTATAGAGAAAAAGAATTGGAGATGCGAAAAACCATTTCTAAATCATTGACTAGAGGAAAGGTTGATTTTAATTTATATGTTGAAATTACTGCTGAAGAAACTTCCTCAAAGCTTAATGAACCTATGGTTAAGCAATATATGAAACAACTCTCAAATGTAGTAGATGGAGAGGCAGTTGAGTTATTAAAAATGGCTATTCGAATGCCAGATGCTTTAAAAACGGAACGTAAAGAAATTGAAGAAACTGAATTTAATGATATAAATCAAGCTCTAAATGAAGCGCTGATTGCTATTAATAAATACAGATCTGATGAAGGCCATGTACTAGAAGAAGATTTTAAACAACGATCTATTACTATTTCAGAATTATTAGAAAAAGTAATTCTTATTGATAATGATAGAATTGATATTGTTAAAGAACGCCTTAGAAAAGCTATTAGTGATTTAAACGAGACTATTGATGAGAATCGATTTGAACAGGAACTTATTTATTACCTTGAAAAGTACGATATCACAGAAGAAAAAGTACGTTTAAAAAATCATTTAAATTACTTTAATGAAGCTCTAGAATCTGAAGATTCTAACGGAAAAAAAATTGGGTTTATTTGTCAAGAAATTGGGCGTGAAATAAACACTATAGGTTCTAAATCTAACCATGCACCGATGCAACAGTTGGTGGTACAAATGAAAGATGAATTAGAAAAAATCAAAGAACAAGCATTAAACGTATTGTAATGACAGGAGGTAAATTAATTGTTTTTTCAGCACCTTCTGGAAGTGGAAAAACTACCATAGTAAGACATCTTTTACAACAAGAAGAATTAAACTTAGAGTTTTCTATTTCAGCAACTTCTAGAATTCCGAGAGGAGAAGAAATTGATGGAACAGATTATTATTTTATCAATTTAAAAGATTTCAAACAACATATAAAAAACGATGATTTTTTAGAATGGGAAGAAGTTTATCGGGATAACTTTTATGGTACCCTTAAAACTGAAATTGATCGAATCTGGGCAATGGGCAAGAATGTTATTTTCGATATCGATGTAGTAGGTGGCCTTCGTATTAAAAAGAAATACCCAAATAAAACCTTGGCTGTTTTCGTAAAACCTCCTAGTGTTGATGAACTTAAAATCCGTTTAAAAAAACGCAAAACCGAGAGTGAAGAAAAAATAAATATGCGAATTGCAAAGGCTTCTGTAGAGCTGGCAACTGCACCACAATTTGATCATATAATAGAAAACAAAATATTGGAAGTAGCATTAGAAGAATCTAAAGATTTAGTACTCCAATTTATTGCAGAAGGACATGCCTAAAAATATTGGATTGTTTTTTGGAACCTTTAATCCCATCCACGTTGGGCATTTGATTATTGCCAATCATATGGCAGAATTTTCAGACCTCGATGAGGTCTGGCTGGTTGTTACACCTCATAATCCTCATAAAAAAAGAAATACCCTTTTAGAAGATACGCACAGATTAGCAATGGCACGAATTGCTATAGAAGATTACCCAAGCCTTAAGGCAAGTAATATTGAATTCAATCTTCCACAACCTAATTACACCGTAAATACACTTGCTGTTTTGGAAGAAAAATATCCTGAAGATCATTTTTCATTAATTATGGGGGAAGACAATTTAAAGAGCTTTCATAAATGGAAAAATTTTGAAGTAATTCTTAAAAGACATTCCATATATATTTATCCAAGAATTTCTGAAGGTGCTGTGGAATCTCAATTCTCGAATCATAAAAAAATAACAAAGGTAGCTGCTCCTATTGTTGAAATTTCTTCCACATTTATTAGAAAAAGCATTGCGTCTCATAAAAACATACATCCGCTGTTACCACAAAATGTATGGGAGTATATCGATGAGATGAATTTTT
Organism: uncultured Flavobacteriales bacterium; assembly: GCA_913058295.1. GTDB lineage: Bacteria > Bacteroidota > Bacteroidia > Flavobacteriales > Flavobacteriaceae > Marifrigoribacter. The sequence continues at coordinate 191,107 of CAJXRD010000001.1, read as the reverse complement.
ACAAATAACAGTTATTGCTGTTAATTTGTAATGAGTGTTATTATTCAGTATTTTTGAATATATTAATATCATTATATGACAAATAAACCAAAGTTTGCTGTTTTTGGAGGAGGAAGTTGGGCAACTGCTATTGTGAAAATGCTTTGTGAAAACTTAGAGGAAGTTGGATGGTATATGCGTAATACCTCGGCTATTGAGCACATTAAAGAACACAAACACAATCCAAATTATTTGTCTTCGGTTGAGTTTAACACCGATAAGTTAATTTTAAGTAATGAAATTAATGAATTAGCAGATTATGCAGACATCCTAGTTTTTGTAATTCCGTCGGCATTTTTATATAAGGAGTTAGAATCACTTACTGTCGAGATAAAAGACAAAGTGATTTTTTCTGCTATTAAAGGGATTGTTCCTGAAAGTAGTCTAATTGTTGGGGATCATTTTTTTACGCACTTAAAAGTTCCATTTAAAAATATTGGAGTTATTACAGGGCCTTGTCATGCAGAAGAAGTTGCACTGGAACGACTTTCTTATCTAACCATCGCATGTGCAGACGATAAAAAAGCACAATTAGTTGCAGATAGTTTAAGTTGTGATTATATAAAATGTAAAACCAGTGAGGACATTATAGGTACTGAATATGCTGCCATGCTTAAAAACATATATGCCATTGCTGCCGGAATTGCCCACGGATTGGGATATGGTGACAATTTTCAAAGTGTGTTGATGAGTAATGCCATACGAGAAATGAAAAAATATGTAAAAAAGACATATAAAATGAAGCGTGACATAAACGGCTCTGCTTATTTGGGAGATTTACTGGTTACAGGATATTCTACTTTTAGTCGTAATCGAATGTTCGGAAATATGATTGGAAAAGGATACACAGTAAAAAGTGCGCAAATGGAAATGAGCATGGTTGCGGAAGGATATTATGCTACCAAAAGTGCTTATTTACTTAATCAGAAAAAGGATAAAAAAGCAAAAACTCCCATTATAGATGCCGTATATAGTATTTTATATGAACGGAAAAATGCTAAAAAAGTGTTTAAGGAACTAACCGATAAGTTGGATTAATTATTTTGCCAACACACAGTCTTGCCCCATTAGGTCTATAAAGGTGGTGTTTTCTTCTGAAATGCTTTGAGGTTCAAAAATAAAAGTACGATCAAAAAGTTTTCCTTCAGCAAAAAAAGTAACGATATATTCATTGGTGAAACTGAAAACCTCTTCGGTTATCAATTCCACTTTTTTGCCAGAATGTGAAGGTAAATCTCCCAGGCTGTGACGTAAGGTAGAGGTTTTTTTGTTTTCACTTTCTCCTCTAGATAAAACCAAAACAGATTCTATATTATCCTCTCGATTATTGATTACATAAACATTCCAATTTTGAGCAAGGAATTCTTTGTCCCATTCCTTGGTAGCGATTATTTGAATGTTTTCTGCAATTGGGATTTCTATATCTTTTTTCATAGGAATACTGTCTGGTCGAGCGCAGTCGAGACCTTATTAAAGATCAATACTTAACAAGAGACCCCTCGACTGCGCTCGGGGAGACATCAAAGGCTTCAGAATAATCTACAAACTCTTAAACTGCTCTAAAAAACGAACATCGTTTTCACTAAACATTCTAATATCTGGAATTTGATGTAATAATAATGCAATACGATCGATCCCCATTCCAAAGGCAAAACCAGAATAAACTTCCGGGTCTATATTACAATTTTTAAGAACATTAGGATCTACCATTCCACAGCCCATTATTTCTAACCAACCAGTTCCTTTGGTCATTTTATAATCGGTTTCTGTCTCTAATCCCCAATATACATCTACCTCGGCACTTGGCTCTGTAAATGGAAAGTAAGAAGGACGTAATCGAATCTTAGATTTTCCAAACATCTCTGTGGTAAAATATTGCAAGGTTTGTTTTAAGTCGGCAAAACTAACTCCTTTGTCCACATATAATCCTTCTACTTGATGAAAGAAACAATGTGATCTTGCTGAAATAGCTTCATTACGATAAACTCTACCTGGAGATATTGTCCGAATTGGTGGTTTATTGTTTTCCATATAACGTACTTGTACTGAAGAAGTATGAGTTCTCAAAAGCACATCTGGATCTTTTTCAATAAAAAAGGTATCCTGCATGTCTCTAGCTGGATGGTATTCTGGAAGGTTTAATGCTGTAAAATTATGCCAATCGTCTTCAATTTCTGGACCTTCAGATACATTAAATCCAATACGAGAAAAGATATCGATAATCTTATTTTTTACTATTGAAATTGGATGTCTTGAACCTAATGTTACAGGTTCTCCGGGACGAGTTAAATCTCCATAAATACCTGAAGAATCCTCAGTTTCTGAAAGTGCTATTTTTAAAGAATTTACCTTTTCTTGAGCAACCGTTTTTAGTTTATTGATGGTTTGTCCAAATTCCTTTTTCTTTTCGTTTGGCACATCTTTAAAGGCAGCAAATAGGTCATTCATCAATCCTTTTTTTCCTAAATACTTAATTCGGAAAGTTTCCAATTCTTCAAGAGACTTTGCTTCAAACATCTCAACCTCTGTGATATGCTGCTTTATATTATTAATCATAGATACAATTCTTTCAAAGGTGCAAAATTACGTTTTTACTATTGGTAGCACAACTAAATTAATAGAAAAGAGAATAAAGACAAAAGGGAACTTTATTCTTTATTCATGGGTTTCTTTTTTCCGTTTTCTTCGATACAATTTTTGAAGGCAAAAATCACTCAGCAAACTAAAATATTCCTAATGTAGATATTGGAATCGTATGTCATTGCGAAGGAAGGACGACTGAAGCAATCTTAATAAACATAAGATAGAACATAAAGAGATTAATTTACTTCGATACAATTTTTGAAACCAAAAATCACTCAGTAAACTATAACTGTAATCAAACCCGTCTACGGTCTTCCGTCACCTATCTATGAGATCACTTCCTTCTCCACAAAATATTGAACAATCGCTTCTTTCATTAACACTGATTGTTCACCAGCTTTTAAAGGGGGTAGTTTTTCTAAAACGGTATAATGCGGCCATCCATCTTCATCAAAATAATCGAATGCATAATAACCAAAAGGTTCTAATAATCTGCAAATAGCAATATGCATTAAATTAATCTTTTCATCCTTCTTAAAGTCAGTATTCAATTTTCCTAATTCTTGAAGTCCAATAATATATATGATAGCATCCAAGTCTAAAGTATCACCATCAGCAAATTTATTACTGATTAGAGTAACTACTTCCTCCCATTGTTCTTTTAATTTTTCGTCTCTAGCCATTTTTTATATTTCTTTTTCAGGATTACAAAGATACATTCCTTGACAAACTCTTTTAGTATCTTTACCCTAAATACTTTTTATGAACTTGATGGATATTATTTTAGGAATCATTTTAATTCTCTCCTTTGTTAGTGGAATGAAAAAAGGCTTGTTTGTAACACTTGCCTCACTCATTGGCCTAGTTTTAGGATTAATTGGTGCTATCTATTTTTCAGAATTTGCAGCGGGTTATTTATATGAATGGATGAGCTGGAGTGAACAAACTGTTAATATTGCTGCTAGATTAGTCACATTTATCAGTATTGTGATCTTGGTTTCATGGGCTGGAAAATTCTTGACAAAAATGGCAGATTTTGCCTTTCTAGGTATATTTAATAAGCTTTTAGGCGGTGTTTTTAACGTACTTATCTCCGCCTTTATCCTGAGTGTTATCTTTATGTTTTTCACCTATTGGAATCCGACAGATTATGTAATCCCTGAAGAAAGAAAAGACAATTCTTATTTGTTTGATCCTATAGCTTCTTTAGCTCCAATGTTACTTCCAGATATTATAGAAGAAGTGGAGAATTTTGAAATGCCTGAGGATATCATGGAGGATCTTAATCTTAAGGAGGAAAGGCAAAAATCAGAAGAACAAGAAGACACAACAAATCTTAAATAAATTTAATATGGCTAAAGAAATTATAAAAGAGTACAAAAACGGAGACTTAACCATTGTATGGAAACCATCCTCATGTATTCACGCTGCAGAATGCGTTAAAGCTTTGCCTAATGTTTACAATCCAAAAGCAAAACCTTGGATTGCTATGGAAAATGCTAGCACCGAAGAGCTCATTGCTCAAATAAAAAAATGCCCATCTGGTGCATTAAGTAGCTATATGAATAACGAAAAACCACAAGAGAACGATATTATGGAAACAAAAGTTGATGTATTAGAAAATGGACCTTTATTAGTTCACGGAACGATTCAGGTAAAAAATAGCAATGGGCTAATAGAAGAAAAACAAAAGGTAACTGCTTTTTGTAGATGTGGTGCTTCAGAAAACAAACCCTATTGTGATGGAGTTCATAAAAAAATTGATTTTAAAGGATAGCGATTGTTGATTGTTGAAGTATCGCAATGTTTTAGGTTGCTGAGTTATTTTTGATTTCAAAAATAGTATCGAAACAACCTAAATATGTAAAAATGAACATGCTAAAAAAAGTAAAAAAATTATTGCCTGCAATAGAGATAGACATGGGCGGTTTTTCTGTAAAACAAGCTTTGCCAACACAAAAGGTAGAGCGAGTAGACCCATTTTTACTTCTTCATCATGCACGTACTCCATATTATAATGACCGGTCTGCAAAAATTCAGGGCATAGCTCCTCATCCTCATCGAGGGTTTTCTCCCGTAACTTTTATAGTGGAAGGAGAGCTACATCATAGAGACAGCCGTGGCAATAATCAAATTGCTAAGGAAGGTGAAATTCAATGGATGCATGCTGGGATGGGGATTATTCATAGCGAACGACCTTCAGAAAACTTAGCGGCAAATAATGGAATTCAAGAAATTATCCAGATATGGATTAACAGTCCTTCAGAAAGCAAAATGAAAGTGCCGTTTTACAGGCATCTTTCAATAGGTGATATTCCGATACTAGTTTCAGAGGATAAAAAAATTAATAATAAGCTTATTGCTGGAGAATATAAAGGTGAGAAAAGTATCATCCCTACCGAAAGTGACTTATTAATTCTTTGGGGGATTTCTGAAAAAAATGGCGAGCAATCCATTAATATTCCGAATGAATTTAATACGATGCTTTATTTAATTAAAGGAAGTATGAGAGTTACAGGATATGGTATAGTAGATGCTGAAAATTTACTAGTTTTTGAAAAAGAGGGAAGTACTATTGAAATGTCCTTTTATGAAAATTCTCAATTTTTACTACTAAGTGGAGCTGCAATCCATGAAAAAATTTCGCAAAGTGGCCCTTTTGTAATGAACTCTCAAACCGAAATTTTGGAAGCAATGAGAGATTATCAAATGGGTAAAATGGGAATCTTAATTGAAGATTAGCAAATAAACTAAAGTTCTTTTAAGTCGGAAACAGGAATCCAACCGTCTTTACCATTTGCTATTTCTATCCGAACCCAGTCGGTATCTTTAGCAATAATCTGAACTTTGGTCCCTTCATGTAATTTAAAGGAAACTTCGCTTCCTAAATTAGGTTCGCTTTTTACTTCAATACTTTCAGAAAAAATTATAGCGGGTTGGTCTTTTTCAGTGTCTGCAAAGGTTGAATATGCCATTGAGAGAGCTGTAATAAGAAATAACATTGTAAAAATTGAACTCACAAAAAATGTCCGCTTTTTGCTTTCGGAATATGAAAAATAATACAGTAAAAACAACATAACAAAACTCATCGCAAATACAACTACCACTATTGCCCAACCATCAAATGTGAGTAAATCTGAAATGGTATGATACCATTTATTAAAAATTGTTTTAGGTAAAGGTTCAATATCATCTACGGTTGCATTTTGAGCAAATGCAAGGTTGTTTTTTATATCCCCATCATTGGGAGCTAACTCCAATGCTTTTTCATAATAATAAATGCTTGGGCCAATGTTGTTCAACTTGTAATGAGCATTTCCTAAGTTAAAATATAAGGAAGCAGAATGTTGATCATTCTCCAAAACTTTCATCCAAGAATTAACTGCCTCTATATATTTCTCTGCTTTATAAAGTTCCTTTCCTTGCTCAAATAGAGGGCCGTTTTGTGAAAAACTTGCTATAGATATAAATAGTACAAATATGACTAGCACACGTTTTAAGAACCCTTTATATGTAAACTCTTCTCTCATTATTAATTCATCTGTTTGTCTATACTCGAAATAACACTTATTGCTTTTTTATAATCCTGATTTATAGTAACGTCTGATGTTGGTGTGTATCTTGCAAACTCACAACTTTTTAATAAACCAATAAATACGGTAACTACATCTTCTTCAACACTCCTTTTTGAAAGTAATGTGGCTATTTTTTCTTTTGAAAAATCTGAAGTTACAATGTCCAGTTTAGCCTTTAGATAATTATGTAATGCTCTTTCTAAAGCTTCGTAAAAAGCTTCTTGTTTTCCAATATTCTTTTTCGCTTCCGATAAATACTTTTTTGCTAATTTAGTTGCTTTCCGAAGTCGTTTTCCATCTACATCACTCAAATGTTTTCTTCTTCTATTTCCTCCAATTATAAATAAAGGGATCAATAAAAATGGAGCACCTGTCAACCACCAAAATAATGTGGACTTAAAAAATGCTAACTGATTTGTAGGTTGTAAATCGGCATCCAGTTTTATGTATTTAAATTGATCATTTGATAGAACTACTTCTTTAGATGTATTTGTAATTCCTTCATTAGAGCTTGTTTGATTAGGCATAGGGCCATTTTCAACATTGATAATTATCTCCTCTGAAGAAATGGTTTTATAAGATTCCGTTTTTAAATCGAAATATGAAAATGCTATAGGTCTTATAGGATAAACCCCTTTATACTGTGGAATTACAGTATAGGATTCTCCAACAAAACCATTCATTCCTTTGCTATTCGTTTTTACTTTATTTTCAGTAACCGGCTCATAAACTTCCAAGGAACTAGGTAGGTTTAAAGAAGGTAAATCGAAAAGTTTTAGATTCCCACTTCCAGTAATTTTTGTTTTTAACTCTAGGGATTCGTCAGCATTTAAAGAATTTTTATTGGTAAATACATTAAATTGAAACTCTCCAACTGCACCTGTAAAGTCATCTGGCCTTCCTTGTTCTGGAAGCGGTTTTACAGCAATGGTTCTAGCTCCTGCCGAAATAGTTTTGTTTACACGAGTCATTCTTCGTCTACCAAAAACATCTCTAGTGTTTCCCTGAACATCTATTGGCACATCAAGGGTTAAAGGTTCAATGATAAGCTTTCCTGTTTTTTGTGGATACAATACCATTCTTTTTAATATCACATAACGATAGGGTTTCCCTTGATAGGTCCCTTCGTATATCTGAGATTTTCCTTTGCTCTCTATAATTTGACTCCAAAAATCTGCATACTTTGGAGAATCTATTTCTCTCCAGCTACTTGTAATGCTTACATTATTGGAAACATATAACTTATATACAATAGTTATCGCTTCGTTTAAATATGGTTTTGCATTAGAAATTTCTGCAACTAAGTGTACGTTTTCACTTGCAACATAATCGGCATTATTGCCATTTTTAGGTTTAGATACTGCAGCTGTAACAACTACATTGATAGGTAGCGTTTTATAAATTTCACCTCCTATCTCTATAGTTCCCTGTTTAATAGTAAACTTTCCTTGTGCCTTAGGTGATAAAAAATAGGAGTAAGTTTTAGAATAACTTCTTTTCCCATTTATATAAGAATTGCTAATGGACTGGTTTGGACCTCCAACTACCTTGAAACCTTCAAAATTTGGAGGACTAAAGTTATCCCCGTCTTTATTCATTTCAAAATCTACTCGTAATCGTTCGTTAATTCCAAGACTGCTTTTACTCACTTTAGCAACAAAGCTTACCTGTGCTTTAGCAAACCCAAAGCTTAACATTAACAATAGTATGTAGACAGACTTTAACTTCATTACCAATCCTTCTCTGTTTTTGTTTTTTTGCCCTTCTGTTTTTCGGCATTAATTTTATCTTGCACTTTCTTTTCTTCATTATTCATAGCCTCTAACAAGTTTTTAACTTGTTGTGGAGAAAGTTGACCGGGAACTGGTGGAGGTTGCTTATTTTCCTTTTCATCTTTAGGCTCATCAGGCTTTCCTTTGTCTTCTTCATCTTCTCCTTCTTCTTTATCTTCCTCTTCTTCTCCTTCATCTTTTTCTTCTTTTTCGTCTCCATCTTCACCATCCTTTTTATTGTTCTCGTTTTCCTCTTCGTTTTCTTCTTCCTTCTCATCTTCCTTATCTTCATTCTCATCATCTCCTCCTCCATTTTTCTCTTGGTCTTCTAAAAGCTCTTTAGCCAATGCTAGATTATAACGAGTTTCATCATCTTTTGGATTATTTCGCAAAGCACTTTTATAAGATTCTACCGCTTCTTGGTATTTTTTCTCATTCATATAGGTATTCCCCAAATTATGAAACGCTTTATGCTTGTCTGGTTTGGTATCTGCTACAGCGGTTGCTTGCTTAAAACGATTCATCGCAGTAGCATTCATTTCTTTATTATAATATGCTGTCCCCAAGTTATATTTCCCAGTATCTTCTTTCGGATTTAATGAAATTGCTTCTCTGTATTCTGCTTCCGCTAAAGGGAAATTATCATTCTTCATTTCAAAGTTAGCCTCACTTAGTAGCTCTTGAGATTTTTTGAGTTCCTTTTGCTTTTCTTTGTCTTCCTGTGCATTGATGGAATTAAATGTGCTTAGAATAATAACTATTAATAAGAATAAATTATTCTGAAGATTCTCTTTTCTGAAACCAAGAGCCTTATTAAAAAACCCAGAGCTTTCTAAAGAAATAGAACTGTATGTTATGTTTTTATTAATCCTCATTAAATAAATTTAATTTTTTAAGCCAGGCTGTTTTTCTTTCTAATAACAATACTTCCAATACTAATAAAAATAATGCAAGCCCTAAAAACCATTGGAATCGATCTTTAAAATCTGTAAACTGTTTGGCTTCAAATTCCTTTTGATTCATGCCATTTAAAATTGCAGTAACTTCTTCTACAACTTTTTTGGTATTGCTACCGTCAATGTATTTTCCGTTTGCTTTACTTGAAATTTCGATTAAAGTTTCGGTATTTAATTTTGTAATTACTTGTTCGTTATTATTGTCTCTTTTATAATGCTGTAAAATACCATTTCGTTTGATTGGTATTGGGCCACCTTTAACTGTACCTATTCCAATCGTATAAATCTGAATTCCTAAATTAGCAGCTTCGTTTGCTATAATCGAAATATTCCCTTCATGATCTTCTCCATCTGATAAAATAAACAAAACCTTATTTACCTGGTCTTCATCATTATAATAGGTTTCAGCCATTTTAATAGCTTCCGTTATTGCTGTTCCTTGAGAAGACACCATATTGGTGTTCATATTGTTTAAAAATAGTTTGGTAGCAGAGAAATCAGTTGTTATTGGAACTTGTGGGAACGCACTCCCGGCATAACCTATAATCCCAACTCGATCTCCACCTAAACTATTAATGATCTGAGTTACTAATTGTTTAGATTTCTCAATTCTGTTAGGGGCGATATCCTCGGCAAGCATACTTTTTGAAACATCTAATGCAAAAACAACATCTACTCCTGCCCTAGATACTGTTTCTATCTTGGTTCCGATTTTTGGGTTTACTAGCGCTAAACACAAACTTGCAATCGCCAAAGTTAAAACCAACACTTTAAGCCAAGCTTTAAAAAATGAGCGGTCTGGACTTAATTTTTTAAGTGCTATTCCGTTTGAAAAACGCTTTTGTGAATGCCTTTTCCAAATTAATACCATTAGAAAAATTACTATAAGCCCAACTATGGCAAATAGTAAATAAAAAAATATTGGTTTTTCTAATTGATACATAATATGCCCGCTTTGGCGGGTATCTTTTAAAATTTATAAAATTGTTACTTCGGCAAGCTCAATGCCCAACATTATCTTGGCGATTGAGCTTGTCGAAATCATTATATCACACAAAACTTCTAAAAAGAGTATAGCGCAATAACAATTCAAACAACAATAAGCCAAAAGCAATTAATACTAAAGGTCTAAATAGTTCATTATAGCTTTTATACTTTGTTTCTTCTATTTCGGTTCTTTCTAATTTATTAATCTCTTCGTAAATCTGTTCTAATTTTGTATTGCTCGTAGCTCTAAAATATTTTCCTCCTGTTGTTTCTGCAATTTGCTTCAGCAGTTCTTCATCTATTTCTACTTGAACATTTCCATATTGAAACTGTCCATTAGGTTTAATTCCTATTGGGGATAATGCCATTCCGTTGGATCCCAATCCTATGGTATATACTTTTATTCCAAATTCAACTGCCAATTCACTTGCAATTTTTGGGTCTATAAAACCCGAATTATTAACCCCATCTGTTAATAGGATAATTACTTTTCCTTTTGCCCGACTTTCTTTTAATCGATTTACAGAAGTTGCTAACCCCATCCCAATGGCTGTTCCTCCTTCAATAACCGTATTATACTTTATTGATTTTAAAGAGGATAATACAATGTTTTTATCACTAGTTAAAGGAGTTTTGGTGTAACTCTCTCCTGCATATTCCACCAAAGCCAAACGATCGTTAGGGCGCTCTTGTATAAATCTAGATGCCACATTTTTTAATGCCTCTAATCTATTGGGTTTTAAATCTCGAGCTAGCATACTGGCCGAAACATCAATGGCGATTACGATATCTATCCCTTTCGTTGTTTTAATACGAGTGGATTCATCCACGGTACGAGGACGTGCCATTGCAACAATAATTAGCCCCAATATCAAAAGTCTAAATACGAATAATGCTGGGCGAAGTTTTGCTAACCAGTTTTTCGAAGTTTTAAACCCTTCAATATTTGAAATTGTAAGCGTAGCAGTTTGATGATTTCGTTTTAAAAAATACCATAGCAATAATGCTGGAAGCAAAAGTAACAGCCAGAATAAAATTGGATTTACAAATTCGAAATTACTGCTCATCTTTCTTCTTTTGTTCTGTTACTTCTAACTCTATAGAGCTTATGATTCTATCTTTTATTGCTTCGGAATATTTTCCATCATCTTGATACACCACCAATACTTTTTGCAATCCGTTTCCTTGTGCAAAAATCAATAGTTCATATTTACTTTTTTGTTTTAAAACTTTTTTTTCTGAAATCTGAACCTGAAAATCTCCATAGGCTTTTACTCCTTTGATTCCTTTTTCAGTTTCAAAATCATCGCGTTTTACAACTAGGTTTTTGGCACCTGCAGATTCCAAAATAGTTAAAGCTGCATCTAACGCTTTATCCAAATCAATTTCTTGTTCTTGTTTAAATTGAAGCGTACTTACCTTTACTAATAGCTTATCTTGTAAACCTCCGTATGTAAATGCATGAGTTTCTTTAATTAAAGGGTTTCTAGTTATTAAAGAGTCCGTTGCAGTCCTAACCAGAACCTTTGGAGTTTCAATTATTACTAATGGGGTTCCATATTCACTTTTAATCCAACGACCTTCAGAAAGACTTCTTACTTCGTTACCAATGGTCTTGTCCTTCAACTCGTCAAAGCCTTTGATTGCTCCAAAAACAGCACCAGCAATTATAAAACTTACAAAAACTCCCAATACAATTTTAATTCGCTTTTTTATCAGTTGTTTTTTTCGAAGCTCTTCTAAATAAAGTTCATTTTGAAGCAATTCCTCTTCGGTAGGTTCTGGAATTATTTCTTTGGTTTCGTTAATAATTTCTTCAACTACAGATCGATCTACTTTTGCTTGCCCTTCTTGCTCTCTCATTTTGGCAAACTTGATTAAATCGGCACGTTTAAAAATACTCTCTAGTTTTTTAATTGTATCCTTATCAAATTCAAAATTACCTGCATCTCTATGCAATATAAGTCGTTCAATAAGTTCATTACTGGTACTTTCTAATGCAGAATCGTCCACCTCTCGATGTAAATATCTTTTGATTATTTCGGTAAGTGCGGAATAGTATTTTTTAGAATTATCATTCTTTAGAAAATGAGAACTGTCTAATTCTTTTAAAGCTTCTAATGCTTCTTCATATGGAGGAAGTATTTGTTCCGCTTCTTTACGTTTCTTTTTTCTTCTGAAATAAAGAGCGATTCCTAATAAAAACAATAAACCGAGTAAAATAAATAACAGGTTTTTATAGTCGAATAATGGATCTGCAACATCAAAAGCAGGTTTGATATGATACATTTTTTGTTGGAGGGTATCTACCACAACATTTGCAACTTCAATTCTTAAGGAATCTGTATTAAACGGATTGTTATTAATTACGATTCGTTGTGTTGGTATCGTATAACTCCCAGAATCAAACTGCGTTAATCCATATTTTTTTATCAATTGAATCTTGTCCTCAAGTCTTGTTGTATCAATTTTATAGGACTCAATTACTTCTAAAGGTGAAAAGGTTTGCCCTTCTGGAAACAATACCAAATCTGAAGAATCTGCTTCCACTTGAATAGTATAAATAATTTCTTCCCCAATTTTTATTTGTGTAGTATCTACCGTTGAAGAAACTTGTGAGAATGAAGAAGCACCAATCAAAATTATAATAATTGACAAGAGATTCCTCGTTTTCACTCGGAATGACATAGAACTCTTATTTTGTCTTTTCTCTAACATCTTTTTTCTTTACTCTCTTTGCTTTATTCTTTTTTTAAACTATCCTCTTTGCTTAAAATATCCTAATAGTTTTTTTACATAACTTTCGTCCACTCTACAGCTTAAAACTCCTGCGCCACTTTTTCTGAAAGACTCTCTAAAGTAATCTACTCGTTCTAAATAATGCGCTTTATAATGATTACGAACCCCTTTTGAAGAAGTGTTCACTAATAGATATTCACCAGATTCTTGGTCTTGCATTTGTACTACACCAAGGTTTGGTATTTCTTCTTCATTTTTATCAAAAACTCTAATCCCAGTAACATCGTGTTTGCCTGAAACAATTTTTAAAGTATCCCGATATCCATCGTTTATAAAATCTGAAAGCACAAATACAATTGCTTTTTTCTTAATGACATTCGAAAAATATTTCAATGCCATAGCAACATCTGTCTTTTTACTTTTAGCTTTATGTTCTAATAATTCACGAATAATTCTCAATACGTGAGATTTCCCTTTTTTAGGAGGAATAAACAATTCAATTTCATCTGAAAATAAAATCAATCCGATTTTGTCATTATTCTGAAGAGCTGAAAAAGCTAAGGTCGCTGCTATTTCAGTGACAATTTCGTTTTTAAATTGGCTTTCGGTTCCAAAAAATTCAGAACCAGAAACATCTACAATTAGCATTAAGGTTAACTCTCTTTCCTCTTCAAAAACTTTAATATAGGGTTCGTTATATCTTGCTGTTACATTCCAATCGATACTCCTTACATCATCTCCAAATTGATATTGACGCACTTCACTAAATGTCATTCCACGACCCTTAAAAGTACTGTGGTACTCGCCACCAAACATGTGGTCACTTAACCGACGTGTTTTGATTTCGATTTTCCGTACTTTTTTAAGAAGTTCTTTAGTATCCATTTTTCAGTCCTCAGTTATCTGTTGGTAGTCTTCAATTTTGTCATTCCGAACTTGATTCGGAATCTGTTCAACATTTAGATTTAATTTAAACGATTCCGCAAAACATGCGAAATGATGTCCTAAGGGACCTCTATCTCATTAACAATCTTGTTGATTATGTCTTCTGAAGTGATGTTTTCTGCTTCTGCTTCATAAGTAATTCCAATACGATGACGCAATATATCATGTACTACTGCTCTTACATCTTCAGGAATTACATAACCTCTTCTTTTAATAAATGCATAACATTTAGAGGCAATAGCTAGGTTGATACTTCCCCTTGGCGATGCACCAAAATTAATAAGTGGGCTTAATTCAGCTAGGTTATAATTTTCTGGATTACGAGTTGCAAAAATAATATCTAAGATATATTTTTCAATTTTCTCATCCATATACACTTCGCGAACAGCCGCTTGTGCTCTTTTAATTTGTTCTAGAGTAACCACCTGATTTACTTGCTCAAAACCTCCTTTTAAATTCTGACGAACAATCAATTGTTCTTCTGCCATTTTAGGATATTTTATTACCGTTTTTAGCATAAAACGATCCACCTGAGCTTCCGGTAAAGGATAGGTTCCTTCTTGCTCAATTGGGTTTTGAGTTGCCATTACTAAAAATGGTTTTTCCAGTTTAAAAGTTTGGTCACCAATGGTCACTTGTTTTTCTTGCATCGCTTCTAATAAAGCCGATTGCACTTTAGCTGGAGCACGATTAATTTCATCTGCTAACACAAAATTGGCAAAAATAGGCCCTTTCTTTATGCTAAAATCGTTTTCCTTCATGTTATATATCATGGTTCCAACAACATCGGCTGGTAACAAATCTGGTGTAAACTGAACCCTGCTAAAATCTCCATGAACAGCTTTTGCCAAAGTGTTAATAGCAAGTGTTTTTGCAAGACCAGGAACCCCTTCTAGTAAAATATGTCCTTCTCCTAACAAACCAATAAGCAAGCGCTCTACCATATGTTTCTGCCCCACAATCACCTTATTCATTTCCATGGTAAGAATGTCTATAAATGCAGATTCTTTTTCTATTTTTTCATTCAAAGCTCCTATATCTAGAGCAGTAGTAGTTTGTTCCATCTTTACTTTTTTTAATGATTCGAAACGAAATATATTTCGGAATGCTAAATTGTAAATTTCTAATCAAAATTCTTGTTAATACTTGGTTAAAAATTAGCTAAAAAAATTAACGCTTTTAAATAGTATAAATACGTACTTTTCTAATCGAAATAACGGACTTTTAATTGGTAATTAAAGACCCATTTTGATAAATTTATGATTATGAAAAATAAAATAGCTCTGATAACTGGTGCGACTTCTGGAATTGGGATGGCAGCCGCTAAAATATTTGCAAAAAATGGAATTAATTTGGTCCTTTGTGGTAGAAGACAAAATCGTTTAGATGAATTAGAAAAAGAATTGTGTTCTTTTTCTAAGATTCAAACCATAAATTTTGATGTTCGCGATAAAGAAGCTGTTTTTCAAAAAATCAATAATCTTCCCGAGGATTTTTCAGAAATAGATATTTTAATAAACAATGCTGGGAATGCTCATGGATTAGATTCTTTTCAAGATGGAAAAATTGAAGACTGGGAAGCTATGATTGACATTAATGTAAAGGGATTGCTTTATATTAGTAAAGTGGTACTCCCAAAAATGTTAGAAAGAAAAAAAGGACATATTATCAATATTGGATCTACTGCTGGAAAAGAAGTATATCCAAAAGGAAATGTGTATTGCGCTAGTAAATATGCGGTGGATGCCATTAATCAAGGCATGAGAATTGATTTAAACGGAAAAGGAATAAAGGTTGGTGCCATTAATCCAGGAATGGTTGCTACTGAATTTAGCGAGGTTCGATTTAAAGGAGATACCGAAAAAGCTTCAAAAGTTTATCAAGGGTTTACACCATTACAAGCTAAAGATATCGCCGAGATTATTTGGTTTACAGTCACAAGACCTGCTCATGTGAATATTGCAGATTTAACGGTGATGGCATTAGATCAAGCCTCAAGTACTATTGTAAATAAAAAATAAAACATTGATTAACAAACGTCTTCTTATTAAGAATTTACTAGCTCACAATGATGAAAGTAGTTTCTATGATAAAAAAAGAAAGATTGATTTAGGATCTAAAGAAGGCAAGGCAAAATTTTTAAAACACATCTGCGCATTGAGCAATAGCAACCCAAAAAACAATAGCTATATTGTAATTGGTGTAGAAGATGAAACCAATGAAATTAATGGAGTAGATTTTTTTGATGATAGTAAAATCCAAAACCTCATCAACGCATATCTTAGTAATCCACCATTAGTTATCTATGAGAATGTGGCCTTTCCAAACCTTCCATCAGATAAAGTTGTAGGATTGGTTAGTATTAGAGCCACCGAAGAAATCACCTCCCTTAGACGAAACATTTGGAAGTATTGGGGAGGAGCTATTTTTTTGAGGGATGGAAGTATGTCTATGCCTAAAGATTTCGACATTGTTATCCAGGATGTAAATTCAGAAATTGTAATGGCAATTGAGAATAAAGCCAAGAACAATATTGAATATACATTGGATGGCGTCATTGATTTTAATTATCATCGCCATAAAGATCTAGATGCTAATTATAAAGTTTTTAAAGAAC
Source organism: uncultured Flavobacteriales bacterium (assembly GCA_913058295.1). Taxonomy (GTDB): domain Bacteria; phylum Bacteroidota; class Bacteroidia; order Flavobacteriales; family Flavobacteriaceae; genus Marifrigoribacter. The sequence goes on along the minus strand of CAJXRD010000001.1, from coordinate 174,894 downwards.
AGTTTGTGGTTTGCTGGGCAGGAAACCCGAAAAAAGTAAAAGATGACATCTATTATTCCCGTGTGGATATTGAACTTATAAACGAACAAGTACGATTGTTTTATTCCACCTTAGATGAGGTGAGTATTTCGTTTACCGAAGATGAATTTAGAATCATTGAGTATGTCCATTTGGGCTTGAACAATCAAAATAAATACTATGCCTTAGAAGAGGTTACTATTGTTTTTCAGGAAAATGGTTCTTATCAAATGGAAACGAACTTAATTTTTGAACCCCCTCAATTCAATAAAAAAACCTTATATCATATTTATAATGCAAACCTTTCTGTTATTGAAAAATTAAAAAAAGGCATCCCATTAAATGCAAGGGAAAAAAAAGACGTTAAAAACCTTCCCGCTACTTATCTTATCTGTTTTTTAAATAATTTTACAGAGGCCAAAACCAAACTATTGGAAGCAAAACCTTATTTAAAAAAACTGGGAGGTGCTGTTTACGATTCTTATAAAGAATCGGTACGGATTCTTAGGAAGATGAAGTATAGTTAAAGTTCTTTATAAAAAATAGATTTTATGTGTGTAAATATCAAAAGTGTAACATTCTATTAGAACTAAGACTAATTTTATAGGCAATAAGATAACATCTGTCTTTTGTATTTATCTTAAGCTTTCTTTACCTTTAACCTTCAAATATTTAAAACCAATACTATGGGTATTTTCGATAAAATAAAAGAAAAACTAAGTCACGAATTTATAGACATTATTGAGTGGCTAGATTATACAGACGATACCATCTGTCATCGTTTTGAGCGTTACCAAAACGAAATAAAAAACAATGCGAAACTCATCGTTCGCGAAGGTCAAGTTGCAGTTCTCATTAATGAAGGTCAGTTAGCAGATGTTTATGAACCTGGAACTTATACTTTAAACACACAAAACATGCCTATTCTAACTACCTTAAAAGGTTGGAAATATGGTTTTGATAGTCCTTTTAAAGTAGAGGTATATTTTGTAAATACACACCTTTTTACCGATGAAAAATGGGGCACTAAAAACCCTATTACCTTAAGTGATGATCGCTTTGGTTTGGTGGAGATTAGAGCCTTTGGAAGCTATGCTTATAGAATAAACGATGCTGGGAAATTTATTGTTGATATTGTAGGGACCGATAATAATTTTACCAATTTTGAAATTAATGAACATCTTAAAAGTTTAATCGCTACCCGTTTTACCGATACTGTTGGGGAAGCTAATCTTCCGATAGAATTATATGCTGCAAATACTACCGAGCTTTCGGAAACTTGCAAAGAAGTCATGCTGCCAGAGTTTATTAGCGTGGGTATTTCTTTAGAGAAATTCTTTATCGAAAATGTTTCTATGCCCGAAGAACTTAAAAAAGAAATCTTCGAGTATAGCCGAATCGATAAATTGGATTTGGATAAATTAACCAAATTTAAAACTGCAAAAGCGATAGAAGCTGCTGCAAAAAATGAAGGCGGTACCGCTGGAGCAGGAATGGGAATGGGAATGGGTTTTGTTCTCGCACAACAAATGGGAGGATTAATGAGTCCGCAAATGGGCGGACAACAACAAGGGGGAGCAATGCCTCCACCAATGCCAGTTGCCCTACAGTATTATTATGCTGCAAACGGACAACAAGCGGGTCCCGTAACATTTGACCTGTTAAAAGCTCTATTTGCCAATCGTACCGTAAACAAAGACACTCTAGTATGGAAGCAAGGAATGGGAAACTGGACAGCATTAAAAAAAGTGGAAGAATTAAAAGTGTTCTTAGGAAGTAATACGCCACCACCGCTTCCACCTCAATAGCATTTATTTGTCAGGTTGAGCGCAGTCGAAACCTAATTTTAGTTCTCGACTACGCTCGAACAGACAAAAGTACCGCTTGTTATTACCTCCCTTTTAAAAAACATGGAAGAGAAAATTCCTCAAAAATCCGAAATAAAAAGAGCCTGCATTAACTGTGGGTCGGAATTACTATATGCTCCAGGTACTACAGAACTAAAATGTGAATACTGTAGTCATACCGAAACTATTTTTCCTTCTGAAAATAGCTTTGAAGAATTAGAACTTAAACCCTATTTAAGTGAAATGGGAGGGCAATCGCATAGTGAAGAAATTACCATGCTTCATTGTAAAAATTGTGGCGCTAATCAACATGTTGAAGAGCATTATAAATCGCTGCATTGTATTTATTGCAGCATGCCATTAATTGTAGAAGAGACTTATAAAGAGGAGTGGATTGTTCCCGGTGCAGTTCTGCCTTTTCAGATCGATCAAAAAAAAGCGCATGAAGTATTTAAAAAGTGGGTGAATGGCTTGTGGTTTGCTCCCAATAAACTAAAAAAAGCGACATTAGACCCTCAAAATACCAAAGGTCTTTATTCTCCTTATTGGACTTTCGACGCACAATTATTTGCAAACTATTCTGGGCAAAGAGGAGAATATTATTATGTTACTAAAACGGTAGGTAGTGGCAAAAACAGAAGAACAGTAACCGAACGAAAAACTCGATGGTATCCCGCTAGTGGTACTATTAATGGTTTTGTAGACGATACGCTTACAAAAGCTTCCAAACAAAAAATGGGCCTCATTCCAAAAAAAATAGCCTATTGGAACTTAAAGCTATTACAACCTTTTGATAGTAGTTACCTTTCTGGTTTTGTTACTGAAAAATATACCATCACCTTAAAAAGTGGTCATTTAGAAGCTCAAAAAGGAGCTTATGAAATAGCAACACGTTGGGCCAAAAGGGATATTGGAGGAGATACACAAAGAGTTTCTTCCTTAGATATGAACCTATCTGAAGAAACTTTTAAACACATATTGCTCCCTGTATATATTAGTGCTTATACTTTTAAAGAGAAGCGATATAACTTTTTTGTAAATGGGCAAACTGGAAAACTCGCTGGGCAACGACCTTATTCTTTTTGGAAAATATTCTTTTTTGTACTTTTTATAATTGTCATTATTGCATTATTATTTTTATTAACAAACTCATGAGAACCCTAATCGTTGGAGACATACACGGTGGTTTAAAAGCCTTAAAACAGGTGTTGCAGCAAATAACACCTTCCACTAAAGATCATTTTATATTTCTGGGAGATTATGTAGATGGTTGGAGTGAATCTGCTGAAGTCGTTTCCTTTTTAATTCATTTTTCTGAAACCTATTCTTGTATTTTTTTACGTGGAAATCATGATGATTTGCTTTATCAATATTTAAAGTTTGGGGATGCAAAATCCATGTGGTTGCAACATGGGGGAGAGTCCAGTATTAAAAGTTACGAATCCCTTTCAGAAATAGAGTTGGAAAAACACCTTCGGTTTTTTGAACAGCTTCAAAATTTTTACATAGATTCAGAGAACAGATTGTATTGCCATGCGGGATTTACAAATGAAAAAGGACCACAATACGAATATTATGACCATACCCCTTATTGGGACCGATCTTTATGGGAAATGGTTTGCGCTATGGATAAGAATCTTTCTATACAAGACCCAAAGTATCCGAAACGTCTTAAACTCTTTAAGGAGGTTTATTTAGGCCATACTGCTACCACAAAAATTGGAATATCAACACCTGTAAATTTTGCATCTGTATGGAATATAGATACTGGAGCAGCTTTTAAAGGGCCTTTATCTATAATTGATGTAGATACCAAAGAGTATTGGCAAAGTGATCCGGTTTGGGAATTATACCCTGAGGAAAGAGGAAGGAATCCATAAAAAAACCGCTTCGAATGAAGCGGTTTTTTTTAATATTTAATCTTTTTATTACAAATCAAACTTAATCCCTTGTGCTAAGGGTAATTCGTCTGAGTAATTTACGGTATTGGTTTGTCTTCTCATATATACTTTCCAAGCATCAGATCCAGACTCACGGCCACCACCAGTTTCTTTTTCACCTCCAAAAGCTCCTCCAATTTCAGCTCCAGAAGTTCCAATATTTACATTGGCAATACCACAATCAGATCCTGCATAGGATAAGAATTTTTCTGCTTCTTTCATTTCATTGGTCATAATTGCAGAAGATAAACCTTGAGCAACTCCATTTTGCATATCAATTGCATTTTCAACATCTCCACTATATTTCATTAAATATAAAATAGGAGCAAATGTTTCGTGTTGTACAATTTCAAAATGGTTTTCAGCTTCCACAATGGCAGGTTTTACATAACATCCACTTTCAAATCCTTCCCCTTCTAAAACACCACCTTCTACTAATACGTTTCCGCCTTCCGCTTTTGCTTTTTCGATTGCAGCTAAATATGCATTTACAGCATCTTTATCTATTAATGGTCCCATATGTTTGGTTTCATCTAATGGGTTCCCAATTACTATTTGTCCATAAGCTCCAACAATAGCATCTCTTACTTTATTATAAACCGATTCATGAATGATCAATCTTCTAGTTGAAGTACAACGTTGTCCAGCAGTACCAACAGCTCCAAATACAGCACCAGGAACTACCACTTTTAATTCGGCAGTTGGAGTAATGATAATTGCATTGTTCCCTCCTAATTCTAATAAAGATTTTCCAAAACGTTCCGCAACGGTAGCTCCAACAATTCTACCCATTCTTGTAGAACCAGTAGCAGAAACTAAAGGTATTCTAGTATCGGTAGTCATCATTTCACCAACTTTGTAGTCTCCATTAATGATACAAGAGATTCCTTCTGGTAAATTATTTTCTTTTAAAACGTCCGCTATGATATTTTGACAAGCAACTGTACATAAAGGTGCTTTCTCAGAACCTTTCCAAACACAAACATCTCCACAAATCCAAGCTAAAGCTGTATTCCAAGCCCAAACAGCTACTGGAAAATTAAATGCCGATATTATACCAACAATCCCAATAGAATGCCATTGCTCTCTCATTACGTGTTCTGGACGTTCTGATGGAATCGTTTGACCATTCAATTGTCTAGATAATCCAACAGCAAAATCACAGATATCTATCATTTCTTGAACCTCACCATATCCTTCTTGAAGAGATTTCCCCATTTCGAAAGAAACCAATTGACCTAGAGGCTCTTTTAATTCTCTAAGTTTATTTCCAAACTGACGTACAATTTCTCCACGTTGTGGTGCAGGAACTTTTCTCCAGTCTTTATAAGCAGACTGTGCAGTTTCAATTACTTTTTCGTAATCTTCCTTAGTAGTAGTAGTTACTTTTCCTATTAATTTTCCGTCTACCGGTGAATAAGAAGATATCATTTCTCCTTCAGAAAACCAGTTAGATCCAGTGGATGTTCCTTTGTTTATTTCGTTAACTCCTAATTTTTTTAAGGCGTCTTCAATTCCAAATGCAGTTGCTACAGTAGCCATATTTTTTAGTTTTTTTAATCTTAAATTAAGGGTGCAAAGGTATGGATTCCTAATAAGAATTTAAAAGAATTCTGAAAAGGAAACCCTGTTTCGTATTTGTAAGTAGAAATGGCTTATTAATCGCCTATAAAACGAGGGTCTGTATCCATTACAGTTTCACAGTTATCACAGGTTCTTAACTCTTCTGAAGTATAAAAGTGTTTAAAGTGGGGTTGAAAGTCTTTTTCTACATCTAATAATTCGAAATAAACTTCATGCAGTTTATGATTACAATTATCACAAAACCACATCAATCCGTCATTAAGGTTTTTACCCTTTCGGACACGCTCTACCACTAAACCAATAGATCCTTCACTTCTGTTTGGAGAATGAGGAGTATTTGCTGGGAGCAAAAACATGTCTCCTGGGCCAAGTTTCATTTCCTTCTTTTCTCCGTTTTCCTGAATATTAACCTGAATATTCCCTTCTAGTTGGTAGAATAACTCTTCGGTTTCATTATAATGATAATCATTACGAGCATTAGGTCCAGCAACTATCATAACAATATAGTCTTTAGACTTAACATATAAATTTTTGTTTGCAACTGGGGGTTTTAACAAATCTCGATTTTCGTCAATCCATTTGTTAAGGTTAAAAGGTTCTAAAATAGCCATAGCCGTATTTTTAAGTAATCACGTAAAAATACGGCAAATGCTTGAATTGAAAAAGTAATATTATTTACTATAGAAAATTTGTGTAAAAAAGAATACTCCATCTTCATTTGGCATTATACCAAATCCAGAATGTGTATAATTTCCTTCTATTATATCTTTATGTCCAGGACTATGTAACCAAGCATAAACTACACTTTCTGCAGTTTCATAACCATAAGCAACATTTTCACCTACACGTTTTGCTCCTCTGTTTTTTAAGGCTGCAGATCGAGATCCAAAGTTATCATGATTAACAAGTTTGTTTTCTATCATGTATTTGGTATGTTCAACAGCGTATGCAGATGCATATTGTTGATCTCTTTCAATGATATTAAGACCAATGGATGTTCTATGCTCATTAACAAGAACAAGAATGTCATCGGCAAGTAACCAATCTGTTTCTTGTGCTAAATTTAAATCAATTGTATAATTTGTTTCTTCAGTAAGACTATCGTCTTTTGAACAAGAAGTAATAAAAAACAATAATACAATAGCAAGTAGGCTAGTTTTAATAATTTTCATAATACGGGGACATCAAATTTGGGGCATGATGCTGGGACAAATGTAAGACAAAATTATTAAAAACCAACACTTAGTCGTTTTTTTAGTGCATTTCATCGATGTTTTAGGTCTTTTTTATTATTACTTCCTACATTTAAATCTTTGTAAAGCTTCGGAAAACAAGGGCATTTAAGCTATATTAGCTTTTTAATAAAATATTTTTACCATGAAGTCAATTTTAACACTTTTAATCGGATTTTTTATACTCTTTAGCTGTAATAATGTTAAAAATAGCACTTCTGATGTTATAAAAAACGTAGAATTTTCAGAAAAAACAGATGCAACTTTCGGTATTGTAATACATGGGGGAGCCGGAACAATTTTAAAAAAATACATGACCGATTCCTTAGAGAATGCTTTTCATTCTAAATTAAAGGAAGCCATTACCACAGGACATTCTATATTAGAAAAGGGAGGTTCCTCGTTAGAGGCTATAACAGCTACTATTAATATTATGGAAGACTCTCCACTATTTAATGCTGGGAAAGGTGCCGTATTTACTCATGAAGAAACCAATGAGATGGACGCCTCTATAATGGATGGCGCTACCCTTAATGCTGGTGCGGTTGCTGGAGTAAAACGAATTAAAAACCCAATTAACCTTGCATTATCAGTTATGAATGATTCTCCTCATGTATTACTATCGGGCGCTGGAGCTGAAGAGTTTGCAAGAGAACAAGACTTTAAAATGACCGACCCTTCTTATTTTTATACTGAAAAACGATTTCAGTCGCTTCAAAAGGTTAAAAAAAAGGAGTTAGAAAAGGAAACTGCACAAGTTTCTTTTGAAGATCCTTTCATAAAGGATTCAAAGTTTGGCACAGTAGGCTGTGTTGCACTCGACAAAAATGGAAATCTAGCTGCAGGAACTTCTACTGGAGGGATGACCAATAAACGCTGGAATCGTATTGGAGATGCACCAATAATTGGAGCTGGAACCTATGCTAACAATGCAACCTGTGCTGTTTCTTCTACTGGTTGGGGTGAATACTTTATAAGAGCGATGGTTGCTCATGATATTTCTGCAATGATGGAATACAAAAGGATTACGCTACAAGAAGCTGCACATGAAGTAATACAAAACAAAGTGCCAGCATTGGGAGGTGATGGAGGAATTGTTGCTATTGATAAAAATGGGAACATCGCTATGGAGTTCAATACTCCTGGTATGTTTCGTGCGCATATGAATGCTGAAGGAGATTTAATTATTAAGATTTATAAAGATGAATAAAGCTTATTATGCAGTTATATTTACTTCCATTTTATCTAAAGAAGCCAAGGACTACGATCAAATGGCAGAAAGCATGGAAACATTAGCCAATCAACAACCTGGATTTATAGGAATAGAATCCGTTAGGGAACAAATTGGTATTACCATTAGTTATTGGAAAACTTTAGAGGACATAAAAAATTGGAAATCTAATGTAGACCATCAGCTGGCTCAAAAACTTGGGATAGAAAAATGGTATGAATCCTATAAAGTAAGAATTTGTAAAGTGGAGCGGGAATATGAATTTGAAGCAAACTTATAAGCACCAATTTCGATAAGGTAACTTGCTTAATTGTGAATTATAATAACGAACATCACCCGTAACTTCTTTTCCTAACCAGTCTGGTTTTGTAAATTCTTCATTTTCTGAAGACAGTTCAATTTCTGCAACTATCAAGCCTTCATTTTCACCAAAAAACTCATCTACTTCAAAAATGTGATGGTCTGCTTTTATCTCGTATCTAATTTTATCTATTAAATTCGGTTCACAAAGTGACAATAATTTTTCTGCATCTTCTTTAGGAATTTCTTTTTCCCATTCCATTCGGGTGGTACCTTCAGAGTTAGAAATTCCTTTTATCGTTATAAAAGCTTTCTCTCCCATAATCCGAACACGAACCGTGCGTTCTTTATGAGTATTTAAAAAGCCTTGTACAATTTTGGTTTGCTTATAGGCTTCTGATTTGTAGGCATTGGATAGGATTAAAAATTTTCTTTCAATTTCAAGCATCTATTTGTTCTATTATTTATCTAAGATATTATAAATTTATGGGATGAAGGAAGAGCTTCCTAAAAGAAAAATTATTCACGTAGATATGGATGCATTTTATGCTTCTGTAGAACAATTGGATAATCCTGAACTACGTGGAAAACCTGTTGCTGTTGGTGGGAGTTCTAAACGAGGAGTGGTAAGTGCTGCTAGTTATGAAGCTAGAAAGTTTGGAGTACGATCTGCTATGAGTAGTGTAATAGCATTGCAAAATTGTCCCGATCTCATCTTTGTAAACTCAAATTTTAAACGATATCATGAAGTTTCAGATCAAATTAGAAAGATATTCTATGAATACACAGATTTGGTGGAACCCTTATCTTTAGATGAAGCCTATCTCGATGTTACTGAAAATAAAAAAGGGAATCCGAGTGCTTCTTTAATTGCCGAAGAAATTCGGAATAAAATTAAAGAAAAAACTGGATTGAACGCTTCTGCTGGAATATCCATCAATAAATTTATAGCTAAAGTTGCCAGTGACATTAACAAACCTAACGGCCAAAAAACAGTCCCTCCAGATGAGGTAATAGATTTTTTAGAAAAGCTAGACATCAAAAAATTCTATGGTGTTGGAAAAGTTACTGTTCAAAAAATGTATCGATTAGGAATCTTTACAGGTTTAGATTTAAAACAAAAACCCAAAGATTTTTTAGACGAACATTTTGGAAAAAGTGGGCGTTACTATTACCATGTAGTACGTGGAGAGCACTTTAGCGAAGTTAAATCTTCCCGAACTCGAAAATCTTTAGCTGCCGAACGTACTTTTAATGAGAATATCACTTCAGAAATATTTATGCTTAAAAAGCTAGAAGACATTGCAAAAGAGGTCGAAAAGCGCCTTAAAAAAAGTAAAGTAGCAGGAAAAACGGTAACCCTTAAAATTAAATACAGTGACTTTACGTTACAAACTCGTAGCAAGACTTTGCCTTATTTTATATCGGGTAAAGATGTAATCATGGAAACTGTTAAAGAATTGTTATTTCAAGCTTCTATGAAAAACTCGGTACGGTTGTTGGGAATTTCCTTATCGAACCTCAACAACGAAAAAGGGAAAGTCCCTAAAGAGAAAGTAGTTGCTGTACAATTAAAATTTGACTTCTAAACAGGTCTCGCAAAGACGTGGAGATCGCAAAGTTTTAAATAAAAAACCTTATTACTGTATATGTGAGAAAATTACTTAATCTTATTATTAACATTAACAACTCACATTATGAACACACTAAAAATTGTAAGCTTTGCTTTAATTAGCACATTCGTTTTATTTTCTTGTAAAGAAGAAGAAACCACTACTTCAAAAGTGAAAATTACTTCAGAAAAAGAAATTGCTCTTGCAGAAACAACGCCATTAGAAAACTCTTCTGTCACTTATTTATACGTCACAGCATCTACCGGACTTAGTTTGCGGGAACATGCCAACTTACAAAGTGAGAAACTTGCGGTAATGCCTTATGGAACTAGAGTGAAAGTCATTACTTCTGAAGAAAAACCTACAATGGCTATTGGAGGAATTAAGGGAGGCATGGATGAAGTAGAGTTCAATCACAAAAGAGGGTATGCTTTTAACGGTTACCTCTCTAAGTTTTTCCCTCCTGAAAAAGGAATATCGACAAAAGGATATGCAGTTGAACTAAAGGAAAACTTTCCTAGTGTTCTTTTTACAGAAACAAAAGGAGGGACTGCTAGTAAACCAACAAATACGGAATCACTATTGCTTCCAAGTTCGAATTTGCATGAAGCCTATTATATAGCGAAACAGCTTTTTGATTTTCCAAATGAGTTTGAATATCCGACTGAAAAAGGGAAAGATAATCAGGTTATTAAAGAGAAAAAATACAATAATGATACTTCGACTAAGCTCAGTACAAGTAGTTGGACAAGTGAATTACAAATAACTAGAAAAGAGGACGCAATTATAATAATTGAATATGTATATAAAAACAAAGGCTTCTCAAAATTTGTTACCATTGCTAAAGAAGGGGATGCAATAAAAATTTCAAAAACTGAAATTGTAGAGTAATTTTTAAAACTAAAAGGAACGACGAAGCAATCTCATGATGTCAATTACTAACATTATGAGATTGCTTCACCTCGTTCGCAATGACATTTTAATTTTTTGTATTTTGGAAGTTCAATAAAAAAATAAATGCCGGAATTCCCTCCAATTATACTTTACGCAATCCCCTTTTTTGCTTTTGCAATGTTGTTAGAGCTTTTTATAACAACAAAACAAAATATAAAAACCTATACCGTTAAAGATGCTATTTCTTCTATCGCAATGGGACTTGGCAATGTGTTTTTAGGGTTCTTTAGTAAGTTGATTGTTTTTGCCGCATTGTATTTTGTTTACGATAATTTTCGTTTTTTTACCATTCCAGTAGCTTGGTGGAGTTTTATAATCCTCTTTTTTCTAGATGATTTATCCTATTATTGGTTTCATAGAATTTCTCACGAAAACAGATTGTTTTGGGCCTCTCATGTGATACACCATTCTTCTCAACATTATAATTTAAGTACTGCTTTACGACAAACTTGGACAGGAGGTTTTTATTCCTTTATTTTTTGGTTATGGTTGCCCTTATTGGGTTTTCATCCAGGAATGATTGTGTTCCAAATGGCCATTAGTTTATTGTATCAATTTTGGATTCATACCGAAACCATCAACAAAATGCCCAAATGGTTTGAAGCTTTTTTTAACACGCCTTCACATCATAGAGTTCATCACGGTAGTAATCCCATTTATTTAGATCGAAATCATGCCGGTATTTTAATTATTTGGGACAAGATGTTTGGGACCTTTCAATCCGAATTAAAAACAGAAAAAGTAAGTTATGGATTGGTAGATAATATAGACACTTACAATCCATTTATAATTGCATTTAAGGAATGGACTGCCCTGATTAAAGATGTTTTTTCAGGTAAAATATCCTTGACCAACCGACTAAAGTATTTGGTAAAGCCTCCAGGTTGGAAACACGATGGTACCGGGAAACTTTCTACCGATCTTCGAGAAGAATGGTTAAAAAATCAAAACAATTAAACTTTACTTACCCTTAAAGTGTTCACCATTCCTTTATCTATAATTGGCATTGCCGCAAGATTAATTAGATATTCGCCTTGTTTTACAAAACCTTTATCAACAGCAATTTGATTAACATCTTCCACCGTTTCATCCGTACTTACATAACGATTATAATAAAAAGATTTTACTCCCCATAATAAACTAAGCCTTGATAAAATTCGCTTGTTGGAAGTAAACACTAAAATATGAGCCGCTGGACGCCAAGCCGAAATTTGAAAAGCGGTATACCCACTATTGGTTAAGGTACAAATTGCTTTTGCGTCAATTTCATTAGCCATATTTGCTGCATGATAACAAATAGATTTGGTAATATATCGATCGGTTCTAATAGTTGGTGGTTCTTCGGGTACTGTAATTAAAGATGACCCTTCTACTTTCTTTAATATGGTAGCCATTTTTTTAATTACTTCTACAGGGTATTTACCTACTGATGTCTCTCCCGATAACATCACTGCATCTGCTCCATCCATTACAGAATTTGCTACATCATTAACCTCAGCTCTTGTTGGAGTTAATGAATCGATCATCGTTTCCATCATTTGTGTCGCAATAATAACTGGAATTCTAGCTTTCTTTGCGATAAGCACTAGTCTTTTCTGAATTAATGGTACTTCTTCAGCGGGAACTTCTACTCCTAAATCACCTCTTGCGACCATTATCCCATCACAATATGCTACAATTTTTTTAATGTTTGCAACTCCTTCTGGTTTTTCAATTTTTGCAATAATAGGTACTTTATACTCACTATTATTTGCAATTAATTTTTGAAGCTTTTTTAAATCTTTAGCATATCTCACAAAAGACAAAGCAATCCAATCCACTCCTTGTTCTAATGCAAAAAGAGCATCTCTCTTATCTTTTTTGGTTAATGCGGGTAATGATAACTTGGTATTGGGAAGGTTGACCCCTTTTTTTGAATTAAATAATCCCCCTTGAATCACTTTTGTTTTTACTTCATCTACACCATTGGTATTTATTACTTCGAACATTAGCTTCCCATCGTCCACCAATATTCGTTCTCCCTTTTTTACATCATTTGGGAAATCATCGTAGTTCATATAAACTCTATTATGATTTCCTATAAACTCTTCCCCTGTACAAAAACTAATTATGTCTCCAGGTTCTATTTCAACACCTTCTTCCATAATACCAACACGTAGTTTTGGACCTTGTAAATCTGCTAAAATTGCAATATTAAGACCTAATTCTTCGCTGAGTTCTCTAATTTGGAGAACGTTATCTTTAACAACTTGATAATCTGCATGTGAAAAATTAATTCTAAAAACATTGACCCCTTCTAGGATCATGTTCTTCATAATTTCTTTGCTATTAATAGCGGGTCCTAAAGTGGCAACTATTTTAGTTCTTTTTTGATCGGGCATTAGTTAAATATTAAATTATTTTTAGATTTTAAATGTTCTATTTCTATACTGTATGCTGAAATTACCTGTTCTATTTTATTAATCGTTGAAAGTAAATTCCTAATTGGAACTTTTTCATAATCAGAATGTATTTTTAAAAAGAAATCTACATTTTTATGTTCTTTTAATAAATACGTGGTTACTGTTTTTTCTGAAGCAATTTTATCGAATAACCCTCCAGAACTATGTACTTTGGCTGATAGGGACTTGCTTTTATTAGACACTAAATGATATAGAATATAGCTTAAATCGTCTTCATATTCAAATATAGGAAATGTAACCTCTAATCCATTATTCGAAAAATCTATATCTAAGGATTTCCTTACTAATTGTAAAGGTACATGTTTATTAAGCATATATGCCATTTTATAGGCTTCTTCACTACAATGTATTGCTATTAATGAAAATTCATTATTAAAATCATCATCTAATATTAGCTTATGAATTGCCATAGGATATCGCCTCTTTTAAAAGAGTTCTTTAATACTTAATAAAAATAATAAAAATTGATGGATGCTTGTTGGTAGAAAATAGAATTTTTGAAATAAAACACTTATTCTTTTATAAGGCCATTTCGTTATCTATTTCTTTACGCAATTTAAAATATGCTCTTTTAGCTGCTCTCTCTTCAGCTTTCTTCTTTGAAGTTGCTCTTGCTTTTGCAACCACCTCTTCTTCTAGTTTTAATTTTACTGCAAAATGCTTAAGCGTATCGTTACCAGTATCTTCGTAAACATTAAACTTAAATGGCTTTTTGTTTTTTTGGCACCATTCAATAAACAAGCTTTTGTAGCTTATAATCTTCCCCTCTAGTTTTTGAATATCTACATAAGGCTTTATCACACTTCTATAGATAAACTTTTCGCAAAATTTATATCCTCTATCCAAGTAAATAGCTCCAATTAAGGCTTCAAATACATTTCCATGTATATTCTCCCCAAACTGGTTTGTTGGTATTGCAGATCTAACTAAACTAATTAAATTTAGATCTTTCCCTAACTCATTTAGATGTTCACGACTTACTACCTTAGAACGCATCTTAGTGAGATATCCTTCATTGCCTCCCGGAACTTTTTTATATAAATGAGAAGCAATTACAGTACTTAATATAGCGTCCCCTAAAAACTCCATTCTTTCATAATTCATGGAATGCCCCTCTTCATTTTTTTCGTTCATAGAACGATGGGTAAATGCTTCGGTAAATAATTGAATATTTCTTGGTCTAAAAACAATTATCTTTTTTACGGCGTAAAAAAAATCCCCGTTTTCGTCTGAACGGGGTTTAAATATGTTTTTAATTGATGCCATTATGTTTTATTGTACTCAGATTTTTTTAAAGAGAACGCAGGCATTATGCCCACCAAAACCAAAAGTATTGCTCATTGCAACATTGATTTCTCTTTTTTGAGCCTTGTTTAAAGTAAGGTTCAATAACGGATCGATGTTTTCATCAACAGTAGTATGATTTATTGTTGGAGGAACAATTCCATTTTGAATGGATAAAATAGAAGAAATTGCTTCTATAGCTCCAGCTGCTCCTAATAAATGACCTGTCATCGATTTTGTAGAATTGATATTTATGTCTTTCGCATGTTTACCAAATACTTTACTAATCGCTATTAATTCAGCAACATCACCTAATGGTGTTGCGGTACCATGAGTATTAATTGCATCTACTTGACCTGGAGTCATCCCAGCATCTTCAAGGCAATTAAGCATTACTCTTTCTACACCAATACCTTCTGGATGTGGAGCTGTCATATGATATGCATCACTAGACATTCCTCCGCCAACTACTTCGGCATATATTTTAGCACCTCTTTTTTTAGCGTGCTCATATTCTTCTAAAATTAGAGCACCTGCACCTTCACCTAGTACAAATCCATCACGAGTAGCGTCAAATGGTCTTGATGCTGTTTCAGGACTTTCATTACGTGTTGATAATGCGTGCATTGCATTAAAACCTCCCATACCTGCAATAGTAACTGCAGCTTCACTACCTCCTGAAACGATAACGTCACATTGCCCTAATCGAATATAGTTAAACGCATCTATTAATGCGTTAGCGGAAGATGCACAAGCAGAAACTGTTGTGTAGTTTGGTCCCATAAATCCATATTTAATAGAGATGTTTGCTGGTGCAATATCTGCTATCATTTTAGGAATAAAGAAGGGGTTGAAACGTGGTGTTCCATCCCCTTCAGAATAATTTAACACTTCATTTTGAAAAGTCTCTAATCCTCCAATACCTGCACCCCATATTACACCAACTCTAAATTTATCAACCTCATCGAGATTAAGTTTAGCGTCACCTATTGCTTCATCAGCAGATACAAGTGCATATTGAGCGAAGCGATCGAGTTTTCGAGCTTCTTTTCTGTTAAAGTGATTTAATGGGTCGAAGTTTTTAAGTTCGCAAGCGAATTTAGTTTTGAACTTTTCTGTATCAAAATAAGTAATATTTGCACACCCACTTTTACCACTAATCAATGCGTCCCAATATTCTTCAACATTGTTACCTATAGGAGTAAGTGCACCTAACCCTGTTACTACAACTCGCTTTAATTCCATAAAGAAGTAGTTTTATTTAGCTTCTTCAATATATGAGATTGCTTGACCAACTGTAGCAATATTCTCAGCTTGATCGTCTGGAATTTGAATATCAAATTCTTTCTCAAATTCCATAATAAGTTCTACCGTATCCAATGAGTCGGCTCCTAAGTCGTTTGTGAAGCTAGCTTCGATTACAACTTCGTTCTCGTCTACACCTAATTTGTCTACGATAATAGCTTTTACTCTTGATGCAATGTCTGACATAATTCTTGTTTTTAAAATTTAATTATAATCCGCAAAAATAAAATATTTTAATTTAAAACACCCTATTAATTATAAAATGTAATTCTAAAGTAAACATTTTAGTTGAGTAAATCTTCTTTTGCATTACTTTTGTGTTTTAAAATTACACGAACACCAACCTAAATAATAAAAATATACTATGAAGCGTATTGTTGTATTTGCTTCTGGGAGTGGCACTAACGCTCAAAACATTATTGAATATTTTCAAAACTCTGATTTTGCTGAAGTCACTTTAGTACTTTCAAATAAAAAAAATGCTAAAGTTTTAGAACGCGCAAAAAATTTAAATGTTCCTTCTATTAGTTTTACTAAGGAAGACTTTCGGGATTCTGATAATGTCTTGATTATTCTAAAAAACGAGTTTCCAGATTTAATAGTCCTTGCTGGTTTTTTGTGGAAGTTTCCAGAATCAATTTTGAATGTATTCCCTAATAAAATCATTAATATTCATCCGGCCTTACTTCCAAAATATGGCGGTAAGGGAATGTATGGCTCACATGTACACGAATCTATTATAAAAAATAAAGAAACTGAAACTGGAATAACCATTCATTATGTAAACGAAAATTATGATGAAGGGGCTGTTATTTTTCAGAAAAAAGTGATGCTATCTGAAAGAGATTCGGCAGTATCTGTAGCAGAAAAAGTGCATCAATTAGAATATGAATTTTTTCCAAAAATAATTGAAGAAGTATTAAAAAAGTAACATTTGGCTAAAAAACAAAAATTTTATGTGGTCTGGTTAGGGAATCCTGCTGGTATTTATGATAGTTGGAAAGAATGCCAACGTTCTATAAAAGGAGTGCCTGGTGCACAGTATAAATCCTTTTTAACTTTTAATGAAGCCAAAAAAGCCTACAATAAAGAATATGCAGATTATAAGGGTAAAGGCACAAAAAAGAAAACACTTTCTAAAGAGGAATTAAAAAAGATCGGAGACCCTAATTTATATACTATTTCTGTAGATGCCGCTTCTAGCGGAAATCCAGGAATAATGGAATACCGAGGGGTTGATACACAAACACATCAACAATTATTTCATCAAGGGCCCTTTCAACAAGGCACCAATAATGTAGGAGAATTTCTGGCTTTGGTACATGGTCTTGCTTATTTAAAGCAGCAAAAAAGTGACCGTAAAATTTATAGTGATTCAAAAATTGCTATTGGGTGGGTAAAAAAGAAAAAATACAACACGAAATTAAAGCAAACTACAAAAAATAAAAAAGTATTTGAATTATTGAATCGTGCTGAAGATTGGTTAAAAAACAATACTTATTCCACTATTATAATAAAGTGGGAGACGAAAGCTTGGGGAGAGATCCCAGCTGATTTTGGAAGGAAATAAAAATAGTCTCTCATTTGAGAGACTATTTTTTATGAAGTGTGTTTTATCTATTAAAATATTAATTGCAAGTGAATGGTATTTCATTACCCTCATCGTCAAAAATTTTAAACTCATATAGTTGAGGATCTTCTCCCCAAGTATCTTGATCTGACGACCTCACGGTAATGGTATCAGTATCCGCTATTAAAGTGATTTCCAATATAAAATCATCATTTCCATTAGGTGTGTTAACGCTGTTTGGTAGCACTGGAAAACCGACACCTTGTGGATACGTGTCAATAGAAGGTTGAGACATGACTCCCCCATTATCTAAATCTACAATAAAACCAACCCAATCAGGGTCTTCATTATCAGACCAGTATAAAACTATTTTTCCTCCTGCAGGTATTGCCTCGTTTAATGTAAATTGTATGACATCTCCCGTGTATGGATCAGTACTCCCTTGATGGAATCTTGTTGACCAAGGACCTGTTTGTGTAGCTTCTGTTAAATCGTTGTCAAATATAAGAGGGAAAATACTTGCGTCTATGTGTTGACTAGACAACATTGTTGTTGTAACAGGAATACATTCAGGGAAGCTTCCTACATCACGACAATCACTGTCTGTCGATTTCCACTCTGAACCATTATAGAAAAATAAGGCTCCATAACCACTTGTACAACAATCCGAACAGTATATTGTCAAGCCTGGAGGAACAACTTCACCATTACTCTCTGCGACAATATTAATATTATCTCTTTGAGCCTGTGTGAGAGTTGGAAACAAAACACCCTTGTTATTACTCTCTATATGTAATATAGTTGATGAATTAACTTGTGTCGTATTTATCCCAACTTGAGAATACACATTATTTACAAAAAATAAAATTACAAATACTATTTTAATAACTGTTTTCATGACTATCATATTTTAATTCTTATACAAGTGTAGGAATATTCTTGTTTTAACAACTTGATTCTTATTACTTTTCGATATATTGATATAAATATTCGTTGAAATGCCTTTTTAAAACCATAAGTGTAAGAATTTTCTACACTAACTCGATTTGACCCTAGAAATCAAAGCTTTGCAAATATTAATCTTTCGTTAAAGGACAATACAACTATTATAGACTGTTTAATAAAATCTATCATTTCTCATTTAATTGATTAAATTTGCACTTTAAATTAAAACCCTTTTATGAGTAAACTTGTTATTGTCGGAACAGTTGCATTTGATGCTATTGAAACCCCTTTTGGAAAAACAGATAAAATATTAGGTGGCGCAGCCACTTTCATTGGATTAGCAGCATCTCAATTTGAAGTTGATGGTGCAATTGTATCTGTTGTTGGTGGGGATTTTCCTAAGGAATATATTGATATGCTGGAAGATAGAGGTCTAGATGTGTCTTGTCTTGAAGTAGTAGAAAATGGAAAAACATTTTTCTGGAGCGGAAAGTATCATAACGACATGAATACTAGGGATACCTTAGCAACTGAATTAAATGTTTTAGCAGATTTTAAACCTGTTGTTCCAGATTCATACAAAGATGCTAAAGTAGTAATGTTAGGAAACCTACATCCTTTAGTTCAACTTGGAGTTATTGAACAAATGAACCAAAAGCCAGATTTAGTAATTCTTGATACCATGAATTTCTGGATGGATTCTGCTTTAGACGATTTAATGAAAGTAATTGCAAAAGTAGATGTGATTACTATTAATGATGAAGAAGCAAGACAATTAACAGGAGAATATTCTTTAGTTGTTGCCGCTAAAAAAATAATGACTATGGGCCCCGAATTTGTAGTTATTAAAAAAGGAGAACATGGAGCGTTATTGTTTTTTGAAGATGAAATATTTTATGCACCCGCTTTACCATTAAAAGAAGTTTTTGACCCTACAGGAGCAGGAGATACTTTTGCCGGTGGCTTTGCAGGTTATCTTGCAAAAACGGAAGATTTTAGTTTTGGCAACCTTAAGAAAGCAATTATTTACGGTTCGGCTTTAGCGTCTTTTTCTGTTGAAAAATTTGGAACGGAACGGATGATAAGTTTAGGAAAAGAAGAATTATATGAACGAATAGTTCAATTTAAAAATTTGACACAATTCGATTTAAGCGAATAAAATAACACGCCCTGTAATACAGGGCTTTTTTTATTAATATACTGAAATAATACTATGAGTGATGCTTTAAAACACGAATGTGGAATTGCCTTAATTCGACTTCTTAAACCATTAGAATTCTATAAAGAAAAATATGGTACTGCTTTCTACGGAATTAATAAAATGTATTTAATGATGGAAAAACAGCATAATCGTGGTCAAGACGGTGCTGGTTTTGCAAGTATAAAGTTAAATGTTGATCCAGGAGAAAGGTATATAAGTAGAGTACGGTCTAATGCCGCTCAACCTATTCAAGATATTTTTGGTAAAATTAATGGCCGCATCAATGATGAACTCACCAATAATCCAGAAATAAAAACAGATGTTGAAGCTCAAAAAAAGAACATTCCCTATTTAGGAGAGTTGATGTTGGGACATGTTAGGTATGGTACTTTTGGTGGAAATAGTGTAGAACATGTACATCCGTTTCTTCGTCAAAATAATTGGATGCATCGAAATCTAATTATTGCTGGTAATTTTAATATGACCAATACTACTCAATTATTCAATAACCTAATTGAGTTGGGAATGCACCCTAAAGAAAAAGCAGATACCATTACGGTAATGGAAAAAATAGGTCATTTTTTAGATGACGAGGTAAGAAAGCTTTATAAAAAATCGAAAGCCTTAGGTTTAAGTAAAATTGAAGCCTCTCCTTATATAGTGGAGAATCTCAATCTTTCAAAAATATTAAAAAAATCTTCCAGAGATTGGGATGGTGGTTATGCTATGGCAGGGTTATTGGGCCACGGAGATTCTTTTGTTTTTAGAGATCCAGCAGGGATACGTCCTGCTTTTTATTATAAAGATGATGAGGTGGTGGTAGTCGCTTCTGAAAGACCAGTAATTCAAACTGTATTTAATGTGCCTTTTGAAGAGGTTAAAGAATTAGACCCAGGTCATGCTTTACTTTTAAGGAAGGATGGCTATATGAAAATATCAAAAATTTTAGAGCCTCTTGAAAAAAAATCATGTTCGTTTGAGCGTATTTATTTTTCTCGTGGAAGTGATGCAGAAATCTACCAAGAAAGAAAAGAATTAGGAAGACTTGTAATGCCTAAAGTTTTGGAAGCAATTAATCATGATACAGAAAACACGGTGTTTTCTTTTATTCCTAATACTGCTGAAACATCTTTCTATGGAATGTTAGAGGCTGCTCAAGATGAATTAAACAAGCAGAAGGTTGAAGCCATTTTAAAAGAAAAAAATGACTTAACCCCTAAGAGACTTAAAGAAATACAAGATCATAAAATACGTACGGAAAAAATTGCGATAAAAGATGTAAAGCTACGTACATTTATCACTGAGGATAGTAGTCGTGATGATTTAGTGGCTCATGTTTATGATGTTACCTATGGTGTTGTTAAGCCCGAAGACAATTTGGTTATTATAGATGATAGTATTGTTAGGGGTACTACTTTAAAAAAGAGTATCTTAAAAATGATGGATCGTTTAAATCCAAAACAGATAGTGATAGTGTCGTCTGCTCCTCAAATTAGATATCCAGATTGTTATGGTATCGACATGGCTAGAATGGAAGGATTAATAGCATTTCAAGCTGCAAAAGCACTTCATTATGATAGAGGAACTCAATCTATTGTAGAGGAGATATATCATAAATGTAAAGCACAAGTTGGTGTTGAGGACATAGAGCAAATAAATCATGTCAAAGAATTATACGCTCCTTTTACAGATGAAGAAATTTCAGATAAAATTGCTGAATTGATTTGCGAGGAAAGTATTACTTCAAAAGTGAAGGTTATATTTCAATCTGTCGAGGACCTTCATAAAGCATGTCCCAAAGATTTAGGAGATTGGTATTTTACAGGAGATTACCCAACACCTGGAGGAAATCGAGTTGTAAACAGAGCCTATATTAATTTTTATGAAGGCAACTCGGAAAGAGCATATTAAAAATATTTTAGAACGTTTCGGCAATAAAAAATAAAAACATGCGTCTTTTACATAAAGGTATTTATGAAACAGGTAAAAGACCCAACCTATTATCCTCCTCTAGAAGAAAAAATTAATGTACTTACTCACGCATTAGGATTATTCTTGAGTATTATTGCATTGGTCTTATTAATCTTGAAAGCTTCATTTTCTGGTACTGTTTGGCACATTGTTAGTTTTAGCATCTATGGGACAAGCCTTATTATATTATATGCCGCTTCCACTTTTTTTCATAACGCGAAAAATTTAAATACTAGAAAGCGATTAAATGTTTTTGATCACGCTTCCATATACATACTAATTGCAGGTACCTATACCCCATTCACTTTAGTAATATTAAAAGGCACTATTGGTTGGGTTTTATTCGGAATTACATGGGGAATTGCATTAACTGGAGTTATTTTAAAACTTTTCTATACTGGTAAATTCGATAAGATTTCTACAATAGCATATGTTTTAATGGGCTGGATTATTGTATTTGCCTTTAAACCTTTATTAAATAACTTTTCATTAGAAGGAATAGTATGGCTGCTTCTTGGCGGAATTGCATATACCATAGGAGCATTTTTTTATAGTATAAATAAGTTACGTTTTAATCACGCCATTTTCCACATATTCGTATTAATCGGTAGTTTTTGTCATTTTATATCAATCTATTTCTATGTCTAAATGTTAAAATATTAAAATAATTAACAAAATATGTGTGTTTTAACGAATATCCCTTCCTTTTATCCAAAAGTAGGAATTATCTTGCATGTTATATCAAATTATATGATATATTTGAACATACCATAAGCATAAGTAGGTTAAGTTCATGGTAGATTTGGGGCAAAAAAGGTAAACACTCGTTTACCTTTTTTATTTTTTATACCCTTTCTTCATCTATTTAATATTTTATTTCTTCTATTAATTTTTATACCTGTTTTTTAACGAATTTTAAAGCGCTTAATCTAAAAGATGATTCTAGTAAGATTTTAATTATATATATTTGAGTATACCATAGCATAAGTAGGTTAAGTTCATGGTAGATTTGGGGCAAAAAAAGGTGAACATCTCTGTTTACCTTTTTTTATGCCCAAAATCTAAATAAGGGGTGGCGAGTAATTCAATTACATTAAAGACTAGCTTATAGTTTGTTACGAGTCGTTTACTAGTACTTTTCTTAACTCTTGTTTACCTTTTTTATACCCAATATTTAAAAGAAATAAAAAAGCATAAAAATAGAAAACCCCCTTTTTTAAAGGGGGCGTTCTATTTTATTAAGTATAATTTCTAAATAGAAATTATTTATTAGCAGCATACCTAGAAGATACTTCTTCCCAGTTAATTACATTGAAAAATGCAGACACATAGTCTGGCCTTCTATTTTGGTAATTTAAGTAATATGCATGTTCCCATACATCTAGCCCTAAAATTGGATGTCCTCCACAACCAATTCCTGGCATAAGAGAATTATCTTGATTAGCTGTTGAACAAACTTCTAATTTACCTCCTTTTTGTACACAAAGCCAAGCCCATCCAGATCCAAATCTAGTTTTTGCAGCTGCAGAAAACTTTTCTTTAAATGCTTCAAAACTTCCAAAGGCAGAATTAATAGCATCCGCTAATTCCCCACTTGGTTCTCCTCCTCCATTTGGAGACATTACTTCCCAAAATAGACTATGGTTAAAAAATCCACCTCCATTATTTCTAACGGCATTGTTATTCATGTCAAGGTTTGTAAGAATCTCTTCAATAGACTTTCCTTCTAATTCTGTTCCTTCAATTGCTCCATTTAGGTTATTGGTATATCCTTGATGGTGTTTCCCATGATGAATCTCCATGGTTCTTGCATCTATATGTGGCTCTAATGCATCATATGCATAGTTTAATTTTGGTAATGTAAATGACATATTTTTAGTTTTATGGATTAATATTTTATTTGTTCTTCAAAAGTACGCAATATTCATAATAAAAAATCAAGATCCATTATTTGAAACTTATACTGGTATAGATAATTCTAATATGTACTTTTCTAAAGAGGCAATTTAAGTATCTTAGCGGAAACACTTTTTTTGAAGAATAACTCACCATTTACCATTTATGATGCTGCTGCAGGTAGCGGAAAAACCTTTACTCTTGTTAAGGAATATCTTAAAATAATTTTACAAGAAAAAAACTCAGGTTATTATAAATATATTTTGGCAATTACTTTTACTAATAAAGCTGTTGCTGAAATGAAACAAAGGATTATAAGTAACCTTACTTCCTTTTCTCAAACCACATCTATAGATAACCCTTCAGATATGGCTTTGCAAATAATTGAAGAAACAGGTTTGAATAAAGAGGCTATTCAAGTAAAAGCTGAAAAAATATTAAAACATATACTTCACCACTATTCTAGTTTTAGTGTCGAAACCATCGATAGTTTTAATCATAGAATAATTAGAACTTTTGCAAGAGATTTACATCTTTCAGGAAATTTTGAAGTCAGTTTAGATATACCGAAACTAACTTCAGAAGCAGTAGATCAACTTCTTTCAAAAGCAGGTAATGATTCAAAAATCACTCAAGTTTTATTAGATTTTGCATTAGAAAAAATTGATGATGATAAATCTTGGGACATTTCTAAAGACATTGTAAAAACATCAAATTTATTATTTAATGAAAACGATAGAGAGCAAATAGAAATGTTAAAGGAAAAGTCTTTGGATGACTTTATAAATTTCAGGAAACAATTAAAAGAAAAAAGAAAAGCTTTTGAAGCTGAAATCATAAAAACATCTAAAGACACTCTTAGTTTAATAGATGAAGCGGGCTTAGAATTTACAGATTTTAGTGGTAGTTATTTGCCAAAACATTTTCAAAAATTAGAAAATGGAAAATTTGACTTAAATTTTAAAACGAAGTGGCAAGAAACCATGGGAGAAAAGCCATTATATCCTGGAAGGGTTAAAAAGGATACTCCTGAACTTGCTCAAATAATAGATGAATTAGAGCCCGTATTTATTGTAAACCTTGACAAAACCAAAACGTTAGCCTTTAAGGAATTGTTTGTGAGATCTTTACTAAAAAACATCAATCCTCTTTCGGTAATTAATCTTGTCAATCAAGAAATTAATACCATTAAAGAGGAACAAAACATTTTGCCTATTACAGAATTTAATCAACTAATTAATAAAGAGATTAAAAACCAACCCACTCCTTTTATTTACGAACGATTAGGAGAGCGATATCGACACTATTTTATAGATGAGTTTCAAGATACTTCACTTCTTCAGTGGCAGAATATGATTCCATTAATCGATAATGCAATTTCTCAGCAATATCAAGATGAAAACCAAGGGAGCTTGTTATTGGTGGGTGACGC
The DNA here is from genome assembly GCA_913058295.1 of uncultured Flavobacteriales bacterium. Taxonomy (GTDB): domain Bacteria; phylum Bacteroidota; class Bacteroidia; order Flavobacteriales; family Flavobacteriaceae; genus Marifrigoribacter. Next base: position 150,109 of record CAJXRD010000001.1, on the reverse strand, counting down.
TAAGCAGTCTATTTATCGTTGGCGGGGAGGATTGCCAGAACAGTTTATTGATCTTTGCAATTCTAAAAACCCTTTTTATATAGACAAAGAACTTCTCCATTTACCGACCAATTATAGGTCTTGCAAGGAGATTATCGGTTTTAATAATGAGTTTTTCACTTTTACGGCGAACTATTTCGGAAACATCGATCATAAGAACCTTTATGTTTCTGGAAATCAACAAAATTCCACTAATAAAGAGGGGGGCTATGTGAAGTTTGAATTTATTGACACAAAAAACAAACAAGAATCTCATGAGGTTTATGCTGAAAAAGTTCTTGAAACCATTAAAGAATTATTAATAAGTGGTTATTGTGAAAAAGACATTTGCATTCTTACTCGTAAAAAGAAAGATGGAATTACTTTAGGGACATTTCTATTAGAAAATGGAATTACAATTATTTCTTCCGAAACACTTTTATTACAACATTCCCCCGTAGTTCAGTTTTTAATAAACTGTTTGGTTGTAAGTATTTTTCCTGAAAATGAAGAAGTAAAAATTAATCTTTTAGAGTTTTTATATGAAAGACTTTCTATTTCAGAAGAAAAACACACTTTCTTCAGCGCGCTTGTAAAGGCTTCCCCAGAAGAATTTTCTAGTTATCTGGTCAACTATGATATTGATTTCAGCTTTAATGAAATTCAGTCCCTATCCTTATATGACAGTTTCGAATATTGTATTCGTAAATTTAAATTAGATTCTGATGCAGATGCCTATTTAATTGGATTGATGGATTTAGTATATGAATTTGAACAAAAACCTAAAGCAAATAAGGTTGCGTTTTTAGAAGATTGGGAGCTTCAAAAAGAAAAGGCAGGAATACCGGTGAGCGAAAGTGCAGAAGGGGTTCAGCTAATGACGATTCATAAAGCAAAAGGATTAGAGTTTCCAGTAGTTTTATTTCCGTACGCAGACCTTAATATACATGACGAGCTAGAACCTAAATCTTGGTACCCTCTAAATGAAGATGAATTTGAGTTTAAAGAATCGCTTGTGAACTTTAATAGTAATGTTCAGGAATATGGGGAAATTGGAAAAGAAATTTACCAAATAAGACGGAATACATTAGAACTCGACAATCTAAACTTATTATATGTTACTCTAACTAGAGCAGAAGCACAACTTTATATTTTTTCTGAAATCCCTTCTAAAATAAAAGAGGGCTGCCCTTCCTCCTTTAATCAGTTTTTTGGAGAATTTTTAAAACACAAAGGTCTTTGGGAAGAAGGTAAGGAGGTTTATGAAATAGGAATGCCACAGCTACAGCTTTCAAACAAAAAAGAAGATCAAATATCCTCAATAAATTCAAAATTTATTTCAACTTCTCCACAGGATCATAATCTCAATATAATATCTAGAGATGCACTTTTATGGGATACAGAAAAAGAAGAAGCTATATCTTCTGGGAATATCTTACATAACATGATGGAGAAAATAAAATATGAAGAGGATTTAGAAATGGTTTTTAAAGATTTAGATAACAATCATGAAATCACTTTAGAGGAAATACAGTCAATAAAAGAATTGATGTCGAATATAGTATACCATCCAATTTTGAATCCCTTTTTTAAGTCTTCAGAAAAAGTATTTAACGAAAGAAAAATTATCACAGCTCAAGGAGAAGTTTATATTCCGGATCGATTAAATATTAATAAAGACAATTCTGTTACTATAATCGACTATAAAACTGGCGCGTTTAAAAACAGTCATAAAAGTCAAATAACAAAATATGCTATTGCATTAACCGAAATGGGATATTTGGTAATAGAAAAAATACTTATCTATTGTTCTTCTGAAGGTATTTTGATAAATAAAGTTTAATTTTGTAACTCTTAAAACAAACACTATGTACGGTAATTTAAAAGAGCATCTTGCAAAAGAACTTCAAGATATTAAAGATAATGGTCTTTATAAAAAAGAACGCATAATAACCTCTCCACAAGGAGCTGTTATAAAAATCTCGACTGGTCAAGAAGTAATTAATTTTTGTTCCAATAACTATTTAGGCTTATCCGATAATAAAGAAGTAATTCAAGCTGCAAAAGATGCTATGGACACTCATGGTTTCGGGATGTCTTCTGTGCGTTTTATTTGTGGAACTCAAGATATTCATAAAGAGCTAGAAAGCAAAATCGCAAGCTATTATAATACGGAAGACACTATTTTATATGCTGCAGCTTTTGATGCTAATGGCGGAGTATTTGAACCGTTATTAGGGAAAGAAGATGCTATTATTTCGGATTCCTTAAACCATGCTTCTATAATTGATGGTGTTAGATTGTGTAAAGCTGCTCGTTATCGTTATAAAAATAGTGATATGGCAGATTTAGAAGAGCAATTAATCGAAGCAAACAAAAATGGAGCTCGCCATAAAATTATTGTAACAGACGGGGTATTTTCTATGGATGGTATTGTTGCACCATTAGATAAGATATGTGATTTAGCCGATAAATATGATGCCCTGGTAATGATTGATGAATGTCACGCTGCAGGGTTTATAGGAGAAACCGGTAGAGGAACTCTTGAAGAAAAAGGAGTTATGGACCGAGTAGACATTATAACTGGTACCCTTGGTAAAGCACTTGGAGGTGCAATGGGAGGATATACTACTGGTAAAAAAGAAATTATTGAAATTTTACGTCAAAAATCTAGACCATATTTATTTTCAAATTCATTAGCTCCTGCTATAGTAGGTGCTTCTATAAAGGTTTTTGAAATACTGTCTAACGACACCTCATTAAGAGATAAATTAGAGAAAAACACCAATTATTTTAAAAAAGGTATGAAATCTGCTGGTTTTGATATTGTAGAAGGTGATTCGGCAATAGTTCCAGTAATGCTATACGATGCCAAGCTTTCACAAACCATGGCAGATATGTTACTAGAAGAAGGTATTTATGTTATTGGATTCTTTTTTCCAGTGGTTCCAAAGGATAAAGCAAGGATTAGAGTTCAGCTTTCAGCTGCCCATAATATTGGACATTTAGACAAAGCTATCGAAGCTTTTGTTAAAATTGGTAAAAAATTACAAATATTAAAAAGCTAAAAAGCTTAATTTCGGTAATAAAAGCAGGGTATTTCCAAAAAATTTAATAGATTTGTTTTTGTTAATAAAATTTAACAACTTACTTTTGCCGTAAATAACACTTAAAAATTAAACATTCAAACATGAAACATCTTAACATTTATTTAGTAGCCATACTCTTTTTAGTTGGAGTTGGTGTATCTAATGCTCAGGATCAAGACAATCCTTGGTCAATTGAACTTGCTGTAAACGCTGTAGATTTTTTCCCAACTGGAGCAGATAGTGGAAGATTTAGTGAAAGAAACCCTATTTCCAATGAGCAACAAATTGGTAATATCTTTCAAGAATATTTTAACGTAAATGATCACTGGAACATGGTTCCTTCTGTATCTGAATTAAAAATAGGAAGGTATTTAGGAGATGGATTTACATTTGTAGCTGTTGGATCTATAAATAGTATTCATAAAGTTGGAGATGCGGAAGCAAGAGACTTATCTTATATTTCTACAGATGGTGAAATTAAATATAGTTTTAGAGAATTACTTAATGGTAGTTGGTTTGCTCCTTACTTAGGTGTAGGTGGTGGATATACATGGCTAGATGATATTGGATATGGTACTGCAAATGCATTTGTAGGGTTTGATTTTTGGGTAGCTGAAAATTTAGCATTAACAGCTCAGTCTACTTATAAACATGCTTTTGAAGAAAACTATGGTCAAACTCATTTCAAACATTCTTTGGGTGTTAAATTTAAGTTTGGAGGAAAAGATACAGACGGTGATGGAATCTACGACTACGAAGATGAATGTCCAGAAACTCCTGGTTTACCAGAATTTAACGGTTGTCCTGATACAGACGGAGACGGTATAGAAGATAGAAATGACGAATGTCCTAATACTCCTGGTTTACCAGAATTTAATGGATGTCCTGATACTGATGGTGATGGAATCCCAGATCATTTAGATGCTTGTCCTAATACTCCTGGTTTAGCAGAATACAATGGTTGTCCTGATACTGATGGTGATGGAATCCCAGATAATGAAGATGACTGTCCAGAAACTCCTGGTCCTAAAGCAAACAATGGATGTCCATGGCCTGATAGAGATGGTGACGGTGTTCCAGATAAAGATGATTTATGTCCTGACCTTATAGGTACAGTGGCTAACAATGGTTGTCCAGAAGTAACTGAAGCAGTTAAAAAAGCATTAAACTCTTATGCTAAAACAATCTTATTCGATACAGGTAAAGCGTCTATTAAAGATCAATCTGCTGGTGTATTAAATGACATTATTGGTATAATGAAAGAATACCCTAATGCTAAGTTTGTGATCGAAGGTCATACAGATAGCGTTGGTAGTGATAAACTAAATATGAAACTGTCTAAAGATAGAGCAGAATCTGTTGAAAATTACTTACAGGCTAATGGTATTGATGATGACAGATTAACTCATCAAGGATTTGGTGAAGACAGACCTCTAGATTCTAATAAAACTAGAGAAGGTAGAGCTAACAACCGTAGAGTTGAAATCAGCCTTAACAAAAACTAATATTAGTAATTACAATTAATATTTATTAGAAAACGTCTCGTTAATAGCGAGACGTTTTTTATTTTTATATGATGCTAACATTTCTCGAAGAAACAATTAATCATATAAAGGAAAATCATTTAGACCTTTCTTCTTTTACATTTATCTTACCAAGTAAAAGAGCTGGAGGGTTTTTATTAAATTACCTGAAAAAAGACGCGACAAACACTACGTTCGCGCCTAATATTATAAGTATAGAAGAGTTTATTGAAGAACTTTCTGGCTTAAAAATTATCAATCAAACTGAGCTGCTTTTTAAAAGCTATGAAGTTTATATCAACACATCTTTACAAAAGGAAAAAGATGATTTTGATGTGTATAGTTCTTGGGCAACTACAATGATAAATGATTTTAATGAAATTGATAGGTATCTTATTCCTCCTTCCCCTTTTTTTAATTATTTAAGCAGTATTAAAGATGTAAATCATTGGTATGTAAAAAAAGAAAAAACAAAACTCATAGAATCCTATTTAGCTTTTTGGGATAGTCTTCAGGGTTTTTATGATAAATTATACGATACATTATTAAAAGATAATATAGGCTATCAAGGAATGGTTTATAGAAAAGCTGCCGAAAATGCAGAAAGCTATAGTATTTCTAATCTAGAAAACAAACACATCTTTATAGGATTTAATGCATTAAATAATGCGGAGCAAACCATAATTCAAGAATTATTAGAGAGAGGAAACTCTGAAATTTATTGGGATACCGACGCTCACTTTTACCATGATGATAAGCATAGTGCTTCTTATTTTTTAAGAAAATATAGTTCTGAATGGAGTTATTTTAAAAATAAAAGTATCGCAAGAATCAACGCTAATTTTATAAAAGAAAAAGAAATTAATATTGTTGAGGCTCAGAAAAATATAGGGCAAGCTAAATTTATTGGTCAAACACTTTCCAGGTTATCCAATGAAGAACTAAATAATACAGCAGTTGTTTTAGCGGATGAAAACTTATTAATCCCATTATTACAATCACTCCCAGAAAACATTGCTAATGTAAATATAACTATGGGGGTTTCACTCAAGTCATTTCCTGCCGTTACTTTTTTCGAATTGCTTTTGTCTTTACATATACAATCGAATACAACTTACTATCACAAAAATGTGCTTTCTATTTTGAACCATCCAATGGCTTCAAAGATATTGCCATATTCTAGGGAGATTATACGTGAAATTTCAAAAGGGAATCTTACAAATATTTCTTTAACAAACCTAATAGAGATAAATCAAAACTCAGATGAGAATATATTAATGCTTCTGTTTGGGGATTGGGAAAATAAAAGTACTAAGGCTCTCCACTCTTGCTTAATGATCCTTTTAGAACTAAAATCAATTGAAACTACTTCAAAAATTGAAAGGATTGTATATTTTCAATTATACTCCGTTTTTCAAAATATCGAAAAGTTAAATACTAAATTTAAATACTTAAAAACAGTAAAAACGGTTCAGAATTTATTTTCAGAATTAATAACAACTAAAACTTTAGATTTTAAAGGAGATGCGTATAATGGACTTCAAATTATGGGGGTTCTAGAGTCCAGGGTATTGGACTTTGAAAATTTAATTATTTCTTCAGTAAACGAAGGAACTTTCCCTTCTGGGAAATCTAATGCTTCTTTTATTACTTATGATTTAAAACAGCAATTTGGTCTTCCTACCTACACAGAAAAAGATGCGATATACACCTATCACTTTTATAGGTTGTTGCATCGCGCAAAAAATATTACCTTATTATATAACAATTTTTCAGATGGTTTAAATACTGGTGAAAAGAGTAGATTTATATCCCAACTAGAAATAGAGAATATTTCTGGACACAAGATCAAAAAAAGTATAATTAACTCTACTGTTAATATCAATACTTCAGAGTTAAAGAGGGTTTCAAAAACAGATGCTGTTATTAATCGTCTTAAAGAAATTGCAAATTCTGGATTTTCTCCTTCCACCCTAACATCATATATTAGAAATCCTATTGATTTTTATTATCAAAAGATTTTAAAGATCAATGAATTTAATGAAGTAGAAGAAACCGTTGCTGCTAATACCTTGGGGACAATAGTTCATGATACATTAGAAGTGTTTTACAAGCCTTTAGAAGACAGTTTCCTTACTATTGATCACTTGCTTAATATGCAATTAAAAATTGATGAAGAGGTTAGGAAACAGTTTGTAAAATCCTTTAAAGACGGTGACTTTTCTAAAGGAAAAAACCTTATTATTTTTGAAGTTGCAAAACGCTTTATTTCTAATTTTATTAAGTATGAACTTTCAGAAATAAAAAAAGGAAATAAAATAAAAATTGTTGCTATTGAAAGTGATTTAGTAATCAACCTTACTATAAGAGAGCTTGATTTTCCTGTTAAAATAAAAGGAAAAGTGGATCGTGTTGATGAATTTAATGATAAGTTGCGAATTGTAGATTATAAAACAGGCCTCGTAAAACAAACAGATTTAAATATTGTAGATTGGAGTGATGTCACTGCAGATTATAAATTTGCAAAGGTTTTTCAGGTCTTAGCTTATGCCCTTATGCTTAAAGATAGTTTTTCACTAGAAAATGCACAAGCAGGTATAGTTTCATTTAAGAATCTAAAAGAGGGTTTCTTAGATTTTGGAAAAAAAGAAAAATCGGGAGATCGCCAAAGAAATACAAATATTACAGATGTAGTTTTGGAGGATTATTCCAACGAATTAAAAAAATTAATTATAGAAATTTGCAATCCAAAAATTCCTTTTACAGAAAAAGAAATATAATATGGTATTAGAAAAAAACTTCGTAATAACTAGATCTAATGAAAAGCCAATTCTGTATGACGTTAGTTATATTGAAGATAAATCTTTAAAACCAATTGTCGTTTTTTGTCATGGATATAAAGGGTTTAAAGATTGGGGAGCTTGGCGTTTGGTAGCAGAGTCTTTTGCTAAAGAAGGTTTTTTCTTTTTAAAGTTTAATTTTTCTCACAATGGCGGGACTATTGAACAGCCTATAGATTTTCCAGATTTAAAAGCTTTTGGACAAAATAACTTTAGTAAAGAACTAATCGATTTAGAGAATATTATTTCCGAATTATCCTCAAATAATGAATTTGAAAAAGAGATTGACATCAAAAACATTTCATTAATTGGCCATAGTCGTGGAGGTGGAATTGTACTAATAAAAGCGGAAGAAGATCCAAAGATTAACAATGTAATAACTTGGGCAGGAGTATGTGATTTTAAAGTCCGATTTCAAGAAAACTCTGAAACCTTTAAACAATGGGAGAAATCTGGAATTACTTTTGTTGAAAACGGAAGAACGAAACAACAAATGCCTCATGATTTTCAGTTTTATAAAGATTTTAAAACAAATGAAAATAGACTAACCATAAGGCGTGCTGTAGAAAACCTTAATGCTAATCTACTCATTATTCATGGTTCTGAAGATACTTCGGTAACAGTATTAGAGGCTCAAAATTTACATCAATGGAATTCTAAGAGTACCTTAGAAATAATTGAAAATGCAGATCATGTTTTTGGAGCTAGTCATCCTTGGTGTAATTCTGAATTACCACCAGATTTAAACAAAGCAATTATGCAAACAGTCGCTTTTATAAAAAAATAATTTCAATTTAACTTGAAGATTGTCTTCCTTTTAATCTAACTTCAATTTTACGTTTAATGACTGTTAGACGTTTCATTAGATCCATAAGTTCGGGATCTTTATTTTCTTTATAGATATCATTAATACCTAAGATAAGTGCCTTAACCTCTCTAGAAGCAACGATTCTGTCACTTGTAGTTTGAAAAGAAAGCTTTCTTTTCTCAAATTCTAAGGCTTTATCAATAATTTCCATATAATAATTGTTTAATTGTATAAGTAGTTGATTTGTGCAAATATAACCATGTAACTATTTTTGTTTCGAATAAAACAATATTTATTTTCTAATCGCCTATAAGCATTATTTATATATCAAAAACGACAATATAATGTTTTTTTATGAAAACCTCTTGTATTTAAAAACTGGATCTAAGTAATTTGATGAAAATTAGGCAACTTGTTAATTATAAGTGTATTTTGTCGATTATTTTTGCTTTATGTCCTTTTATTGTTAATATTAGCTATACCCAAATAACAATTTTTTAATTTAATTTTTAAATAATGAAATTATGGAACTTACTATTGAAAACCCTATTATTGTAAAAAAAGTAAATGCTACAAATCAGAAAACTATTCAATTTTTAAATGCCGATGGTGTAAAAAAAGTTTTTGATATTCATCGTTATAGTAAAGCGGGATTGCTCTATTTTAAAAGAAAAAAATAGTGACAATAATCCGATTTGTTATAATAACTAACAGACTAACTAAACTTAAAAGCAGTTATAAATTTATAACTGCTTTTTTAGTGGAGCATATCGGAGTCGAACCGATGACTTCTACGCTGCCAGCGTAGCGCTCTAGCCAGCTGAGCTAATGCCCCTATTAATTTTGAATGCCGCTTAAAATTAATAAGGGTTTACTTGTATGAAAATCTCGTTTTAGTACAATGTTCTTTTCCCATAACTTTTTAAAGAAGCCTCTTTTTCTTCTTATTACACACAACATATCTGGGTTATGAGATTGAAAATGCTCTAATACTCCTTGAAAAGTAGTCGCATTTTCTGTAGTAGTTAAAGTACTTTTAATGGTCAATAATTCTTGATCAATTTTTTTATTTTCTTCTGTGGTTTCAGGAGTAATAACTTGTAATAAATTGATCTTAGATTTAAATAACGCGATCATATTATGTAGTGGCTCTAATACATTTTCTTTTTCAAAATGTCCATTTTTAAATGCCACTAATATGGAATCAAATTTTCTAAATAAATAATCTTTAGGTACAATCAACAAAGGAATTTCTGTTTGTTTTACAATCTTACCTGTTACGTTTCCTAAGTAAACTTCGTTTTTAATTTCGATACTTTGTGGAGAAACAACTATAAGGTCAATATTAAATTGCTTGGAAACTCTTTTTATTCCTTCAAATGGATTCCCTTTAATTGGTTTTGCAATTACCTCAACTCCAATAGTATTTACAGCACTTATAACTTCCTTTAATTGCTTTTCGTTTTCTTCAATTATTAATTGATTGACTTTGGGAAGACCCCCAACTTTAGAAAATTCTTTATAAATATTAATCAAATAAACTTTTCCTCCACTCATTGAAGCAAAGTTTACAGCATATTTTAAATTGTTTATTCCATTTTCGGTAGAACCAATTGGTACAAGTATGTTTTTCATTTTTTCAAAATTTGTAACTTTGGCAAAAATACATTGAATAAATGATTCGTAAAGCAAAAAAAAAGGAAATACAAGAAGTCCTGAACATAACAAGAGCTTGTGCGAAACAAATGATATCAGAAAAAATATTTCAATGGAACGAAAACTACCCTTCTTTAGATGCTTTTAATAATGATTTAAAACGCAATGAGTTATTTGTTCTTATATCAGAAAAAACCGTGATAGGTTGTATCACAATTACTTCAAAAATAGATAAAGAATACCTCACAATAAATTGGTTAACTCCAAATAAAAAGAACCTTTACATTCATCGATTAGCGATTCACCCAAACTTTCAAGGTAAAGGCTTAGCTCGAGAGCTTATGGATTTTGCAGAAAACTTTGCAACTGAAAACGACTATAGTTCTATTCGTTTGGATACCTTTAGTCAAAATCAAAGAAATCAAAGGTTTTATGAACTTCGAGGTTATAAAAAATTAGGAAATATTTATTTTCCAAATCAAAGTGAAGATCCATTTTACTGTTATGAGTTGCTATGCAAAAAATAGACATTTCATTTAAACGCATACAACAACTTGCATTGCCAGCTATAATTGCAGGAATTGCAGAACCTGTATTGTCTTCCACCGATGCTGCAGTTGTTGGAAATATTGCAGAGTTTGGCACAGAATCACTTGCTGCAGTAGGTATTGTAGGTACATTTCTATCTACAATTATTTGGATTTTAGCGCAAACAAGAAGTGCTATTTCGGCAATTGTATCTCAAAATCTTGGCGCTGGAAAATATGAGAGCCTTAAAAGTTTTCCAGCACAGGCAATTCTTTTTAATGTTATTTTGAGTTTCATTCTCTTGTTTTCCACTTACTTTTTTATTGAAGAAATTTTTGTTTTCCTTCGTGCCGAGGGGAAAATATTAGAATACAGTATCGATTATTATTATATCCGGGTTTGGGGCTTTCCGCTTACCCTTTTTACCTTTGCTGTTTTTGGAATTTTTAGAGGGCTTCAAAATACTTTTTGGCCAATGATTATTGCGGCTCTTGGTGCGCTAATAAATATTGGTCTTGATATAGCTTTAGTTTATGGGATAGATGGAATGATAGAGCCCATGGGCGTAAAAGGAGCGGCTTGGGCTAGTTTATTTGCTCAATTTGTAATGGCCATTCTCGCTTTCGTTTTTTTAATGGTAAAAACAGACGTTTCCTTAAAAATTAAAAAGAATATTCATCCCGAAATAAACCGATTGGTAAACATGAGTTTTAACCTGTTTATTAGATCGGTTGCATTAAATATTGCTTTACTAATGGCTGTAAGGGAAGCAACATCTCTGGGCAAAGAATATATTGCTGCACATACCATAGCTATCAACCTTTGGTTGTTTTCAGCGTTCTTTATCGATGGTTATGGTGCAGCTGGAAATATTTTAGGTGGAAGATTATTAGGAGCTAAAAAATATAAAAAACTATGGATACTAACCAAACGTGTAAACACTTATAACCTTATCGTAAGTTTTTTATTAATTTTATTAGGGGTGTTGTTTTATAATCAATTAGGGCTATTATTTAATAAAGACGCTTTGGTTTTAACTACTTTTTATGGCGTGTTTTTTATTGTTCTTATTTCACAACCTTTTAATGCGCTAGGTTTTACTTTGGATGCCATATTTAAAGGGCTAGGCGAAATGAAATATTTGCGAAATGTGTTAATCTCATCCACCCTTTTCGGTTTTATACCAACATTACTTATTTGTAATTATTACGATTTAAAATTAAAAGGTATTTGGATTTCCTTAGTAGTTTGGATTGGATTTAGAGCCATTGCACTTATTATAAAATATAGAAACAAATATTATCCTTTAGCAAAAAAAGATAACCGTTCTGAAGAAATTTAAGTGTGCTATCAATAACATATCTTTGCAAACTAAATTAAAAGTATGAGTACGATTAGAATTACCAAGCAATTTTCTTTTGAAACAGGGCACGCACTTTATGGTTATGACGGAAAATGCAGAAATGTACATGGTCATAGTTATAAATTACATGTTACCGTAATTGGGACTCCTATTTCAGATAGCAACCATGTAAAATTTGGAATGGTAATCGATTTTACTGACCTTAAAAAAATTGTAAAATCTAAAATCGTTGATGTTTTTGATCACGCTACCGTTTTTAATAAGAATACCCCTCACATTGAATTGGCAAAAGAATTAAAAGATCGTGGACACAGTGTATTACTAGTAGATTACCAACCTACCAGCGAAATGATGATAATCGATTTTGCTCAGACGATTAGTAAAGAGTTACCCTCACATGTGAAATTACATTCTTTAAAGCTTCAGGAAACAGATAGTAGTTATGCGCAATGGTTTGCTTCAGATAACTAAAACGGAAACATAAACTTTTACAAAGTCTCTTTTTTACTATATTTAACCCATGCAAATTCCACCAGGAAAAAAAATTTATTTCTCAAGCGATAATCATTTAGGAGCTCCTACCCATGAGGAAAGTCTCCCAAGGGAAAAAAAGTTTATACAATGGCTTGATGAAGTGAAAGTTGATGCCGCTGCAATATTTTTATTAGGAGATTTATTCGATTTTTGGTTTGAATATAAAACTGTTGTTCCTAAAGGGTTCGTTCGAGTTTTAGGTAAACTTGCGGAGATAACCGATTCTGGAATTCCAATTTATTTTTTTGTTGGGAATCACGATTTATGGATGAATGATTATTTCGAAAAAGAACTCAACATCCCTACTTATAGAGATTCCAAAGAATTTACGATAAATAATAAAACTTTTTTAATAGGCCATGGAGACGGTAAAGGACCTAATGATAAAGGATATAAACGAATGAAAAAAGTGTTTATAAATCCTTTTTCGAAATGGCTTTATCGATGGTTACATCCAGACATAGGAATGCGTTTAGCACAACATTTATCAGTTAAAAATAAATTGATTTCTGGGGATGAAGACAAGGCATTTTTAGGAGAAGAACAAGAATGGCTTGCACTATATGCCAAAAGGAAATTAGAAACCAAACACTACGATTATTTTATTTTTGGTCATCGCCATTTGCCTATGGAAATTAAAGTTGCTGAAAATTCGACCTATTTTAATCTTGGAGATTGGATAAACCATTATACTTATGGTGTTTTTGATGGAGAGCAGTTTGAACTGAAAACCTATTAAATTTCATTTTCATGTGCTTCCAAATCTTTCCGAAGATCTAGTTTTCGAAACGAAGGAGAACTAATTCCCTTAATTAAAACTGTTACAACTGTCATTGTTCCACCAAAAACAACTGCAGTTACAGTCCCCATTAATTTTGCAGTGATACCACTTTCAAAAGCTCCTAACTCGTTGGATGAGCCAACAAACATAGAATTAACAGAAGCTACACGACCTCTCATATGGTCTGGTGTTTTAAGTTGTAATATGGTTTGACGAATTACCATTGATATTCCATCGAACACTCCACTAAAAAATAAAGCAAGAACCGAAACCCAAAATATGGTGGAGAATCCAAAAACAATGATGCAAACTCCAAAACCAAATATTGCCACTAGCAGTTTCATTCCTGCATTTTTACTAAGCGGAATATAGGCTGTAATTAACATGGTAATAAAAGCTCCAATTGCAGGAGCAGCTCTTAATATACCAAACCCTTCCGATCCTACATTCAAAATATCCTGTGCATATATGGGTAATAAAGCAATAGCCCCTCCAAAAAGTACCGCTATCATATCTAAGGTTATTGCGCCTAAAATAGCCTTTGATTGGAATACAAACTTTACTCCTTCTTTTAAACTTTGCATTACTGGCTCTCCGATCTTTGGGTTTAAAATTGGTTTTTTTGAAATTTTTAGTAAACCTATTAAAGCCACAAATGAAAAACCAACAATTAGACACATTGACCAATGTACTCCTATCCAATGAATTGAAAATCCAGCCAAAGCGGGTCCTAAAACCGCTGCCATTTGCCAAGTTGAACTGCTCCAAGTCGCAGCGTTTGGATACACTTTTTTAGGAACAATCAATGCGATTAAAGAGAAGACAGTTGGTCCGATAAAAGCTCTTACAATTCCTCCTAAGAACACCATAAAGTATATGCCGTATAAAATATAATTTGATGAGATATGGCCAGCTGTCTCTGGCCAAGTAAGTAAAAACAGACCTGTGCTAATAATAGTAAATCCAATTATACATTTAATCAGCAAACCTTTTTTTTCTTTTTGATCTACAATATGACCTGCAAATAAAGCCATGGAAACTGCTGGAATCACTTCCATTAAACCAATAATTCCTAAGGAAAGTGGGTTTTTAGTAATGCTATAAACTTCCCATTCTATTATGATAAACTGCATAGACCAGGCAAAAACTAAGGCAAAGCGAACCAATAAAAAAATGTTGAATTCTTTATATCGTAAAGCAGCATAGGGGTCTTTTTTACTCATAAATCTTAGCTAGAATATTAAAACGCAAATTTACATGACTATTTCTATTCTTTTAGGTCCTTCAGTTTTATTTGTAAACTTACTGTTCCTTTCCAATGGTTTTCGTCTAAAGTATAAGCTGCTTTAAAGTATTTCTGATTCTTAATTAAATCTATCTTGTCTCCTAAACCAAAACCAATCCCTACAAGTTTCCCAATTCCATTTTGAGTAACGGTAACTCTTAAGTGGTTTTTATCCTCTCCAACACATTTACCATATCCTGTATCTTGTAAGTCTTCCGTCATAAAAACGGGAGTCATATTCCCAGGGCCAAATGGCGCAAACTGACTTAATATTCTGTAAAATTTTGGACTGATGTCTCTAAAATTAATCTGTGTATCGATAGTCACTTCTGGGATTAATAATTTTGGGTCAATAGTTTCAGAAACTACTTTTTCAAATTGTGCTTTAAAGCCTTCATAGTTTTCTTCTAAAAGGGTTAGGCCCGCTGCATATTTATGTCCTCCAAACTGTTCTATAAATTCAGAACATCCTTCCAAAGCATTATAAACATCAAATCCTTTAACAGATCTAGCTGAAGCTGCCAATCTATCTCCACTTTTAGTAAATACAAGAGTAGGGCGATAATAGGTTTCTATTAGTCTAGAAGCCACAATACCAATAACACCTTTATGCCAAGTTTCACGGTAAACAACAGTAGTAAACCCTTCCTGTTCTTTTTGTTCTTCAATTTGAGCCAAAGCTTCTTTAGTAATTCGTTTGTCTGTTTCACGCCTATCAGAATTATATTGGTCTATTTCAGCGGCATATTCAGCAGCTAAATTGTCATCGGTTTCACTTAATAAGGTTACTGCATGATTTCCGTGTTTCATTCTTCCAGCTGCATTGATCCTTGGTGCAATAATAAATACCACATCGGTAATGGTTAAGGTTTCTTTTTGTACTTGTTGTAGGATTGCTTTAAAACCTGGACGAGGATTTTTGTTTATTACCTGTAGTCCGTGATAGGCCAGAATTCTGTTTTCCCCAGTAATAGGAACTATATCCGCTCCAATCGCAGTGGCTACTAAATCCAAGTATAATAGTAAATCATTAATTTCTAGTCCTCTTTTTTCTGAAAGAGCTTGAATTAATTTAAATCCAACACCACAGCCGCATAATTCTTTAAAAGGATATTCGCAATCTTCCCGCTTAGGGTCTAAAACTGCTCTAGCTTTTGGTATTTCTTTTCCTGGTCGGTGATGATCACAGATAATAAAATCGATTTCTTTTTCTGAAGCATATTTCACCTTATCTATTGCTTTAATTCCACAATCTAATGCAATAATTAAGGAAAAGCCATTGTCTTCTGCAAAGTCAATTCCTTTATAAGAAATCCCATAGCCTTCTCCATATCGATCTGGAATATAGGTTGCCACATTTGGATAATAAGTTAATAAATAGGAAGACAATAAAGCTACACTGGTAGTGCCATCCACATCGTAATCGCCATACACCAATATATTTTCTTTGTTGGAAATAGCAGTTTCAATTCTTTCTACAGCCTTGTCCATATCCTTCATTAAAAAAGGATCGTGTAAATCGTTGATGTCGGGACGAAAAAAGTTTTTAGAAGCTTCATAAGTTTCGATACCTCGTTGCGCCAATAATGAAGCAATAGAAGGGTCTACTTGGAGCTCTTTAGAAAGCTGATCTACTTTTTCATTATCTGGTATGGGTTTTAATGTCCAGCGCATAAGTTCTAGCAAATTATAAAACACAATTCAAAATCCAATTAAATTTAATGGAATATGTGAATCCTATTTATTGTTTTGGGAAGTAAGAGTAAAGGTAAAAAGAATATTTATAAAGGTTTTCAGTTTTAATGATTAAATAAAAAAACAGTACCTTTAAGTTGGATTAATACAATGTAATAACTCCATTAAAACTCTCCCCGTTTTATTTTTTTGACTTTAATTAAATCTATTGTTATGAAACAAAACACTCTAATTTTAATCTTTTTATTATTGCCATTTATTGGATTTGCTCAAGACGGAATCCCCGATTTGTCTTTTGGGGATAATGGAATTGTCATTACTGATATAAATGATGATGAAGACAATGCATATGCTGTAGATCAAGCTCCTAGTGGAAGAATAGTTGTTGCCGGACTAACAGTCAGTAGCGTATATCAAGATTTTATAATCGCTTATTTAGAAGATGGAACCATGGATACTTCCTTTGGAGACAATGGTGTTTTATTAAATGAAACTGATTATGGAATAATTGATCAAGTATCCATTCAAGAGGATGAAAAAATTATTCTAGGAAAAGGAGATAGTGATGATTATACTATTATTAGATACTTACCCGATGGTTCTATTGATAGTTCTTTTGGTGATGAAGGCTATTTATCTCCTTTAATAGATGGAGAAACAAAAAGAGCATTTGTATTAACTCAAGAAGATAAAATTTTGCTATGTGGTTTCGATAGTAATGAAAATTTTATTTTAAAACGATTTCTGCAAAATGGTGATATTGATGTTGATTTTGGGAATGACGGAACAATAAGTTATGCTTTTGGTGATGAGTCATATTATCCTAAATACAATATACAATTAATGGAAGATGGCAGCTTTATTATTGGAATTAAAATAATAAATACTGGTGTCATTACTAATATAATGGTTAAATTCAATGAAGGGGGAAATATAGATCCCAGCTATGGAACTAGTGGTATTATAACAGTACCCGTAGAAGAATTATTTACTTGTTCCCCTTTAGTTTTTGCCAATGGAGACACTTTGGCTCGATGTCAATATTGGGATGTGATTTCTGAAACCTATACCCGAACAACCATTAAATTTCACCCCAATGGGTCCATTGATCTTAGTTTTGGATTTGATGGATATTTGCAGGGCTATATTGGCGAAATAATTCAAGAAAATCAAAGAATTTTACATGCTTCAAGATATTATGATTGGGAAGGGGGGCAAGAAATTTACTTAAGTCGATTGTTTGCAGATGGCTCTATAGACCCAAGTTTTATTACCGCAGGGAGTAATTATATAATGGGACCTGCAAATGTTCTGCTTTTAAATAGCGGGAAAATATTAATCGCGGGGAGCAATATTTGGTATGATTGGCCTGTGGATATTATACTGCAACAATTTCACAATGACCCATTAGGAATTGAAGATCATCCGTTAGAAAATTTTTCTATTTATCCCAACCCTTCCAATGGATTCTTTAATATAAATCATGATTACATTATATCTGAAACCCCTTACCAAATAACAGACATTACTGGGAAAGTAATTCAAACAGGAAAATTAACTGGCGAACAGACGGTGTTAAATCTTTCGGCAGTTCAATCGGGAATGTATCTTTTAACCTCTAATAACAACTCTTATAGGTTGATAAAAAATTAAATTATGAGAACTAAAAAACTACTCTTTATTATTATAGCAATCCTGCCAATTTTTGGTTTTTCTCAAGATGGTAGCCCCGACTTGTCTTTTGGAATTAATGGAGTTGTTCAAACAGATATTGATGATGGTATTGAAATTATTAGTGGTGTAGCACAAAGTGATAATGGAAGAATAATTGTAATAGGCACTAACATATATGAAACTGAAGGTGTAAAAAACTTTATAATTGCTTTTCAAGAAAATGGAGATATTGATACTGCATTTGGTAATGATGGAGTTGTGCTTTTGGAAATAAATACTTTTGAATTTACCAAAGTATATGTCCAATCTGATGGAAAAATACTTGTAGGAGGAGGTGAGTATAATCAAGAAATTACATTTATACGGTTTTTAGAAGACGGTACTGAGGACCTAAGCTTTGGAGTAAATGGGATACTAGTTCCTTTTCCCACTGGAGAATCGTATAGAGATTTGATTTTATTAAATAATGATAAGATTTTAACAACTGGAACCGCTAGTGTAAATGGTGTTTCTCAAGCAACACTTAAACAATTCCTTCCAAATGGTATTTTGGACAATTCTTTTGGCACTAATGGAATAAGTAATGTCCAAATAGGCAATCAGTCTAATTCTGTTAAAGGAAAAATTCAATTAATGGAAAATGGAAATATTATATTGGGAGGCCGATTCGCAAATTCATCTAAAATTGTTATGAGGTGCCTGCCTAATGGGAGTTTAGACACAAGTTTTGGTGCAAATGGTTATATAACTATTCCCATTAGTGAAGAAAATAATTGCTTCCCACTAGTTTTTTCTGATGGAAGTATATTGGTAAGCTGTTCCTACTTTGATGACGTCACTAAAGAAATTGTTAAAGTCATAATAAAATTGTCTTCAGATGATGGTGCTATGGATCTAAATTTTGGTAATAACGGCTATATACATGCAAATACTGCTGAATTAATTCAACACAATCAGAGAATAATAATGAAAAATAGTAGATATTGGTATACAGATTTGATTTTTGGAATAAGAAGGTTTTATGCAAATGGAAATATTGATTTTACTTTTCAGTATAGTCCAAATTATGGCTTATTAATTAATTATAATTTTGCTTATCAAAATGATGGTAAAATAATAATCGCAGGAACTAGTTTTGATTTCCCAAACCTTAATATTGTATTACAACGTTTTAATAATGACCCATTAGGAATTGAAGATCATCCATTAGAAAACCTTACTGTTTTCCCAAACCCCTCCAAGGGAATATATAATATAAATCATGATTTTATTTCTTCTGAAACCCCTTATCAAATAACAGACATAACTGG
Source organism: uncultured Flavobacteriales bacterium (assembly GCA_913058295.1). Taxonomy (GTDB): domain Bacteria; phylum Bacteroidota; class Bacteroidia; order Flavobacteriales; family Flavobacteriaceae; genus Marifrigoribacter. The sequence continues at coordinate 131,005 of CAJXRD010000001.1, read as the reverse complement.
AAAAATAATTCAAACTGGAAAATTAACTGGCGAACAAACAGAGATAAATCTTTCGACTGTTCAATCGGGGATGTATTTAATAACTGCTTCTGGAAGTACTTTTAGGTTGATGAAAAATTAATTTAGAGATTCTTCACTCCGTTCTGAATGACAAAAAAGATTATTCGTTGATATGAATCGTTAAGCTTAACTCCGAGAATTTCCGAAACATGTCAATCACACCACAATATCGTTCTTCAGATAAGGAAACCGCTTTCTTTATTTTATCCACGTTTAAATCGTTTCCTATAAAATAATAGTCAATACTTACTTTGTGATAATATTTTGGATGTTCTTCGGTAAGTTCTCCCTCCACAACCACATTAAAATCCTCTAACTCTACCCGCATTTTTTTTAATAATGAAAGAACATCAAGACCTGTACAACCCCCTAATGAAGATAACATTAAGGCTTTCGGATTTAAACCCTGATTAGATCCTCCAAAATCTGGACCTGTTTCCATAAGAACATGATTTCCGTGTGGATTGTCAGATTCTAAAAGCATATTTTCTTTCCAAGTAGTAGTGACTTTATGCGACATCATTTATCTTTTTTTAAGCAATACAAATTTACGAAATACCCTATTGAAAATAGTCTATTAAGTTTTGTATTTTAGGGCTTTCATTATAAATAATCAATCCTATGCCGCTAGTAAATCCATTGTCTCCTGACCACAATTCAGAAACCAAACAATTGGCAGAATTCTTCAATGAAACCCTTGGCTTTTGTCCAAACAGTATTTTAACCATGCAACATCGCCCTGCTATAAGTAAGGCTTTTATAAACCTCAACAAAGCGGTAATGGCAAATGAAGGGCGAGTAAGCTCTGCCTTAAAAAGAATGATCGCATGGGTGAGCAGTAATGCAACGGGTTGTCGGTATTGTCAGGCCCATGCTATTCGTGCTGCAGAACGATATGGGGCAGAACAAGAGCAGTTAGATAATATTTGGGAGTATCGTACCCATTCTGCATTTTCTGAAGCGGAAAGAGCTGCATTAGATTTTTCCTTGGCCGCATCTCAAGTCCCTAATGCTGTAAATGATGAAATTAAAGCTCGTTTACACCAATATTGGAACGAAGGTGAAATTGTAGAAATGTTAGGCGTTATTTCTTTATTTGGATATCTTAACCGTTGGAACGATTCTATGGGAACATCGATTGAAGATGGTGCTGTAGAAAGTGGGGAACAATATTTAGGGAAACACGGTTGGGAAAAAGGAAAACATGTTTAAGACTTCCCCCCTACTACAATAACAATTTCTCCCTTTGGAGGTTTTACTGTATAGTATTCTAGCACTTCTTTGGCGGTACCTCTAATGGTTTCTTCATGAAGTTTGGTGATTTCTCTAGAAACAGAAACCTGTCTTTCTTCTCCAAAATATTCTAAAAAGTGGCTTAGGGTTTTAATTAGCTTATGAGGGGATTCATAAAAAATAATAGTTCTAGTTTCTTCAGCCAATAATTTTAATCTAGTTTGACGTCCTTTTTTAACCGGAAGAAAACCTTCAAAAACAAATTTATTATTGGGCAAGCCACTATTTACCAATGCGGGTACAAATGCGGTTGCTCCAGGCAAACAATCTACCTCTATACCAGCTTCCACACAGGCACGTGTTAATAAAAATCCGGGGTCACTAATCGCAGGTGTCCCAGCATCGCTTATTAATGCAATGGTTTCCCCTCCTTGTATTCTTTGTACAATTCCCACAACAGTTTTATGTTCATTGTGCATATGATGCGAATGCATTTGTGTGCCAATCTCATAATGCTTTAAAAGTTTTCCACTTGTACGGGTATCTTCAGCAAGTATTAAATCCGCTTCTTTTAAAACCTCAATTGCTCTAAAAGTAATATCTTTCAAGTTTCCTATAGGGGTAGGAACTAAAAATAACTTTCCCATAAATTAGTTAAATCGTTTGTCGATTATTTCCATAAACCTCTCTTCATATTCATTTTTATTTGTCCAATTATTATAATCTGGCTTCACGTTTTCTTCAATAAAACCATTAGCTTCCTGAATAGAAGATAGCGTGTTTATTTGCGATAAAACTCGGGTATAATCATCAATATTGTCATTAAATAAATGCTTAATAAAAGCTAGTCTGTCATTTAATCCAATATTAAGCCCTAGGTTTAGTTTGTCATTTAAGGATTTTGGTTTTTCTAAAACCGCAGATTTACTTTCAGGATTAGAGACTTCTTCATCATTTTGTTTTCTTTCAAAAACAGGCATTTCTTGAAATTTTTCAGCAAAATCCTCTAAATCATTTTTTTCTGTTTCTTTCTTTGGAAGAATTTCATTTAACAATTCATCTACTTTCCTTGCATCATTAGGCATTTGTGCAACAATATCTTTAATTTTATCCATTAAAGGCTCTACCAAGACATCTTCATGTTGCGGTTGAGGCACAGGTTCTGGTTCTTGAAACCAGTTTTTTTCTCGATAAGCTTTTGAGTCTATTGCTTGACTTTCTATTCTTTCATATTTAGTTTCTATACTGTTTTCCAGAAATTCTATTACGGAAAGCTTTTCATATAGATGAATTAGTGTCTTTTTTGTCTGGGCAACATCTAAGTTTTCTGAAGCAATTATGCTCTTAGCCAGCGCGTTTATTTGAGATAGGACTTTCTTCTTCATAACTTATTAAAATAAAGCAAATTTTCTATTTTGTTTTTATAAATTTACACAACCTTTATGTAAACGTCAAGAAATTCTGTTTTAGTTTAAATTAATTTTATGTTTCTCGAAAATACTGTAAATCAAAAAGAACAATTTGGGTGGATCGAAGTCATCTCTGGATCAATGTTTTCGGGTAAAACGGAAGAGCTTATCCGAAGATTAAAACGTGCAAAATTTGCTCGTCAAAAAGTAGAAATTTTTAAACCCTCGATTGATACTCGCTATAATGAGGAGACGGTAATTTCTCACGACAGTAATGAAATTCATTCTACTCCAGTTCCTGCTGCTGCAAATATTCCAATTCTTGCGGATGGCTGTGACGTTGTTGGAATAGATGAGGCTCAATTTTTTGATGATGAAATCGTAAAAGTTTGTAATGATCTTGCAAATAGAGGTGTTCGTGTTATTGTAGCTGGATTAGATATGGATTTTAAAGGAAATCCTTTTGGCCCAATGCCTGCTTTAATGGCTACTGCAGAATACGTAACTAAAGTGCATGCGGTTTGTACCAGAACAGGAAACCTTGCCAATTATAGTTTTAGGAAGGCAAATAGCGATGAACTTGTTCTATTAGGGGAAGTGGAAGAATACGAACCTCTAAGTAGAGCTGCCTATTACAAAGCTATGCTTCGAGAAAAAGTAAGTAAGATGGATGTAAAAGAACCTGAAGAAATACCAGAAAAAAAGTAAGTCTAGCGAATGCCAAAAGCGAATGAAACTGTTCTAGAAATTAATCTTTCCGCATTGGGAGATAATTTTCAATACATAAAATCAAAGACAAATAAGAATACAAAAGTTTTAGGGGTTGTAAAAGCTTTTGGTTATGGAAGTGATGCTTTAGAAATTGCCAAAGAATTAGTCGATTTAGGTGCAGATTATCTTGCAGTAGCTTATGTAAAAGAAGGAGTTGCTTTAAGAAACGCGGGAATAAAAACACCTATAACTGTTCTTCACCCTCAACCTGTAAATTTTGAAACCCTAATAGATCGCTGTCTTGAACCTAGTTTATATAGTGTATCCATATTGAATCAATTTATCGCTGTTGCCTCCAAAAAAAATCAAAAAAAATATCCAATACATCTTAAGTTTAATACCGGATTAAACCGCTTAGGGTTTGGAGAAAAGGATATTGATTTAATCGTTTCCAAAATATCTGAAACAGAATCTATTATAATTAAATCTGTTTTCTCTCATCTTGCTGCAAGTGAAGATGATTCTGAAAAAGAATTTTCTAAGAATCAAATAACTCTATTCAATAAAATAACAGAGAACCTATTCGGAAAGTTAGCCTACACTCCTATGAAACATATGTGTAATACATCTGGAATTTTAAACTATCCAGAAGCTCATTTTGATATGGTTCGTACTGGAATTGGATTGTATGGTTTTGGAAATTCAGAAAAGGAAAACAAAAATTTAACTCCTATAGCAACATTAAAATCTGTAATATCTCAAATTCATAGTATTGATAAAGGGGAATCTGTAGGGTATAACAGGGCTTTTAAAAGTGAGACTTTTATAAAAACGGCAACGATCCCAATAGGTCATGCAGATGGAATTAGCAGAGCCTACGGCAACGGAAATGGATGGGTTCTTGTTAATAATCAAAAAGCTCCTATTATCGGTAATGTCTGTATGGATATGATCATGGTCAATGTCACTGTCTTAGATTGTAAAGAAGGAGATGAAGTAATTATTTTTGGGGAATCTAATCGAGGAGATGTTCTAGCTGAAAAAAACAATTCTATCTCTTACGAATTAATCACAGCGATATCACAAAGGGTAAAACGGGAGTTTCATCGAAAATAATACGCAAACTCCTTAAGAATTAGTTGTTTCATTTATGTTTTTCTTATAATTGTGTATTATTAACTTTTAAAACTCTCCATTATGTTTAAAGAATTCAAGAAATTTATTATGACGGGCAATGTTATTGATTTAGCAGTTGCTGTTTTACTCGCTGGTGCAATCGGCCTAGTTATTAAAGGATTTGTATCTGATATTATGATGCCTATCGTTGGACAGTTTACAGGGGGAATGGATTTTGCAGATTTAAAAGTCGTGCTATCCCCAGCTGTTTTAGATGCAGAGGGTGTGGTTACTTCAGCCGAAAATGCAATTATGTATGGTAACTGGATCAATTCCATTATAAATTTAATCATTGTTGGATTTGTCCTGTTTATGATGGTGAAAGCTTATAATAAAACGAAAAAGCCTGTAGTAGAAACTCCTGCAGCTCCTAAGGGACCTACACAAGAAGAGTTGCTTGCAGAAATAAGAGACCTTCTTAAAAAGTAAATATAGTTCCACTACTCTATATTAATTAATGCCCTCTTTAGCTTTCAGCAAAAGGGGGTTTTTTTATAATAATTTCTAAAAATTGTAGATGCTAATCTGTACTTTTGAAAAAAATTAATTCCTATGAAAATTGCTGTTATTGGAGCTACTGGAATGGTAGGTACTATTATGCTTAAAATGCTGGAAGAGCGTAATTTCCCAGTATCACAATTATTAGCTGTCGCTTCTGAAAAATCTATAGGAAAAGAAATTATTTTTAAAGGAGATCCAATTACTATTATTGGACTTTCAACGGCTGTTTCAGAAAAACCTGATATTGCAATTTTTTCAGCTGGAGGAAATACCTCTTTAGAATGGGCTCCAAAATTTGCAGAAGCAGGAACTACTGTAATCGATAATTCTTCGGCATGGAGAATGGATCCTACCAAAAAACTGGTAGTGCCAGAAATAAATGCAATGTCCTTAACTTCTGAAGATAAGATTATAGCAAACCCAAATTGTTCTACCATACAACTAGTCCTGACTTTGGCACCTTTACATAAAAAGTATCAGATGAAACGTATAGTGGTTTCCACCTATCAATCGGTTTCGGGTACGGGTGTTAAAGCGGTAAATCAATTAGAAAATGAAATAAAAGGGATTAAATCCGAAATGGCATATCCTTATCCTATACATAAAAATGCGCTTCCACATTGTGATGATTTTGAAGACAATGGTTACACTAAAGAGGAGATGAAATTAGCTCGGGAACCTCGAAAAATTTTAGGGGACTCTTCTTTTTCTATCACTGCTACTGCAGTTAGAATTCCAACAGCAGGCGGACATAGTGAATCTGTAAATGTGGCTTTTGAAAATGATTTTGACCTCAAGGATATTCGTAAAATACTTCATGAAACTTCCGGGATTACTGTACAAGACAATCCTGATACCAACACCTATCCTATGCCTATTTATGCTAATGGGAAAGACGATGTGTTTGTGGGGAGAATTCGAAGGGATGAAACTCAAGCGAATACCTTAAATATGTGGATCGTTAGTGATAACTTAAGAAAAGGTGCCGCTACCAATGCAATACAAATTGCTGAATATCTTGTAGATAATAAACTAATTTAATTACTAGTTGTTGTAAGACTGTTCCTTTTTATGCGACTTTTTTAAACATAAATATTTTATTATGAAAAAAATACCGCTATTAGTTAGAATTGGATTAGGGTTATTATTGTTATTATTTGGTTTCAATAAATTTTTCTGGTTTTTACAGGATTTTGATTTTTCGGGATATTCTGAAGCTGAATATTTATTTAACTCCTTACGATATTCTTGGTCAGAATCTGCTGGGAAAGGCTATCTAATGAACCTCGTAGGTCTAGTAGAAATTATTGTTGGGTTGTTATTAGTTATTAAAAAATGGGTTCCATTTGCCTTAGTAATGCTAGTGCCTATATCTATCAATTTAGTGCTTTTTCATGCTTTTTTAAATCTAGCTTCCATAGGACCAGCAATACTGATACTTCTATTAAATGCTTATTTAATGTATAAAAATTGGAACGCCTATAAGCCTCTTTTTAAATAGAATAGCTTCTTGATAGTATAAACTATTTGTTTTGTACTTTTATGCTAATAAATTGTATTAGAATGAAACAATTAACAGCTATAGTATTTTTAGCAATTACTTCTATTTTTGTTGCTCAAGAAAAAAATGAATCCATCAATTTGAATTATATAAAAACAAAAAAAGGCGACACTGTCACCAATTATTTTGGCACAGATGTTAAAGATCCATATCGCTGGTTAGAAGATGACCGAAGTAAAGAAACAGAAGCTTGGGTAGAAAATCAGAATGAAGTTACCTTTAATTACCTTGATCAAATTCCTTTTAGAGAAGAACTAAAAGAACGTTTAACTGCACTTTGGAACTACGAAAAAGTTGGAGCTCCTTTTAAAGAAGGAGACTATTCTTATTTTTATAAAAATGATGGACTCCAAAATCAATATGTAATTTATAGATATAAAACTGGAGAAGACTCCAATACAGCAAAGGTATTTCTAGATCCAAATACATTTAAAGAAGATGGAACTGTTTCGCTAGGAAGCTTGAGTTTTTCTGAAAATGGAAAAGTTGCTGCATATAGTATTTCTGAAGGAGGGAGTGATTGGCGTAAAGTATTGGTCATGAATTCTGAAACCAAAAAAATAATTGAAGACACTTTAATCGATGTAAAATTTAGTGGAGTTTCTTGGAAAGAAAACGAGGGTTTTTATTATTCAAGTTATGATAAACCAGAAGGCAGTGAACTATCCGCAAAAACAGACCAACATAAGTTATATTATCATAAACTAGGAACTTCACAAAAAGAAGACGTACTCGTTTTTGGAGGAACTGAAGCTGAAAAGCATCGCTATGTTGGAGGTTATGTTTCCGAAGACAATAAGTATCTAACCATAACAGCAAGTGTTTCTACTTCTGGAAATAAATTATTTTTAAAAGATCTTACCAAACCCAATAGTCCCTTAGTGACTATTTTAGATCATACAGAAAGCTCTTCTTATATTATTGAAAACGTTGGTACAAAACTTTATATCGTTACAAATTTAGAAGCTCCTAATCAAAAAATTGTAACTGTAGATGCTTCAAATCCTACTTCAGATAATTGGGTGGATTTTATTCCTGAAACTAAAAATGTATTGAGTCCTTCTACAGGTGGAGGTTCATTCTTTGCAGAATATATGGTGGATGCTGTTTCAAAAATAAAACAATACGATTATAATGGTAAATTAATTAGAAACGTTGAGCTTCCAGGAATTGGAACTATTAGTGGTTTCAGTTCAAAGAAAGAAGAAACCGAATTATATTATTCTTTTACCAACTATGTAACTCCAGGTAGTATCTATACCTATGATGTTGCCAAAGGAACTTCAAAATTATTCAGGAAATCTAAAATTGATTTTAATTCTGATGATTTTGAAAGTAAACAGGTTTTTTATACTTCAAAGGATGGAACAAAAGTTCCGATGATCATTACCCACAAAAAAGGATTAAAACTCGATGGAAAAAACCCAACTATTCTTTATGGCTATGGAGGTTTTAATATTAGTTTAACTCCAAGATTTAGTATTACAAATACTGTATGGATGGAACAAGGAGGAGTATATGCTGTCCCTAACCTTAGAGGTGGTGGAGAATATGGTAAAGAATGGCACGATGGCGGAACACAATTAAAAAAACAAAATGTGTTTGATGACTTTATTGCAGCTGCTGAATATTTAATAGATAATAATTATACTTCCACAGATTATCTTGCAATTCGTGGAGGATCTAATGGTGGTTTATTAGTTGGTGCAGTTATGACGCAACGTCCAGATTTAATGAAAGTAGCATTACCTGCTGTTGGAGTTTTAGATATGTTGCGATACCACACTTTTACTGCAGGTGCAGGTTGGGCATATGACTATGGAACGGCCGATGATAACAAAGAAATGTTTGAGTATTTAAAAGGGTATTCCCCTGTTCATAATGTAAAAGAAGGGGTTGAATATCCAGCAACTTTAATTACCACTGGGGATCATGATGATAGAGTTGTTCCTGCACATAGTTTTAAATTTGCTGCTGAACTTCAAGAAAAACAAGGAGGGAGTAACCCGACCTTAATTAGAGTTGAAACCGATGCAGGTCATGGTGCTGGAACTCCAGTTAGTAAAACTATTGAGCAGTATGTAGATGTTTTTGGATTTACTTTATACAATATGGGCTATCGTGTTCTTCCTGAAAAAGTAGGTGCTGAGATTAAGAAATAAAGAATTTAGGAAATTACTTAATTGATATTATTTTATAAATTCTACTATTGAAATTAAATTGTTCTCCGTTTTTCTTTCCCAAAAGATTTAATCCGATGGGAGAATTAGGAGCAACACCTAAATAAATAGTTTTATTTACTTCTAATTTTCCAACAGAAATACTTATAAAAAATATTGCTTGATTCGTTTCAATGACACTACCTAATCTAGCAAATTCTGAAGGGTTTTCCACATCTACTTTATCTAATTGTCGCATTACTTTTTCAATTTCTCTTAATTGATTTCCTGCCTTTTCTCTTTCAATCTGAAGCATCGCTCTGCCTGTATGATGTTTATCTCCACTGGTGCCCTTAGACTCTTCCTTAAGTGATGTCTCAATGTCTTTAATTGTTTTTTGGATACTATCCAGCCTTATAGAAATAAGGTTGGAGCATTGTTCTTGCAGTTGGTATTTAATATCTAAAATGGTCATAGCTAATTTATTTTAAGCTGAATTTTCCATGATTTCTCATTTGTCTTTGTATCCAACTCTTTCTAGAATTAATAAAATCAGAAGTTGGATGTGCTTTGTATTTTCTAGGGTTTGGTAATATGGCAGCTATCGCAGAAGCTTGATTTCTGTTTAGGCTTTTTGCCGATTTATTGAACCAGTATTTTGATGCTGCTTCTGCTCCAAAGACACCGTCTCCCATTTCTATGCTGTTTAGGTAAACTTCTAAAATTCGTTCTTTAGTCCATAATAATTCTATCCCAAGGGTAAACCAAACTTCCAATCCTTTCCGAAACCAACTTCTTCCTTGCCATAAAAAAACATTTTTAGCCGTTTGTTGTGAAATGGTACTGCCTCCTCTTAATCTTTTTCCTTCTTCATTTTCTAACATAGCTTTTTTAATTGCTTTTACATCGAAACCATTATGAGTTAAAAAATTTTGATCTTCAGAGCAGATTACAGCGAGTTGAAGTTCCGTAGAAATTTCATCTATAGGTTTCCACTGGTGTTTTAACTTAAAAGAATCATCAGCATCAATTGACCTAAGAACCATTAATGGAGTATAAGGAACTGACACAAATTTATAAACCAATATCAAAAGAATACTAAGGCTAACAAACCACAGTATAATTTTTAATAAGAATCTAGAAAACCTCTTCACAAAAATGAAAATACTTCTTTCCTATGTGAATAACAAGTTCCTTTGGAACTATCGTAGAATGGAAAATATGAATAAAAAAAAACTCCGAACTAATTAAGTTCGGAGTTTTAAAATATTATTCTTCCTCTTCTGGTTCGCTCATTTCAAAGCTATCCATAAAGGCAGTTGTAAAATCACCCGATACAAAATCTGGATGATCCATTAATTGTCGATGAAAAGGAATCGTTGTTTTTATTCCTTCAATTACAAATTCGTCTAAAGCTCTACGCATTTTACTTATCGCTTCTTCTCTTGTTTGAGCAGTTGTAATAAGCTTTGCTATCATAGAGTCATAATTAGGCGGAATTGTGTATCCTGCATATACATGAGTGTCTAATCGTACACCATGACCTCCTGGAGAATGTAATTCGGTAATTTTCCCTGGACATGGTCTAAAATCATGATAAGGATCTTCCGCGTTGATTCTACATTCTATAGAGTGAAGTTTTGGAAAATAATTAATCCCTAGAATAGGAATCCCAGCAGCAACTTTAATTTGCTCTCTTATTAAGTCAAAATCTATAATTACTTGTTCAGTAATAGGATGCTCTACTTGTATTCGGGTATTCATTTCCATAAAATAGAAGTTTCTGTGCTTATCTACTAAAAACTCTACCGTTCCAGCGCCTTCATATTTTATATACTCGGCAGCTTTTACAGCAGCTAAGCCCATATCTTCTCTAAGTTTATCCGTCATAAACGGACTCGGAGTTTCTTCGGCAAGCTTTTGGTGACGTCTTTGAATGGAACAATCTCGTTCACTTAAATGACAAGCATTCCCTTCGCTATCTCCAATAATTTGAATTTCGATATGTCTTGGCTCTTCAATAAGCTTTTCCATGTACATATCGTCATTCCCAAAAGCAGCTTTACTTTCGTATCTAGCAGAATCCCAAGCATTTTTTAAATCTTCTTCTTTCCAAACTGCTCTCATTCCTTTTCCACCACCACCGGCAGTTGCTTTAAGCATAACAGGGTACCCTGTTTCTTTTGCAACTTTAATGCAAGTTTTAAAATCTGGAATTACTCCTTCACTTCCAGGAACACAAGGTACTCCTGCTTCGATCATTGTAGATTTTGCAGAAGCTTTATCTCCCATACGATCAATCATATCTGAAGAAGCGCCAATAAATTTAATATTATGTTCTTTACATAATTTTGAAAACTTGGCGTTTTCAGATAAAAATCCATATCCAGGGTGTATGGCATCAGCATTGGTAATTTCTGCTGCTGCAATAATGTTAGGAATTTTTAAATAACTCTCGCTACTAGGTGCAGGTCCTATACATACAGCTTCATCAGCAAAACGTACATGAAGGCTTTCTTCATCTGCTTTAGAATAAACAGCAACCGATTTTATACCCATCTCTCTACAAGTGCGAATAATCCGTAATGCTATTTCTCCTCTATTGGCAATTAATATTTTTTTAAACATAATTTCTGAAATTACATTCCCGATATCTAAGAAGATCAAATACCAAATTTCAAATTATATGAAATTTAGTTTTTAGCCCAATTTCTCGGGAGGGGATTTAACAAATTAAGATGGGTCTACTAAAAATAAAGGCTGATCAAATTCTACTGGTGTAGCATCATCCACTAATACTTTTACAATTTTACCAGAAACTTCGCTTTCAATTTCGTTAAATAGTTTCATTGCCTCTATAATACAAAGCACATCTCCTTCTTTTATACTATCACCAACTTCAACAAATGAAGGTACGTCTGGTGATGACTTTCTGTAGAATGTTCCTATGATAGGTGATTTTACTGTGATATATTTTGAATCTTCACTAGCCCCTGTATCTGTTCCAGTCGATAATGCCGTTTCAGGTTGAAGCGGTGCAATTGCTTGTGGTGCTACAGAACCCATATTTGGTAATTGTTGAATTATTGTAGTTTCCCCTTTTGTATGACCTTCTCCTGTTCTAATAGTTATTTTCACATCATTCATCTCGAGCTTAACTTCGGTTGCTCCAGATTTTGCTACAAACTTAATTAAGTTTTGAATCTCTTTTATATTCATAATCTTGGTTTTTAAAATATCAATTATTGTCTAGGAATTATATGCCCATTTTAGGTAAATGGCACCCCATGTAAAGCCTCCTCCAAAAGAAGCAAACACTAAATTATCTCCTTTTTTTAGCTTTTTTTCGTAATCAAAAAGGCACAAAGGTAAAGTAGCTGAAGTAGTATTTCCATATCTATGAATGTTCTTCATTACTTTATCCTCAGGAAGTTTCATTCTTCTTGCTGTGGCTTCAATAATTCTATTATTTGCTTGATGTGGAACCAACCAATCTAAGTCATCCCCAGTAATATTGTTTCGAACTAACATCTTTTCTGAAACATCTGCCATTTTTGTTACAGCAAACTTAAAAACTGTTTTTCCATCCTGAAAAACAACATGTTGGTTGTTTTTTAGAGTTTCTTCTGAAGGAGGTAATAAAGATCCTCCAGCATCAATTTTTAGGAATTCTCTTCCGCCGCCATCAGATCTTAAAAATTCATCCTGAACGCCTAACCCTTCATTATTTGGTTCAAAAAGTGCTGCTCCTGCACCGTCACCAAAAATAATACAAGTAGTTCTATCTGTATAATCTAGAATAGAAGACATTTTATCAGCTCCTATTAAAAGAACCTTTTTATAACTTCCTGATTCGATATATTTAGCTGCTACAGACATTCCAAATAGAAAGCTAGAACAAGCAGCAGAAAGATCGTAAGAAAAAGCATTTACTGCTCCAATTTCCGTAGCTACATAAGCTCCTGTACTAGCGACAGGCATATCTGGAGTAGCTGTCGCTAAGATAACCATGTCTATTTCACTAGGATCGGTGTTGTTTTTTTTAAGCAGGTCTTTTGCTGCTTCAATTGCTAGAAAGGAAGTTCCCTTGTCTTTATCCTTTAATATTCTGCGTTCTTTTATACCAGTACGGGTTGTAATCCATTCATCATTAGTATCCACCATGGTTTCCAGAATCTGGTTGGTGAGAACATAGTCAGGGACATAGCCCCCTACAGCTGTTATTGCTGCTGTGATCTTACTCATAAAATTGAATTATATTCACAAAAAAGGGTAAATCCCTTAAAACTGAGCGAAAATTACTAAAAATTCGCCAATAACAAGCGAAAAGTAGTCGTTTTTGTCAATAATTTAAAATAAAATTATTGACAAACAAAGAAACTCCCACATCTGTGGGAGTTTCTTTGTTCTTTATAAAAAGTATTACTATGCTTCTACTTCTTCTACTGCGTCGATTACAATCTGACCACGGTAGTATAATTTCCCTTCATGCCAATGTGCTCTATGATATAAATGAGCTTCTCCTGTTGTAGGATCAGTAGCAATTTGAGGTGTTGTTGCTTTGTAATGCGTTCTTCTTTTATCTCTTCTTGTTCTTGAGATTTTTCTTTTTGGATGTGCCATTACTTATATTATTTGTCTGTTAATAATTTTTTTAATTCGTCCCATCTTGGGTCAGTTGTTTCGCCTTCATCAAAATTTGCATCTAGTTTAGGGCGTAATTCTTCAAGTTTAGTAAGTATTTCAGATTTTAATGTGCCGTCTTCAATCCCTGGATGAATCCTTCGTGTTGGTAATGCCAAGACTATAGATTCATAAATGTATTGCTGGATGTTTATTTCATAACTTCCGTGAGGCAATATTATTAAAGCCTCGTTTTCATTATTAAAAACTTCTCCAAAATTAACAACAAAATGATAATCACCTTTAACCATTTGATTAAAAGGTTCATTTGTAATGTCACAATTCACTTTTACAAAACCGTTAAAGGCTAATGCAAACTCTAGCATTGTGTTTTTTTTGGTTAGTATAACATCCAGTTTAATGTCAACGTCATTAAACTCTTCATACTCAAAATGCTCAAAGAACGATTTATTTATTTTAAAGTCAAACCGATGTTCTCCTAATTTCAATCCCACAAATTGGATAGTAAATTCTTTCAATTCCTTCATAATCACACTCTGTTTAACTCAATCACCTTGTAAATAAGGCGGGTGCAAAGATAAAAAAAATATTAAACTGCAAATAGGTTTTTGCATTTCTTTTTAATGAAACTTTTAGTCTCAAATTATTTTGCACCTCTTGATTTTAAAGGGTTCTTGGATAATTCCATAAATTCTTGCCTTTTTTTATAAATACTTATTGCGCTAAACAATGCTTCTTTAAAGGATTCAGAGCTAGCAATATTCTTGCCGGCAACATCAAAAGCAGTTCCGTGATCTGGTGAAGTTCGAACCCCATTTAAACCCGCAGTAAAATTTACTCCCAAACCAAAAGAAAGTGTTTTAAAAGGAATTAGACCTTGATCATGATACGATGCAATTATTGCATCAAACTTTTCATAATTCCCGGAACCAAAAAAACTGTCAGCTGCATAAGGTCCATATACCAACATATCCTTTTTTCGGAAAGCATCTAATGTTGGCCTCAATACTGTGTCATCTTCATTACCAATAACGCCTTGGTCTCCATTATGAGGGTTTATTCCTAACACCGCAATTTTGGGTTTGGAAATTCCAAAATCCTGAATTAATGTTTTGTGGATGGTGTTTATTTTATTTTCAATTAATTCCTTTGTGATAGTATTTGCTATATCCTTAACGGCAACATGGTCTGTTAATAACCCTACTCTTAATTTTTTTGAAATCATTAACATTAAGCTATTCCCTTCCAATTCTTGATTAAGAAAATCGGTATGCCCTGGAAAATTAAATTCCTTAGACTGAATGTTTGATTTATGAATAGGTGCCGTAACAAGAACATCAATCTTTTTCTCTTTTAAGGCAGAAACTGCAGATTTCAATGATTTAATAGCATAAGTACCAATTTCTGGATCTTCTTTTCCAAAATTTATAGAAACAGATTCGTTCCAAACATTAAATACGTTTATTTTATTATGAGATAGATTATTTAAACTATTAATGCCATGAAGGCTACAATCTAGCTCAAAGGTCTTATTGAAATGCTGCATCAATTTTTGGGAAGCAAATATTACAGGTGTAAAAAAATCTAATATTCTAGAATCATTTAATGTTTTTAAAACAACTTCACTTCCTATTCCGTTTAAATCTCCGATTGAAATTCCTACTATTATTTTTTTTTGTTCATCCATTATTTAAAGAACCCTTATATGATTACTTTTGTTGTACAAATGTAATTAATAGTTATCATGTTTACAGGAATAATTGAAGTAATGGGGGAAATTTGTTCTCTCACAAAAGAGGGAAGTAATATTCATATCGAAATTAAAAGTGCGATTACTTCTGAATTAAAAATAGATCAAAGTGTTGCTCATAATGGTGTTTGTTTAACAGTAGTTAAAATAAACGAAGAGAGCTATGTGGTTACTGCAATTAAAGAAACTTTAGACAAATCAAATATTGGTGAACTTAAAGTAGGAAGTATTGTTAATCTAGAGAGATCTATGAAACTAGGAGAAAGATTAGATGGTCATATTGTTCAAGGACATGTAGACCAAACAGCAATCTGCACTTCAATTAAGGAGGCAGATGGTAGTTGGCGTTTTACTTTTAAATACGACAAAAAGCAAGAAAACATAACTATTGAAAAAGGATCGATTACTATAAATGGCGTTAGTTTAACTGTTGTAGATTCTAAAGAAAATGAGTTTAGTGTTGCTATTATTCCATATACCATTGAACATACAAATTTTAAAACCTTTGAAATAGGCACAAAGGTAAATCTAGAATTTGATGTTGTAGGTAAATACTTAAAAAGACTTATGCAGCAGTATTCTTAGATTGGTGTTTTTTATAAGCTATATATGCTCCATATAATAATCCAATACAGATTAAAATTAAAATATTATCATCGATTGGTGCTTGAGGAGGTCTTCTTTGACCAGGTGATGGTGGGCCTGAGGCACTGTCCTTAGACTGTGCAAGCATAATCGCACTATTAAATATAAATAGCACTACGGTTAATATTTTAACGATTTGGGGTCGCATACAGGCGTCTAAAGTACTAAATTTTTATTAACAAATGTTAAAAAGTTTTAATTTATCTATAAAGCGACAGGGTATAATATTGATATATAGCCTCTTGTGAAATACGAAAAAAGCCTCACATATCTGTAAGGCTTTTTGTTACTTGTGGTCCCACATGGGCTCGAACCATGGACCCCCTGATTATGAGTCAGGTGCTCTAACCAGCTGAGCTATGGGACCTATTGACTAAGACTATTTATCTTAATCGGTTTGCAAATTTAAAACTCTTTACATATTCTACAAGCTATTTTTCATTATTATTTATGTCCTCACATAATTCAACTAAAACACCATGACTTGACTTTGGGTGCAAAAACACTACTTTCTTATTGTCTGCACCTATTTTTGGCATTTCATTCAAGACCCTAAAACCCTCACTTTTAAGCCGTTTTACTTCCGAATCTATATCGGAAACCGCAAAAGCAATATGGTGTATCCCCTCCCCTCTCTTCTCTATAAATTTTGCAATAGGACTGTTTTCGTTCGTAGCTTCTAATAGTTCTATTTTACTGTCTCCACACTTAAAAAAAGAAGTAGATACCCCTTCACTTTCTACAGCCTCAGTTTTATAAGAAGGTTCTCCTAAAAGACTCTTATAGACAGCCTTCGCTTTCTCCATGTCTTTAACGGCAATTCCTATGTGTTCAATTTTTTTCATGTATTTAAAGTTCAGGTTTAATATTCAAAAATAATAAATACTCCTTTGATAATTTACAAACAGCGTTAGTATATAAATCTTTATACTATTAAATATGTTATTTTTGCAGTATGGAAGAAAGTAATAGACAGAAAAAAATAGCTGGAGTTTTACAAAACGACCTTGCTTTGGTTTTACAAAAAATGTTGAGAGAGTCTGGACAGTTAGGAATTATTATATCGGTATCCAAGGTAACAGTTACCACAGACCTATCCTTATCTAAGGTATATGTAAGTGTTTTTCCTCCAGATAAAGCCGAAACAATGGTTGAGGAATTAAATGTTCTAAAGCCTATAATAAAAAATCAAATAGCTCAAAAAACAAAGCATCAACTTAGAAAAATGCCGGACCTTGTTTTTTATAACGATGACTCTTTAGAGTATATCGGGAAAATTGAGAATGCTGTTAAGGGGGAAGAGGATCCTATTAAGGACCCAAACATTATTGAAAAACGTAAAAAATTGTAATTGAATTTCCCGCTATATATTGCAAAAAGATATTTGTTTTCAAAAAGCAGTAAAAATGCAATAAATATTATTGCACGAATAGCTATTTCTGCTGTTTTTGTAGGCTCCTTGGCTTTGTTTATAGTACTATCTGGATTTTCTGGTCTACGAGATTTTAGTCTACAGTTTACCAATATTTTTGATTCCGATTTAAAAATTTATCCCTCAAATGGGAAAACAATTTCATTCTCAAAAAATTCAGAATTAAAATTAAAGAAAATTATTGGAATTGAAGGCTATTCCAAAATAATCGAAGAAAAGGTTTTTCTTAATTATAGAGGTAAAAATCATATCGCTTCTATAAAAGGAGTGGATAATAATTTTGGAAATATTGTACCTCTAGACAGTATCTTGTTTTTAAATAAATGGTTTGTTCCCAATCAAAATGAAGTTGTTATTGGTTTAGGAACTTCTCAAAAACTTTCTATGGGGGTTCTAGATTATAGCAATTTACTAGAGATTTATGTCCCAAAACCAGGTGTTGGTCAGGTTAATGATCCTTCGAGTGCTTTTACAAAAAAACGTGCTGTAGCTTCGGGAATGTATCAAGTAAACGAAAGTTTAGATAGCAAATATGTTTTCTCTGATATTGGTTTTGCTAGATCCTTACTTAATATGGACTCTACAAGTGTTACTTCTATTGAATTAAAATTAGCGCCAAATTCTTCTGAAGAAAATATTAGGGACCAATTAAAAGAAATTTTTCCTGAAAACATTCGTATTAAAAACCGAATTCAACAAAACGACGGTCTTTATAAAATGTTGAATATAGAAAATTTGTTTGTTTATATTTTTGTAAGCTTGATTGCAGCCATTGCAATTTTCAATATTGCTGGAACTATAATTATGACTATCCTCGAAAAGCAATCAAATATTAAAACAATGTCATCTTTGGGTTTAACTTTAAAGGATATTCGGAAAATATTCTTTTTAAAAGGTTTGTTAATGACTCTTATCGGTTTAGCTATAGGCTTACTAATTGGAATAATTGCAATATTAGTACAACAAAAGTTTGGCTTTGTGCTAATAACCCCAACACTTCCCTACCCTGTTAGGTTTGAGTTTATAAATGTGGCTATTGTCTTTGTTACTATTAGTGTTTTGGGGGCTATCGCTTCCAAAATATCTGCAACAAGAGTTACAGGGAAACTTATTTCTTAATCGAACTGAAAGTCTTTAAATTTAGACAATACTTCTTCAAACGCTTTAAAAACATCTTCTGATTCATCACTGGTTACCATTTTCATTCTGTATTCTTTAAAGTGAGGAATTCCTCTAAAATAATTGGTATAATGACGACGTGTTTCAAAAACTCCCAAACGTTCGCCCTTCCAATCAATAGCCATCTCTAAGTGTCTTCTTGCAGCGGCTACTCGCTCTATCATTGTTGGTTTAGATAAGTGTTCTCCAGTAGCAAGAAAATGTTTAACTTCATTAAAAAACCAAGGGTTACCAATGCTTGCGCGACCTATCATTGCGCCATCTAATCCAAAATCATCTCTCATTACTTTAGCCTTTTCTGGAGTATTTACATCTCCATTGCCAAATACTGGAATATGCATTCTTGAGTTGTTTTTAACCTCAGCAATCGGAGCCCAATTGGCATCCCCCTTATACATCTGTTTTCGGGTACGGCCGTGAATAGAAATCGCTTTACAACCAACGTCTTGAAGCCTTTCTGCTACTTCAACAATTTTTATAGTATCCTCATCCCAACCTAATCGTGTCTTAACAGTGACAGGAAGATTGGTGTGTTTTACCATTGCTTCGGTAAGAGATACCATTAAATCAATATCTTTTAATATCCCTGCTCCTGCACCTTTACTTACTACCTTTTTTACTGGACAGCCAAAATTTATGTCGATAATATCTGGCTTAGAAGCTTCAACAATTTCAACACTTCGAAGCATGGAGTCTAAGTTTGCTCCAAATATTTGTATTCCAACTGGACGTTCTTTTTCATAAATGTCTAGTTTCATAACGCTTTTAGCAGCATCCCGAATAAGTCCTTCTGAAGAAATAAATTCTGTATAAACTACATCTGCACCTAATTCTTTGCAAAGCGCCCTAAAGGGTGGATCACTAACATCCTCCATGGGTGCTAATAATAAAGGGAATTCTCCTAACTCTATGTCTCCTATTTTAATCATATATTTTGCAAAAATAGGAAAATTAAAGAGTTAAATTTTAGACAACTATTAATCTAATCGATGCTCTTCGTCAGTTTTATGAGATCTTGTGTTATTTTTAAGTTTGTAATTTCCGAAGTTATACTTAAAACCTACTCTAAATAATCTAGATTCTGGTTTTGCAAAATAACTGTTATCTTGATTGAAATATCTTGAGGTAACTGGAATGTTATTGGTGTCAAAAATATCGTCAACACCAATCGTTATACTCGCTCTATTATTCCAAAGAGATTTCCTGAAAGAAAAAGAAAATTCAAATTGATTTTTAAGATCTAAAGAACCAATAATCATATCTGAAGTATACATTAAATTAACATCGCTGGTAAGGGTTCCGTCTTTAGATAATGTAAAGCCACTATAAACCTGAATGTGAAACCCAAATGTGTCATTCATATAGGTTTCTTGAGGACTGGCTAATGCCAAAAACTCATTTTCTAAATAATAACCTGAAGTATATACCCATAAATACCACCAGGAATAAAGAGATGATGAATATAAGATGTCAAGACTATAATTAATATCGCTAATAATATTTGCGTCCAAATTTTGAGTAGTACTATTTTCGTTATCTTGAAAAGACAATACTGCTAAAGGATTTTTTTTATAAATATAATAGGCTTCAAAAGACCATTTGTTTTTCAACGAATAGCTTAGCATATATTTATTTTTAATTGAAGGAACCAAATTTGGATTTCCATTATTTGCAATATTGTCAGTTATAAAATATGTAAATGGATTCAAGCTTTGATATCTTGGCCTTTCTACACTTCTTCTATAACTTATTCCGAAAATATTATCGTCATTCTGGTTAAATAACGCTGAAATTGAAGGGAAAACATCTAAATAATCTTGATTGTTAATGATCCCTAAAGATTTCGAATCTCCTTTTGCGTCTGTGTATTCTCCACGTAAACCTGCATCAATATCCCATTTTCCAAAGGTTTTAGAAAAATTAATATAAGCTGCATAAATAGATTCCGTATAAATAAATAAATCTGAGTGTTCCTCTTCATGAATAGGCTCGTCATCCTCAATGTTGAAAAAATCTAAAGAGCTTTCGGTATTGATATATGAATATTTTATTCCCGTTTCAAAAATTCCGTTTCCAAGGCTATTTTTAAAATCGGTTTGCCCAGTAAATATATTGCTGTCTTGTTCTGCGTCTGTAAAAAATTCAACATTCTTTGTTAATTCGCCAGTTGGTAATTTATAATCGGTATTTAACTCTTGAATTTGTGCTTGGTCATAATTAATAAAATTAACCGAAGTCGTTAAACTAGTTCCTTCTTCATCAATTTTAACTTTATGCTCTAAATTAAAAGATAGATTAGAGGTGTCGTTTTCTAAATAACTTACTGTAGTAAAAACAGAATCTAATTGTCGTTGTGCATTATATATTTCCCCTTCCACATTATTGTCAAATGTTTTGTTTGGTGAAATTAAAGCTGTTGAAGAAAAGCTTAAGGAGTTCTTATCATTCAATGTAAAGTCTAAAATAATATTTCCCTGATGGGCATTAGAATGTGTTACTTTTTCAAAATCAGACTCCCAAATAGATT
Organism: uncultured Flavobacteriales bacterium; assembly: GCA_913058295.1. Taxonomy (GTDB): domain Bacteria; phylum Bacteroidota; class Bacteroidia; order Flavobacteriales; family Flavobacteriaceae; genus Marifrigoribacter. The sequence continues at coordinate 110,018 of CAJXRD010000001.1, read as the reverse complement.
TAGTTGAAACATTGTCTGTATTAAAAAACCGAATATTATTATCGTCATGTTTAAACTCTTTCCTTGGGCTGTAGCTATAGTTTGCATATAAATTAAGCCAATCGTTTTTATAAAAATGAGACGTGCCAAATAAATATTTAGAAAATGTTGCCTGTTCCCAAGTGGCGTTTACAGAGCCTTTGTAGCCAATAGAAATCGCTTTTGATGTAATAATATTTAATACCGAGCTTCCTTCGGCATCATACTTTGCAGAAGGGTTGGTAATCACCTCGATTGATTTTATATCTGAAGCATCCATGCTTTTTAAAAGTCCTACTAACTCAGATGAAGTTAAGTACACTCGCTTATCATTTAAATAAATAATAGGAGATGTGTTTTTAATTTGTATCTGATTCCCAATAATTAAAACCCCCGGTGTTTTCTTTAATAAATTGAACGCGTCACCAGTAGATATAGAAGTGTTCTCTACATTAAAAACCAGTTTTCCTGGTTCTCGTCTGATGTGTGGGGCTTTTACTGTAATAATTGTCTCGCCCAATTCTTCAACGTTTTTAATTAAAGTTATTTTTTGAGGGAAAGAATTTAATGAATTTATAGTTTTTGAAATCGTTAAAAACCCTACCATAGAAAATTCAACATAATAATCTTGACCCTTTAAGTCTGAAATTATAAAGAAACCATCTTCGTCTGTTACTGTTCCTCCAATAGCTGTATCACCTTCTTTTTCAAATATCAAAATATTTACATAAGAGATTGAGTTATTCTTAGAATCTAAAACTTGACCCTCAACAGAAGCATCTTGCGAAAACAATGCAAATGGGGTGATTAATAGAAGCAGAAAAAATAAATTTCTCATATTCAAATGCAGATATTAATTCAATATCCTTGATTTGGGTTTAAAAAGCTTTAGCGTTTTTTCATTTGGGGAGACGAAAAAACTTTCATATAAAAAACGCTTCTTGCACAAATATGAAAATAATATTGCAGCTTATCGAATTTATCGGTATTTTTTCGATAAACGGACGTGATATTTATAATATTTATTTCTTAATTTAAAAAAAAAAAAATTAATTAAGGCTTATTCTCTTTAGGTATAGTTTCCTTCCTTTTGTTCTATATTTGCAGATTAAACCTATTTAGGATTTTTATATGAAAAACATCCGTAATTTTTGCATCATTGCACATATCGATCACGGTAAAAGTACTTTGGCAGATCGTCTTTTAGAGGCTACTGGTTCGGTAACTGTTCGTGAACAACAAAATCAATTGTTAGATAGCATGGATTTAGAGCGAGAACGAGGTATTACTATAAAAAGTCACGCTATTCAAATGGACTATGAGTACAAAGGTGAACAATATGTTTTAAATCTTATTGATACTCCTGGTCACGTTGATTTTTCATATGAAGTTTCAAGATCTATTGCCGCTTGCGAAGGCGCATTATTAATTGTAGATGCTGCACAAAGTATTCAAGCACAAACCATATCCAACTTATATTTAGCATTAGAAAATGATTTAGAAATTATTCCTGTATTAAATAAAATTGACCTTCCTTCTGCGAATCCAGAAGTAGTATCAGACGATATCGTTGGATTGTTAGGTTGTGAACTTGATGAGATAATTCCAGCCAGTGCAAAAACCGGAATTGGTATTGAAGATATTCTACATGCAATTATAGATAGAATCCCTCATCCTGAAGGAGACCTAAACGAACCACTTCAAGCTTTAATATTTGATTCTGTTTACAATCCGTTTAGAGGGGTTGAAACCTATTTTAGAATTATTAATGGTGAGATTAAAAAAGGGCAGCATATTAAATTTATGGCTACTGGAAAAGATTATTTTGCAGATGAAGTAGGGGCTCTAAAATTAAAACAAGAAATAAAAACCAGTGTAAAGGCTGGGGATGTTGGATATTTAATAACAGGAATAAAGGAAGCCAAAGAAATAAAAGTTGGAGACACCATTACAGATTTTAAAAACCCTACTAAAAACATAATTGATGGTTTTGAAGATGTAAAGCCAATGGTATTTGCAGGAATATATCCTGTAGATACAGAGGATTATGAAGAGCTAAGAAACTCTATGGAAAAGCTTCAGTTAAATGATGCATCTTTAGTTTTTCAGCCTGAAAGTTCAGCAGCATTAGGATTTGGTTTTCGATGTGGTTTCTTAGGAATGTTACATCTTGAAATTATTCAAGAAAGACTAGAGCGTGAGTTTGACATGACCGTAATAACCACGGTTCCTAATGTATCTTATCACGCATATACCAATAGAAATCCTGATGCTATTTTATTGGTTAACAATCCATCCGATTTACCAGAACCTTCCAGTTTAAATAGAGTTGAAGAGCCATATATTAAAGCTTCTATCATCACAAAATCTGATTTTGTTGGACCTGTAATGTCGCTTTGTATTAGTAAACGCGGACAAATTACTCACCAAACATACTTAACGCCAGAACGTGTTGAGCTTTCTTTTGATATGCCTTTGGCAGAAATTGTTTTCGATTTCTATGATCGTTTAAAAACCGTTTCTAAAGGATATGCTTCTTTTGATTATCACCCAATTGGAATGCGTGTCTCAAAATTAGTAAAAGTAGATGTATTATTAAATGGTAATGCTGTAGATGCTTTATCTGCATTACTTCATCAAGACAATGCCTACGATATTGGAAAGAAAATGTGCGAAAAATTACGACAATTAATCCCACGTCAACAATTTGATATTCCAATACAAGCAGCGATTGGAGCAAAAATAATCTCTAGAGAGACAGTTAAAGCTTTACGTAAAGATGTTACCGCTAAATGTTATGGTGGGGATATTTCTCGTAAAAGGAAACTACTCGAAAAGCAGAAAAAAGGTAAAAAACGTATGCGACAAGTTGGTAATGTAGAAATCCCTCAGGAAGCATTTATGGCCGTTTTAAAATTGAACGATTAAAAACTCCTCAACAGAATTGTCTTTGCGTGCAAAGCGAAGCAATCTCATGAGGATATTTTCTAATTTCAAAAGACTACTTCACTCCTTAATCGTTCGCAAAGACCATTTAAATAATTTTCTCGTCTCTTAAAAACGTGTCTAAATTAGTTGCAGTACTATAGCAACTATTCACCTTTACAGGTTCATTACATGTTTTTGAATCTAACCTGTCTGAAAGGCAATCAAAACTTGCTAAACTCACCTTGCTTAAATTGGGCTTTAGTTTTTTACATTCCAAATAAAGATCATTAAGATTACTCTCGTTTTTGGGTTCAACTCCATGGTCTAATAAAAATCCCCTTAGAAAGTTTTCGGTGGCTCGTTGGGCTTTTTTACAAACTAAAACCGAAACTACATCTTCTTTAGGTCTACACAACTCATCATTAGCTTCATTTACGTTTTTAACCGCTTCACTAAATAAGGCACGCGCTCTATTTTTCATAATAAGTCTTTTAAATATTTCTGAATAACTCTAATCTTTCCCAATTGGTTTCAACCTCATCTTGGGCTTTTTTTAGAAGTTCTGCTCCTAATTCTGCATTCTCTTTAACCACTCTTGTAAATCTGGTTTCATTATACATAAAGTCACTCAAAGGAGCGCTTGGAGCTTTAGAATCTAATTTGAATTTTTTGCCTTTTGGTTTTAAAGGATCAAACCTAAACAATGGCCAATATCCTGTCTCCACAGCTTTTATTTGTTGGGTTGCTCCATGTTTTAAATCGTAGCCATGTTCACCACAATGAGAATAAGCAATTATTATGGATGGCCCTGGATAAGCAGCTGCCTCTTCAATAGCTTTTAGGGATTGAATGTCTTTTGCTCCCATTGCAATTTGGGCTACATATACATTTCCATAAGATACCGCCTGCAATGCTAAACTTTTCTTGCTAGTTCTTTTTCCTGAAACTGAGAATTTAGCACTTGCTCCTAAAGGTGTTGCTTTAGAGGTTTGCCCTCCAGTATTGGAATACACTTCGGTATCCATTACCAAAATATTAATGTTTTCACCCGTAGAAAGCAAGTGATCTACTCCTCCAAATCCAATGTCGTATGCCCAGCCATCTCCTCCAAGAATCCAAACATCTTTTTTACGTAAGTACTCTGTCAATTGAATTAATTTAACCGCATCTGGATCATTGTCAATTAGAGCCAATGTTTTTTCTAATTTTTCAAGATCTTCAAACTTTTTAGCCTTTTGAATTTCATTCTCCTCAGGATTGTTAAGTATGGCATTTACTATTTCAGAACCAACTAACAGTTCTAAAGATTTCAACAAATCGACGGCTATTTCTTGTTTTTTAGAAAGAGCTAATTTCATTCCTAAACCAAATTCTGCGTTATCTTCAAACAAGGAATTTGCCCAAGCAGGACCTCTACCAAATTTGTTTGTTTTATAAGGCGTTGTTGGTAAATTCCCTCCATAAATTGAAGAACATCCCGTTGCATTGGCAATTAAAATACTGTCTCCATATAATTGAGTAAGCAATTTAATATAAGGGGTTTCTCCACAACCTGAACAGGCTCCAGAAAACTCAAACAAAGGTTCTAAAAACTGAGACCCTTTTACATTGGATGTTTTTAATTTTGTTTTTTCATAATAGGGCAATGATTCAAAGTAATCCCAGTTGGTGTTTTCTTCAACTTCAACATTTAGTTTTTTCCGCATGTTGATAGCTTTAAAGTTTTCAATTTCTTTACTTTCAGCTGGACAAACCTCAACACAAAGATCACATCCGGTACAATCTTCCGGAGATACTTGTAAAATATAAGATTCTGTTTCACTATTAAATGGTCTTCCAATTGGAGATACCGTTTTTAAAGAATCCGGAATGTTGCTCAACTCATCATTAGAAATTACTTTAGATCGAATAGCAGCATGTGGACATATTACGACACACTTATTACATTGAGTACACAGTTTCTCGTCGTCCCAAACAGGAATAAAATCTGCAATACCTCGTTTTTCAAATTGAGTAGTGCCGGTAGGGAAAGTTCCATCTACAGGAAAAGCACTTACCGGAAGCTCATCTCCTTTCCCAGCTAAAATTGTTCCTAATATCCTTTCAACAAAAGGGTCTGGGTTACCAGTCATCATTGGTTTTAGTTCCATAGAGCTTGAAACATTCTTAGGGTAATCTACTTCCTGAAGGTTTTCTAAGGATTTATCTACTGCATTAAAGTTCATTTGCACTACGGCATCTCCTTTATGAGAATATGATTTTACAATGGCATCTTTAATTTTTTGAATTGCCTCTTCTCTTGGGATAACACCTGAAATCGCAAAGAAGCAAGTCTGTAAAACGGTATTTGTTCTCTTTCCTAGTTTTGCTTCCAAAGCAACTTTGGAGGCATCCACTACATAAAATTTCAATTCTTTTTCAAGTATTTCTTCTTGCATTAATTTTGGAAGTTTATTCCAAATCTCTGTATTAGAATATGGAGAATTTAACAAGAACGTTCCTCCTTTTTTAGCCTTACTTAAAATGTCATATTTCTCAGTAAAATTGTATTGATGACAAGCAATAAAGTCTGCATTATTAATTAAATAACTTGAATAAATTGGTTCTGGACCAAACCGTAAGTGGGAAATAGTTTGAGCCCCTGCTTTTTTTGAATCGTACACAAAATATCCTTGTACATAATTATCTGTAGTTTCTCCAATAATTTTAATAGAGTTTTTATTAGCTCCTACAGTACCATCTGAACCTAAACCATAAAACACACAATTAATGGTTGATTTTTCAGTTTTAAAAACACTTTTATAATCTATACTTGTATAGCTTACGTCATCTTTAATTCCAATAGTAAAATGATTTTTAGGCTTGTTGTTTTCTAATTCATCATAAATCCCTTTAACCATTGCAGGGTTAAATTCTTTTGAAGATAAACCATATCTACCTCCTACAATAATTGGGGTTTTTATAGAAATTTCAGCAAAAGCTGCAACCACATCTAAATATAATGGATCTCCTATACTTCCTGGTTCTTTTGTTCTGTCTAAAACTGCTATTTTCTGAACAGATTTTGGCAATTCATTTATAAAATGTTTTATAGAAAAAGGTCTAAACAATCGAATAAATAATGCTCCTACTTTCTCCCCATTATTTACCATAGTGTCCACAGTTTCTTTCACCGGCCCTTCACCAGAACCCATAATTACAATCACTCGCTCCGCATCTGAATGTCCTACATAATAAAACAAGCTGTATCTACGACCAGTATACTTATAAAACTCATTCATTGTATCTTGAACAATTCCTGGAACTCTTTCATAATACAAGTTTGCTGCTTCCCTAGACTGGAAAAACACATCCGGATTTTGAGACGTTCCCCTAATCACAGGATTGTCTGGATCTAAGGATCTCTTTCTGTGCTCCATTATTTTATCTTCAGGCATCATTGCTTTAATAATATCATCTGGAATAGCGTCTATTTTAGAAATTTCATGAGAAGTTCTAAACCCATCGAATATATTTAAAAAGGGAATTCTAGATTTTAATGTAGCAACTTGAGCGATTAAAGCAAAATCCATTGCTTCCTGAACGGTCCCACCAAATAACATTGAAAACCCTGTTTGTCTTGTTGCCATCACATCTGAATGATCTCCAAAAATGGATAGGGCATGAGTAGCAATTGTTCTAGCTGCCACATGGATAACAGTGGGTAATAATTCTCCTGCTATTTTATACATATTCGGAATCATTAACAACAAACCCTGTGAAGCTGTAAAAGTCGTCGTTAATGCTCCTGCTTGTAATGCACCATGAACCGCTCCTGCAGCTCCGCCTTCACTTTGCATCTCGATGATTCTTGGAATATTATTCCATATATTTTTTTGCCCGTTTGAACTGTAAACATCAACATGTTCGCCCATAGGGGAAGCTGGAGTAATTGGGTAAATTGCACAAACTTCATTTGTCTTATGTGATATTTTAGCAACTGCTTCATTAGCATCACAAATAATTTTAGGAAATGTTTTTTTCATGGTATAGCGTTCTATGATAACTATTAAAATAAATTTAAATCAATAATTAGGGTAAGCGCCCTATAAAGATTGGGTTAAATTTACCATACCAAAAAGTTATAAACTATGATGATTATCAGTTGAATATAAAATAATCAGATAGTTTTAATAAAGCTATAAAGCAAAAAAAGACCGCTTATGAAGCGGTCTTTAAATAAAATATGGTAAAATATTATTCTTTATTCTCCATGCATCCATTCCTTCTTTTGAAGTAATGTTTCTTCAGATTCTACATGATCTTCATCAGGAACACAACAATCCACTGGACAAACAGCAGCGCATTGAGGCTCATCATGAAAACCTTTACATTCTGTACATTTATCGGTTACAATAAAATAAAATTCATCAGAAACAGGTTCGTTCTCGGCATCTGCATCAACTTCTCCTCCTTTAGGTAATGTTACCATTCCGCTTAAAGTAGTTTCATCTGAGTAAGACCATTCTTGATCTGGTTCGTAAATTGCATTGTTTGGACATTCTGCAACACAAGCGTCGCAGTTTATGCATTCGTCTGTTATTATAATTGCCATTGTTATCTGCTTTTAATTAATCCGCTAAGCTAAAATTTATCTTTTTATTATTAAGTGACATTCATCATAATTTTATTGAAAATCTAAAAATACTTTTGGTTTTTTCTTTTCATTTAAATTATTCATAAATTTATAAAAAATAATTTTAAAATATGTTAACAAGTAAAACGAAACAAAAGCCAGAAATTTTAGAAGCTGTTATCATACGGTTTGTAGGAGATTCAGGTGATGGAATGCAGTTAACAGGAACCCAATTTTCTGACACATCTGCAATGTTTGGAAACGATATTGCTACTTTTCCAAATTACCCCGCGGAAATTAGAGCTCCACAAGGAAGTTTATATGGAGTGTCTGGCTTTCAGGTACATATAGGAAGTGTTGAAATAAGTACTCCAGGAGATACTGTAGATTTATTAGTTGCTATGAATCCTGCAGGTTTAAAAACAAATCTTCAGGCGGTAAAGCCGGGGCATACGATTATTGTGGATACAGATTCATTTACAAAAAAGAACTTAGAGAAGGCGCTTTATGAATCGAATCCGTTAGAAGATGGAAGTTTAGAAAATTATCGCGTAATTGAAGTTACGATGACTTCTTTAACCAAAGAAACACTTAAAGATGTTGCTGGCTTAGATAATAAAAGTATCACCCGAAGTAAGAATATGTTTGCTTTAGGTATGGTTTATTGGATGTATGATCGATCTACAGATTATACCACTAACTTTTTTAAAGAAAAGTTTAAGAAAAAACCAGAGTTAATAGAAGCAAATACCAAAGTTTTAAATGCAGGTTATTATTTTGCAGAAACATTGGAGCTGATACCTAACGCATATACCATTACTCCTGCAAAAATGGCACCAGGAACTTATAGAATTGTAATGGGTAATACTGCCACTGCATGGGGGTTTTTGGCAGCTGCTGAAAAATCAGGTTTAGAATTATTTTTAGGGTCTTATCCTATAACACCCGCTACAGATATTTTACACGAATTGGTAAAACATAAACATTTTGGGGTAAAAGCTTTTCAAGCTGAAGACGAAATTGCAGGAATTTCATCCGCAATTGGAGCTTCCTTTGCTGGAGATTTAGCGATAACCACAACCTCTGGCCCTGGTTTAGCACTTAAGGGAGAAGCTTTAGGACTCGCAATGATGATAGAACTTCCTTTAGTTGTGGTAAATGTCCAACGAGGAGGGCCTTCAACAGGCTTGCCAACGAAGACTGAGCAATCAGATTTATTACAAGCGCTTTATGGAAGAAACGGGGAAAGTCCAGTAATAGTTATTGCTGCAAGTACTCCTGCAAACTGTTTTGATTATGCTTATGAAGCAGCAAAACTTACCTTAGAGCATATGACTCCCGTTATTTTGTTAACCGATGGATATATTGCCAATGGCTCTGCTCCATGGAAAATTAAAACCGTTGCGGATATGCCTAAAATTAATAATCATATCATTGGTGAAGCAACCGATACTTGGCATCCCTATGATCGGGATGATGCATCTCTTGCCCGTAATTGGGCTATTCCTGGAACCCCAGGGTTAGAACATAGAGTAGGTGGTTTAGAAAAAGATCGTGTTTCAGGAAATGTTTCTTATGTTCCTGAAAACCATGAATACATGACTAATATTCGAGCTGAAAAAATTAAAAGAGTACAAAACATTATACCAGATCTTGAAACTGAATTTATTGATAAAGGAGATTTATTAGTTATTGGATGGGGAGGTACTTATGGCTCTTTGCATTCTGCAGTTAAGGAGATGAATGATAATGGATACGAAAATGTCGGTTTTGCTCATTTTAATTATATCAACCCTCTCCCTAAAAACACAGAAGAGGTCTTGAAAAAATTTAAAAAAATTATAGTTTGTGAATTAAACAGTGGTCAATTTTCTAAGGTTTTAAAAATGAATTTTGATGGTTATGAATTTTTACAATTCAATAAAGTACAGGGATTACCTTTTGGAAGTAATGAACTAATTGAAAAATTTAAACAATTTTTAAAATAATTATGGAAACTACAATTGATAAAAAATACACATTTAAAGATTTTTCGAGCGATCAAGAAGTAAGATGGTGTCCGGGTTGTGATGACTATGTTATTTTAAGAGCTATGCAAAAAGCATTGCCAGAAATTGGAGTAAACAAAGAAGACGTGGTATTTATTTCTGGAATTGGATGTTCTTCACGGTTTCCATATTATATGGATACTTATGGAATGCACAGTATTCACGGTAGGGCTCCTGCGATTGCATCTGGAGTTAAATTAGCAAACCCAAATTTAAGTGTTTGGGTGATTACTGGAGATGGAGATGCTATGGCAATTGGTGGAAACCATTTTATTCATGTTTTAAGAAGAAACTTAGATTTAAATATCATCTTGTTTAATAATGAAATTTATGGCTTAACTAAAGGACAGTTTTCACCAACATCTCTAGTTGGACAAAAAACAAAATCATCGCCTTATGGCAATACTCAGCCGCCTTTTTCTCCAGGTGAATTGGCTTTAGGAGCTCAAGCTCGTTTCTTTGCAAGAATTGGGGGAAATACCCCTAAGGAAATGACTCAGCTTTTTATAGAATCTGAGAAATTTAAAGGAACTTCTCTAATCGAAGTTTTACAAAACTGCCCAATATTCAATGATGGTTGTTATGCTGGTGTTACAGACAAAGCTGTAAGAGCAGATAAACAATTGTATGTAGAACATGGGAAGCCTATGATTTTTGGAAAAGAACGAAATAAAGGCCTCGTACTTAATCGCCTAAAATTAGAAGTGGTTACAATTGGTGAAAATGGAGTTACTCAAGAGGATCTTTTAGTTCATAATGCGAATGAACAAGACCCAACCTTACACCAAATGTTGGTTCGATTAGTAAACCCAACTGTTACTGGAATAATAAGAGCTTATGAAGATGTTACTTTAGAAGAAAGAGAAGATGCTTTAACAGCAGAAGTAAAAGCAAATTCAAGTTTTTCAAAAGTGGACGATTTGTTGTTCTCTGGTGAAACTTATAAAGTTGAATAAATTTGTATATTAACTGACATAAATCATTATTCTACTAAAAGTATTCAATTACTTTTAAACTTTAAAAACTAAGAAATGGGATCGGAAGCCATTATTGTATTTTTAATTGCAGGGATTGTCTTAGTTGCTGGAGCAAACTTTTTGTCCGGTTTAATTTCCCATAAATCTGATAACCCACAAAAAAGAGAACCCTATGAAAGTGGCATGGTTACTATTGGCCCCACTTGGGTTCAGTTTAAAGTAGGTTATTATTTGTTTGCCATTTTATTTTTAATTTTTGATGTAGAGGTGGCTTTTTTAGTACCTTGGGCAGTTGTGTTCAAAGACCTAGGAGCTGTGGCTTTTATTGAAATACTCGTGTTTTTAATCATCTTAGGAATAGGGTTATTATATGCATGGAAAAAAGGAGCGTTGAAATGGGAATAGATAAAAAAAGTTTTTTAAAAGAAGTAGAACCCGATGGCTTAAAACAAGTTATTCCTAAGGATTTTCCTGGAAAAGTTATTCCTGCTGGTAATGGTGCTAATATCATGGTAACCTCCTTAGATAAAATCATAAACTGGGGTAGGTCCAATTCCCTTTGGTCTCTTTATTTTGGCACGAGTTGTTGTGCCATAGAAATGATGCAAACGGGAGCTTCTCGTCACGATTATTCAAGATTTGGCTTTGAAGTAGCCAGACCTTCCCCTAGACAAGCTGATTTAATTATTATTGCCGGAACAATTGTTAATAAAATGGCTCCTGTTTTAAGGCGTTTATACGACCAGATGGCGGAACCTAAATATGTTATTGCTATGGGTGCTTGTGCCATCTCTGGAGGTCCGTTTTTCTATAATTCATATTCTGTAGTAAAAGGAGCAGATCATGTAATTCCGGTAGATGTTTATGTGCCAGGCTGCCCGCCACGCCCAGAAGCTTTACTAGAAGGAATGTTGATGCTTCAAGATAAAATAAGAACCGAAAACATGAAACATAAAAAAAATCCCATTGACGGTTTTGATGAAGGATTATAAATAAAAGATTATGACAAACGAAGCTTTACAAAATTTAATCGGACTTTGGTTCCCCAATCCTGATGCTGATAAAGTTTCTAATGTTGTTGAAATTACTGAAACCGAAGAGGGTTCAGAAGAAACAAAAACTCAAGAACCTATTAACCCTAGTCTCTTAGAGTTTTCAGAAGAAGAATCACAATTTTTAAATATTCTTGTTCAACCGGAACAGCTTCATTCTTTAATGAAGCAATTAAAAAGTAATTCAGAAACAAACTTTGATTATTTATATTGTTTAAGTGGAGTGGATTGGGGTGCTGAATTAGGAATTGTATATCATCTAGAATCTACAACCCACAGGCATCGTATAGTCGTAAAGGTAAAAACAGCCGATAGAGAAGGCCCAAATTTTGATACTGTTTCTAATATATGGAAAACAGCTGATTTTCATGAACGGGAGGTGTTTGATTTCTTTGGTGTAAAATTTAATAATCATCCCAATTTAAAATACCTTTTTTTAACGGAAGACTGGGAGGGTTATCCGCTTAGAAAAGATTATGTAGATGAAATAAATATGGTAATAAAATAGATGCTAGAAGATGGACGGTAGATATTAATAGAGAAAAGAATTGAGAAATTATAAAAACTTTGTGGCTTAGCGCCTTTGCGAGAAAAAATGGATACAACTACGGTAAATAGCAATTTTAAATCTGAAGAGTATTTCATTAATATGGGGCCTCAGCATCCAGCAACACATGGAGTGCTTAGGCTTTTACTAACCATAGATGGCGAAATTATCAAAAAAGTAGAGCCCGATTTGGGATATATTCATCGTTCTATCGAAAAAATGTGTGAACGAGATAGCTATCAACAAATCGTTCATTTAACAGACCGGATGGATTATTTATCCTCTCATATTAATAATGAGGCGGTTTGTTTAACCGTTGAAAATGCTTTAGAATTAGAAGTCCCAGAACGTGTAAAAGTAATAAGAACAATTATAGGAGAACTTACTCGAATTGCTTCACATTGTCTTTGGTGGGGAGTTATGGGAATGGACGTTGGAGCATTAACCACTTATTTCTATGGTTTTAGGGATCGAGAAATGGTCAATGATATTTTTGAAGAAACTTGTGGAGCGAGATTAACCATGAATTATAATATTCCTGGTGGGTTAATGTATGATATTCACCCTAATTTTATTCAAAGAACCAAAGATTTTGTTGCACATTTTAAAACTAAAATTCCTGAATACGATAAGCTTCTAACTGGAAATGTAATTTTTCAGAAAAGAATGAAAGGAGTTGGAATTTTATCTAAAGAAGATGCTATTTCCTTTGGTGCTTCAGGACCTGTTGGACGTGGATCGGGATATTCTTGCGATGTAAGAAAACACCATCCTTATAGTGCATTAAATAAAGTGACTTTTAATGAATCGCTTAAAACAGCTGGGGACTCCTTAGCTCGTTACGAAGTGAGAATCATGGAAATGTGGGAGTCCTTATCCATAATAGAACAATTAATAGACAATATACCTGAGGGAGATTATAAAGTAACAACCAAAGCGGTTATTAAATTACCCAAAGGAGAGTATTATCAAAAAGTAGAAGCGGCCAGAGGAGAATTAGGTGTTTATGTAATAAGCACAGGAACTAAAAATCCTTACCGCTTAAAATTTAGATCTCCAGGTTTTTCAAATATTTCCTTATTGAATCATATTGCGGTTGGAGGGAAAATTGGAGATTTAGTAGCATCTATGGCAACATTAGATATTGTTGTTCCAGATATTGATAGATAAAAATTAAAAATGAATATTTCATTAGGCATCACAAAAACTATTCACGATTGGCTCTTTAGTGTCATGCCTGAAGGCTTAGCGAGTATTACAGAAATGGTATTAATAGCTGCTGTTTACTTAGCTGTATTTGCTGTATTTGGTTTGTATTTAGTTTTATTAGAAAGAAAAGTAGCAGCTTGGTTTCAGTTGCGAATGGGGCCAAATAGAGTTGGTTTTAAAGGCTTATTACAAACACTAGCAGATGCGCTTAAATTAGTTTCAAAAGAGCTTACAGGGACAGAAAAGGCAGATAAATTCTTATACAATTTAGCCCCTTATTTCGTAATCATTTCGGCATTAATGGCTTTGGCTGTATTTCCATTTACTCAGGAGTTTCAAGCATTCGATATTAATATTGGAATTTTCTTTTTAATTGCCATTTCTTCTATAGGTGTAATCGGAATTTTATTAGGAGGGTGGAGTAGTAACAATAAATTTGCTCTAATTGGAGCAATGCGTAGTGGTGTACAAACTATTAGTTATGAATTATCCATTGGATTATCATTATTAACAATGGTATTAATAACTGGGTCTTTACAACTTTCAGAAATTGTTGAGGTACAAAAAAACGGTTGGTTAATAGTTCAAGGACATATTCCAGCAATTATAGCTTTTATGATATATATGATAGCAGGTACTGCAGAAACCAATAGAGCGCCTTTTGATATGGTTGAGGCAGAATCGGAATTAGGTGCAGGCTTCCATACTGAATATTCGGGGATGAAATTTGCTTACTTCTTTTTGGCCGAATTTATAAATATGTTTATCATTTCGGCAATAGCTACCACTGTATTTTTTGGGGCTTGGTTATCCCCTTTTGGAATTACAGAGTCTATACCTTGGTTAGGAGTATTTTGGTTTTTAGGAAAAGTATTTGTCATCGTGTTCTTAATGATGTGGTTTCGATGGACATTTCCAAGGCTTCGAATAGATCAATTACTTACACTTGAATGGAAGTATTTATTGCCAATTAATTTGGTAAACATAGTCGTTATGGCATTTATTGTTTGGCAAAATTTAATAATTCAGTTATAAAAATATGAGCTATTTTTCAAATATATATAACGGAATCAAATCACTACTAACCGGTATGGGTGTTACTGGAAAAGTATTTTTAAATGCCAGAAAAGGAACCATTACACAACAATATCCAGAAAATCGAGAAACTTTAAAAATGTTCGACCGTTTTCGTGGAGAAGTAGTGATGCCTCACGACAAGGAAAATGAACATCGTTGCACCGGTTGTCAGAAATGTGAAATTGCTTGTCCAAATGGAAGTATTGAGATTGTTTGGGATAGAGTTGTAAATCCAGAAACAGGGAAAAAGAAAAAAGAAATAGACAAGTTTGTATACCATTTAGGACTTTGTACAATGTGTAGTTTGTGTATTGAGGCTTGTCCTACAGACGCTATTGTTTGGGCTCAAAATTATGAAAACTCTGTATATGACAGGTCTTATTTAACCAAGGTGTTAAACCAACCAGAATCAAAATTAATGGACGGAGTAGAAGATTAATATTATGGAAAGATATATATTTTACATTGTAGCTGTTATCATGATTGTTTTTGCAATCGCTGCAGTAAATAGCCGTAAAATGATGCGTTCAGTTATCTATTTGCTTTTTGTTTTAATGGGTGTTGCGGGGATTTTCTTTTTAATAGATTATAATTTTCTTGCTGCAATTCAACTAACAGTATATGCGGGGGGAATTATTGTATTAATGATATTTTCAGTTTTATTAGTACATCATATTGAATTAGAAATGGCGATTGCTAAAACTTCAAAACGAATTCTTACTGCAATTGCTTCTTTAATAGGAATTGGAGTTTTTCTAAGTACCATATATTCCTATAATTTTAATGTAGTAGAAAACACAAAGACAACAACTACTGCCGAAATTGGTGAAAAACTACTAAATTATGGTGAAGGTGGTTTTGTATTGCCTTTTGAAGTAATCTCTGTGCTATTATTAGCAGTTATGATTGGAGCAATAGTAATTGCTAAAGGAAATAAGCTAACCGATAAAAACGAAGAAACATCATGATCGCCGGAATTAGCATATACGAAATACTAACCCTAACTACAGTTCTGTTTTTTATTGGAATTTATGGGTTTATTACAAGAAAAAACTTGATTTCCATATTAATTTCAGTGGAATTAATAATGAATGCTTCGGTTATAAACTTTGTGATTATCAACAAATATTTATATCCAGATATATTACAAGGTGTTATATTTTCCATATTTATAATAGCTGTTGCTGCTGCTGAAGCTGCATTAGCAATTTCGATTATTATAAACCTTTACAGGCAGATTAGTTCTGTTGAAGTAAAGGATACTGAAATTATGAAATATTGACAAGTACTTATAATGCAACTAAAGTGCGCTTAAGTATTTAAAGTTAAAATAAAAAAGAAATGAAGCAATTAAATGATAAAGTAAAAACTCTAGGCACTCTAAATACTTTCAACTTTAGGCACTAAAAAATAAAGCTTAAATATGGACATAACATATATTTATTTAATTCCAATTATTCCTCTAGCGGTATTTCTGCTATTAGGAATTAATTTTCAAAAAATTAAGCCAGCAATTTCTGGATATATTGGTGTGCTAGGCTTATTGAGCTCTACCATACTTTCCTTCTACGCAGCTTATCAATATTTCTTTGTTTCTGGAAAAGTAGATGGAAAATACCAACGGTTTATAGATAAAACGGTTTGGATGAATTTCACCGATACCCTTAAAATTGATATGGGAATATTGGTAGATTCTATTTCTGTAATGATGTTGGTGGTGGTGTCAACTATTTCATTAATGGTACACATTTATAGTCGTGGCTATATGAAAGGAGATCCTGGGTATACCAAGTTTTTTGCTTTCTTAGGACTGTTTTCATTCTCTATGTTTGGATTAGTGTTAGCTACTAACTTATTTCAGATTTATATATTTTGGGAATTAGTCGGGGTTTCCTCCTATTTATTAATTGGATATTATTACACAAAACCTTCGGCAGTAGCAGCAGCTAAAAAAGCATTTATAGTAACTCGTTTTGCTGATTTAGGGTTCTTAATCGGGATCTTAATTATGGGTTATTACACTGGAACTTTTGATTTTGAAACACTTAACAACCCAGAAGGATCCGCCATTTTAAACTGGGCTTCTACTTCATTTATGGGCTTATCAGTTATTACTTGGGGTCTTATTTTAATCTTTATTGGTGGTGCTGGTAAATCTGCAATGCTTCCGTTTCATATATGGTTACCAGATGCAATGGAAGGACCAACACCTGTTTCAGCATTAATTCACGCTGCTACTATGGTAGTTGCTGGGGTATATTTAGTAGCTCGTTTATTCCCTATGTTCTATTTTGTAGAAGAAGGTTTTGCGCTTAACATTGTGGCTTATGTTGGAGGTATTTCTTCTCTATTTGCAGCCATTGTTGCGATAACCCAAACCGATATTAAACGAGTCTTGGCATTTTCAACCATGTCTCAACTAGGGTATATGATGATGGCTCTAGGGGTTTCAGGATACGATGGACACGAAGGTGTTGGGTATATGGCCTCGATGTTCCATTTGTTTACTCATGCTATGTTTAAAGCATTGTTGTTCTTAGGTGCTGGTTCAGTAATCCACGCAGTTCATAGTAATTATTTAAAAGACATGGGTGGGCTTAGAAAGTTCATGCCAATTACCAATATTACCTTTTTAATTGCTGCTTTAGCAATCGCTGGAATTCCTCCTTTTGCAGGTTTCTGGAGTAAGGATGAAATATTAGTAGCTGCCTTTGAGCACAATCAGTTTCTATATTATATAGGAGTATTTGTTGCTGGATTAACCGCTTTTTATATGTTTAGAATTTACTTCGGGATTTTCTGGGGAAAAGAAAAAGATTACGAACAGGCCCCTCACGAATCCCCGATATCTATGGCCTTTCCATTACTGTTTTTGGCAGGAATGAGTGTGGTTGCCGGGTTTATTCCATTTAGTGAATATGTTACCCCCGATAATAAAGGCTTTGAAACGCATTTAAACTATCCGCTTGCAGCAATTGCTGTTGGAGTAGGAGTGATAGGAATTGCACTGGCGTGGATATTCTATAAAAAAGAAAATAGCTTGTCTGATAAATACGCGAAATCATTCGGTGTTTTATACAAATGGGCATATCATAAATTTTATTTTGATGAAGTGTACCTGTTCATTACTAAAAAAATAATTTTCAATCGCATTTCAGCACCTATTGCCAAGTTCGATAAAAAGATAGTAGATGGAACTATGGAGGGGATTGGAAATAAAACAGTAGTTGTTTCAGAAAAAATTAAAGGAATACAGTCTGGTAAGCTCCAAGATTATGCATTTGCGTTTATTGCTGGGGTAGTTGTACTGGCAATAGTATTTATTTATTTATGGACAAATTAAAAGACTAATATGGATATTTTATCGCTTTTTTTAATCGTTCCTATCGTTACCATTTTAGCTTTGGTCTTTGCGAAAGATTTAAAGCAATCCCGGTTGATTTCGATGGTTGGAAGTATCTTTCAATTAGGAATGGCAATTAATTTAGTCTTTGCTTATTTTAAAGAAAGAGCTGTTAATGACAGTATTATGGTCTTTACTAAAGACCTTATTTGGTATGAAAGCTTTAACATTCATTATGCTATTGGAGTCGATGGAATATCGGTAGCTCTATTGTTATTAACTGCTATTGTAGTGCTTGCAGGTGTCTTTATTTCATGGAAAATGGACGACTTGCCTAAAGAGTTCTTTATATCTCTATTGGTTTTAGCTACGGGAGTATATGGTTTCTTTATTTCTTTAGACCTGTTTACGATGTTTGTTTTCTTCGAAATTGCAGTAATCCCGATGTACCTCTTAATAGGAATCTGGGGAACTGGCCCGAAAGAATATTCTGCCATGAAATTAACTTTAATGTTAATGGGGGCATCTGCTGTATTGTTAGTGGGAATATTAGGGATTTACTTCAATTCCAATGCAGACGGAGGTCCACTTACTTTTAATATTTTAGAAATAGCACAAGTAAACATTCCTTTTGAAGCACAAAAATTATTTTTTCCATTAACCTTTATTGGCTTTGCAGTACTTGGTGCTTTGTTTCCTTTTCATACTTGGTCTCCAGATGGTCATGCGTCTGCGCCAACAGCAGTTTCCATGCTTCACGCTGGAGTATTAATGAAATTAGGAGGCTATGGTGTTTTTAGAGTAGCGATGTTTTTACTTCCACAAGGAGCTGTCGATTGGTCTTGGTTTTTTATTATTTTATCTGCAACTGGAGTGATTTACGGAGCATTTGGAGCCTTAAAACAAACCGATTTAAAATATATCAATGCATATTCTTCAGTAAGTCACTTAGGATTGGTATTATTCGCCCTGCTAATGTTGAACAAAACTGCATGGAATGGGGCCATTTTACAATCGCTTTCTCACGGTTTTATGACTGCATTATTCTTTGCCTTAATCGGAATGATCTATGGAAGAACTCACACTAGAGATATTACCAAGCTTGGTGGCTTATTAAAAGTGATTCCTTTTATATCGGTAGTCTATGTCATCGCTGGATTGGCTTCTCTAGGTTTACCTGGGTTTAGTGGATTTGTTGCTGAAATGAACATATTTGTAGGAGCATTTCAACATGAAGAAATGTTTTATAGGATAGCAACTATTGTTTCGGTTTCGGCTATTGTAGTAACCGCTGTTTATATATTAAGAGTGGTTGGGATTATGTTGATGGGACCCGTGAAGAATGAAGCATTTTTACAATTAGAGAAAGTTACTTGGTTCGAAAAAACAGGAATATTATTACTGTTAATTCCGATAGTAGGAATGGGAGTTGCACCACTTTGGTTAAGTGATATGATTTTAGAAAGTATACAGCCTTTTATACAGGGCGTTTTATAAAAATTTATAAAAAATGGATTTTAGTAGTTTTTTATTAATGAGGCACGAGCTAATATTGTTGACAATTACATTATTGTTGATCATTGCCGAAATCTTTATACCTCATCACAAAAAGAGCAACATTGTACATTTAGCTATTTTCTTATTCGGAATTCACACTGTTCTTGGGTTTTTAGGATTAGCGGAAAGCAGCTTATTTGGAGGAATGTTTAGAACCAATGAAATGATTCATTTCTTTAAAAATGTTTTAAATGTTGGTGTGTTAATACTGTTATTACAATCGGCAGATTGGCTACAAGAAAAAATTGTTGAACAACAGAGGGGTACAGAGTTTTTTGTGTTATTATTCTCTTCTTTATTGGGAATGTATTTCATGATTTCTGCAGGAGATTTTCTAATGTTTTATTTAGGTCTTGAGTTATCTACACTTCCTGTTGCTGCCTTAGCGGCTTTCGAAGTTTCAAAAAGAATATCTAGTGAAGCAGGAATTAAATTAATCTTATCCGCTGCATTAGCTTCAGGAGTATCACTATTTGGTATTTCATTATTATACGCAACAACTGGTTCTATTTACTTTAATGATATCTTGGAGGTTATTTCAGTAAGTAATTTATCCATCTTAGGATTGATTTTATTCTTCACCGGATTGGCATTTAAAATATCCTTAGTTCCGTTTCATTTCTGGACAGCAGATGTATATGAAGGTGCGCCCATAAGTATTGCTTCATATTTATCAGTAATATCGAAAGGAGCAGCGGTTTTTATCTTAATGATTTTATTATTTACTGTTTTTAAACCCTTGATGTTTGTTTGGGAAAATATGGTGTATGTCATTGCAATAGCAACTATGTTTATTGGTAATTTATTTGCCCTAAGACAACAAAACATGAAACGTTTTTTAGCATTTTCATCCGTTGCACAGGCAGGATTTATATTATTGGGCATTATAACTGGGGATCAATTAGGTTTAGCTACTGTGGTGTATTTTGTGTTGGTATATGTGTTTTCTAATCTTGCAGCATTTGGTGTGGTTCAGGCAATTTCTTTACAAACAGGTAAAGAGAACAGGAACGATTATGAAGGGCTTTATAGAACGAACCCTAAGTTAAGTTTGGTGATGATGTTGGCTTTATTTTCCTTAGCAGGAATTCCTCCTGTTGCAGGTTTCTTCGGAAAGTTTTTCCTCTTTACAGCAGCAGCAAGTAAAGGGTATTATTTGTTGGTTTTCTTAGCGGTAGTGAACGTAACTATTTCATTATATTATTATTTATTGGTAATTCGGGCAATGTTCTTGCGTAAAAGCGAAAATGCAATACCG
Organism: uncultured Flavobacteriales bacterium; assembly: GCA_913058295.1. Classification (GTDB taxonomy): domain Bacteria; phylum Bacteroidota; class Bacteroidia; order Flavobacteriales; family Flavobacteriaceae; genus Marifrigoribacter. Next base: position 89,389 of record CAJXRD010000001.1, on the reverse strand, counting down.
TTTTTTAACAGTAAATTATATATGAGAATTGGATTAATTCTTACTGTTTTAGGTATTTTAACCTTAGGGCTATACAGTCCGTTATATGAATATATATTTGAACTTAGTAGTAACTTGATGTAATGTTTTATGGGATTAGGAGGAAAACACTTATTTGGAAGTATCGAGGAACAAAGAGTAACTTTTGTTGAAAAAAAAATTGAAGAAGTTCGAAAAGATTTTTTGAAAAAATTATTAGAACACAATGGGTTTGAAGTAGTAATTCAAGAAGAAAAAAGAAAAACAGAAGAAGAGCCACAACTCTACACGGTTGCAGTAACCGATATGGTTTTTAACCCTACCCTTTGGGTGTTTAATAGAAGGTTAAAAACTTTTGATGGCCATAAAGTAACTCCAGATTATTGGAATCAAATTTCTGAAGAAACAGCCCCGCAATACTGGAAAAGTTAACTTCCACAAGTAGCACCAGCTTCTTGTAAGTCCGCTATATAAGTATCATAACTCGTGCCAGTATCTTCCCCATTTACAGAAGCATTTCCATTGCTTTCTTGACAAACCTCAAATGCAATTGTTTGAGAGGAATTACAAGTTGTACAAGATACAGAGTCGTCTTCTTTACAAGAAATAATAGTAATAAGTATGGCTATAATAAATAATGATTTTTTCAATGCTTTGAGTTTTGTTTCGTTATAACGCAATTCCTTTTTTAATGTTATTCTTTAACCTTTGTTTATTCTAACATTATAGGTTTTCCTAGATAAATCAACGTAAATCCTTTTTCTGTTTTTTCAACTTCTTTGTTGTGGGAAGAAATTATAGACAGTTCTCCGTTTTTATTTTTCAAAAATATTGGGATTGTGTTTTTATTTGCAATGGTTGCTTCCATCAGTTTCTTATAATGAGCGTTGTCTATAATTGGCACTTCATTTATTGTTGGGTATTCTTGTGTTGTTTTAGTTAATAAGGTAAAATCATCCGTATGAGAAAACAAGCCTTCTTTTGGATTGTTTGTTGGATCATTTTTTTCTTCTTCAGTAACTAATCTAAAAGCTCCATTTTCACCAAAATGATCTTTAAACTTATGAATCGCATATTTATTAATATCTACACTTCCCGTTAATGCCATTAAAAATCCGATGTCGTTTAGTTCTATATTGTCTTCTAAGTTATCTGAATAAATATCTGTGGTGATTGCATCTAATCCTGCTTCTTTAGCCTTAGCAATATTGGTATGGTTGCTATCTATTAATACTACATGGCGATTGTTCTTTTTAAGATAAGCACCTATTAATTGAGAAACTTCTGAGGCTCCAACTATCAAAATTCCATTGGATTTCTTTAAAAAAACACCAGTTAATTTTGCAAATAAGCGTGCGGTTGTAGCGTTTAACAAAACTGTTCCCATTACAATCATAAAGACTAATGGAGTTATGTATTCTGCGTCTTTAATACCTTTAAAAACTAAAGTTAAGCCAAATAACGATGCAATTCCTGCTGCGACTATCCCTCTTGGTCCTACCCAGCTAATAAACATTTTTTCCTTAAAAGTTAATGTAGAATTGTAGGTGCTTAAAAACACTCCTAATGGACGAATAATAAAAACTACAATTGCGAAAATCCCCAAAGTTTTCCAATGATAAATTAATAGTAAATCTTCAAAATTAATGTTTGCAGAAAGGAGTATAAACAATATTGAAATTAATAGAATACTTAACGATTCTTTAAAATATAGTAATTCTTTTAAATATTTAGATTGAGAGTTTCCTAAAACCATACCCATTATTACAACAGCAAGCAGCCCTGATTCATGAGAAAAACTGTCTGATAAAACAAAGACCCCTAATACGGAAGCCAATGCAAAAACATTTAATAAATAATGAGGAATCCATTGTTTGTTAATTGCAAAATTTAAGGCGTGTGCGAAAGTAAACCCAAAAGTAGAACCGAATAATACTATTTTTCCAAATTCAATTAGAGCTGTTTTTGTATACTCGCCTCCAGCTCCTACGCTGATAAATTCAAAAACTAAAACCGCAACTAATGCACCAATGGGGTCTATTAAAATTCCTTCCCATTTTAAAATTGCTGAAATGTCTTTTCTAAGAGGTATGTTTCTTAATATTGGGGTTATTACAGTAGGGCCTGTAACAATAATTAATGCTGAAAACAAAAAGGAAATCTCCCAGCTTAAATTAAAAATAAAATGAGCTGCTATTCCAGCACAAAAGAAGGTTACTAAGGACCCTAAAGTTATTAATTTTGTGATAACAAGGGGTCCAACACTCTTTATTTCTTTGAATTTTAAGGTTAAACCGCCTTCAAAAAGAATGATACTTATAGAGAGTGAAACAAAAAAGTATAAATTTTTACCTCCAAATAATCCTTCTTCACCGTTCCAAACAGGTTCTATCCATTTAGTCCCATCTGCAGATAAAAATTCAGCAGAAATGGGACCCACCAATAAACCAATTAACAACAAAGGTAAAATTGCCGGGATTTTTAATCTCCAGGCAAACCATTGTGCTAATATTCCTAGTATTATAATTCCACCTAGTTCTAACATTTAAAAAGTTTGTGTTAAAAATACTAATTAATTTAATTTGGTAGGACATTAATTTAATTGCCTTTAAATTTCCCATTATTAATTAAAGCCTAAACAAGTAGTTTGATAGCTTAAATACCCAAGTTTTGTTTCTGATAAAACAAGATGCACAAAAGTTTTACTTTTATAAAGGCATTTTTTTCTACAAAGATGTATATTAAGGCCCATGAAAATTAACAACCAAATCCCATCCACAGGCTTTAAAGGACTAAAAGAAAATTGGAGAAGCGACTTTTCTGCGGCAATAAGTGTGTCATTGGTTGCTTTGCCATTGGCCTTGGGAATTGCTGTGGCATCAGGGTTTTCTCCTATGGCTGGCGTATTATCTGCTATCATAGGAGGAGTAGTAACTACTTTTTTCAGAGGATCTAACTTATCTATTAATGGTCCAGGAGCGGCTTTGATTGCGGCTATATTGGGAGGACTTGCTGGCTTAGACGGGAATATTAATTATGTATTAGGAGCTGTGGTAGTTTCAGGAGGTATATTAACTCTTCTGGGGCTTTTTAAAATGGGCAGGTTTGCTAAATTGTTGCCTTCTTCGGTATTGCATGGGATTTTGGCTGCAATTGGAGTTATAATTTTTGCGAAACAAATACATTATGCTTTAGGGACAAAGTCTGATGCTGACACTATAATTGGTACCTTATTAGATGTAATTTATAAGCTTCCAGAGATTAATCCTTTTGTTTTTATAATTTCTTTTTTAGGTGTTTTGGTTCTTATTTTTTATAAGAAGGTAAACTATAAGTTTGTTAGAATCATTCCAGCTCCAATGTGGGTGTTATTAATAGCCTTACCTTTTGTTTTTGGCTTTGATTTTTTTACAGAAAAAACCTTGTCTTTTTTAGGGAATGATTATTCTATAGGCTCAAAACTACTTATAGATATTCCAAATAATCCATTGGATAGTATCATGCATCCAGATTTTGCAATGATAGGCTCTAGTGCCTTTTGGTTAACTGTATTGTCAATTACTACTATTGGTTCTGTAGTTACTTTGGCAAGTGCTCGCGCCATAGACAAATTAGATCCCTTTAAGCGCACAAGTAATTTAAACAAAGACTTAGTCGGAGTGGGCTTAAGTACAATGGTTTCAGGTGCCTTAGGCGGCTTGCCGATTATTACAGTTATTGTAAGAAGTACGGTTAATGTTAATAGTGGAGCTAAAACGAAGTGGTCGAATTTATTTCATGGGGTATTATTAATTCTTTTTGTGCTAATTTTAGCGCCAATTTTAAGGAGTATCCCGCTGGCAGCATTAGCTGCAATCTTAGTACATACAGGATATAAATTAGCTTCCCCAAAAGTTTTTAAACACGCCTATGATCAGGGAGTAGAGCAGTTATTATTTCTATGCTCAACACTTATAATAACATTATTTACAGATTTACTTTATGGAATAATTGGAGGAATATTAGTAACTCTTGTATTACAAATGTTATTAGCAAAGGTCGGTTTTATTCAGTTTTTTAAAATGATTTATAAATCCGGATCAAAAGTATATCATTTAGAGAACGGGACTTATGATGTTAAGTTAAAGGGAATTACTAATTTTTTATATTCATTAAAGTTAGATAAATTACTTAAGGATATTCCTAATGGATCAAATGTTATTATTGATATGTCACAAACGCGACTAGTTGATCTTTCAATAATGGAGAATATTATTGATTTTAAACGAATTCATGATGATTTTGGTGGAGAAGTAAGGCTTGTTGGTTTAGACAATCATGTTGCTTCAACAAGTCATAATAGAGCCCTAAAAATTGTTACTGGTCGAATTAAGAAGCGTATTTCAAAACGACAAATACGATTACAAAAATTGGCAAACCTAAATGGTTGGTCTTTTGAACGAGAGGTGGATTGGAATACTTCATACTTAAGAAATTTCCATTTCTTTGACTCACGTCCGATTGAAATGAAAAGTAATTCCTTACAGGGGTTAGATGTTGAGAATAACGCACAATGGGAAATAGCTGATATTGTTTTTGATGAAGGAGCGTTGTTGGCACTTGAAGTTTATCAAACTACTGTCCAAATAATCCGACTACCTACATCTATACCTAAATTTATAATTGATAAAGAGGGTTTATTTGATAAGATTTTTAATAAAGTAAAAGTCTTGTCTGGTGCTAACGGTGATATTAACTTTAAAAAGAATAAAGATTTTTCTAATAAATTTTTATTGAGTGGAGAAAGTGAAGAAGATATACGTGAATTTTTCACTAAAGACCTTATTCATTTTTTAGAAGAAAATGAAATTCACCATATTGAAAGCAATGGAGAAGCTTTAATGATATTTAAATATCTACATATCGCTAAAACGGATGAAGTTCAAAATATGTTAACCTTCGGTCTTAATTTATTGAAACACATGAATCTTAAAGGTATTTCTTAAATCATTTTATAGAATATTTTGGTTTTTCAATGGGTATAATATATTGATTAAATCATGTCATAATAATTCCTTAACAATGCTTTATAATTTAACATGATTTCTTATTTTGCAGGCCTATGAATTTATACCCTATTGAAGCGGGAAATTTTAAGTTGGATGGAGGCGCTATGTTTGGCGTAGTACCTAAATCTCTTTGGTCTAGAACAAATCCTGCAGATTCCAAGAATATGATTGATATTGCTGCGCGTTGCCTTTTAATAGAGAATGGCGACAGACTAACGCTTATCGACACTGGAATGGGAAATAAGCAATCCGATAAATTTTATGGATATTACTTTCCTTGGGGGGACCATTCCATAGAAAATTCCTTAAAAAAACATGGTTTTCATAAAAACGATATCACCGATGTGTTTTTAACACATTTACATTTTGATCATTGTGGGGGGGCTGTACAGTGGAATAATACTCGAACAGGTTACGAACCGGCATTTAAAAATGCAAACTATTGGAGCAATCAAAGACATTGGGATTGGGCCACAAAACCAAACCGAAGAGAAAAAGCTTCTTTTTTAACTGAAAATATTCTTCCGATGGAAGAAAGTGGTCAATTAAAATTTGTGGGAGATCCTGTTTCAGATTTTTCCGAAGCAAAAGAATTAGATTTTGGTATTTTCTTCGCAGACGGCCATACCGAAAAACAAATGATACCTCATATTAATTACAAAGGAAAGACTCTTGTCTTTATGGCAGATTTATTACCTACCGCAGGGCATTTACCTCTTCCTTTTGTAATGGGATACGATACAAGACCTTTATTAACTATGCCGGAAAAAGAAAAATTTCTAAATTTGGCAGCCGACAATAATTACTATTTATTTTTAGAGCACGATGCTCATAATCCAATTATTACCGTAAAACATACTGAAAAAGGAGTTCGGCTAAACGAGTGTTTTACAATAAATGAATTCTTTAATTAATTATAAAAAATGAAAAATTTAAAATCCTTATTTTTTGCAGGTTCAACAGCATTATTTCTTGCAAGTTGTGGTAGTAGTGTTGCACCTATTTCAACAGCACCTCTTAAAAACATTGAAAGTCAACATTCAAAAGTAGCTACCGTAGAAGGCGATCAGCTTAAGACCTGGTCTTATGCAGATTTAGCTAATGACACTATTCCTGGAATGAGTGTAAATAGAGCTTATGCTGAGATTATTCCTAATATAAAAGGAACTAATGTTATCGTTGCGGTTATTGATAGTGGTATTGACATTGAGCATGAAGACCTTAAAAATGTGATTTGGGTAAACAAAGGAGAGATTCCTAATAACGGTATTGATGATGATAAAAATGGATACATAGATGATATTCACGGTTGGAATTTTCTTGGAGATATTGTTGGTGAAAATTTAGAGTTTACTCGTATCATAAGAAGATATGATGCTCAATTTTCAGGAAAAAAGGAATCTGATATTAGCGAAGAAAACAAGGCTTTATATGCAATGTATCAGAAAGCAAAAGCAGAACTTGATACAGAAACGGTTCAAACCAATTCAAATAAAGAACGATATGGTAAAATGTTGTCTGAAATAAAACCAGCACATAGAACCATTTCAAAAAAAGTTGGAAAAGAAGATTATACTGCTGTAGAATTAGCAGCAATAAGTAATCCTAATGAGAAAGAAAAAGTTCAAATAGGAATCCTTACACAAATGTTAGGTTATGGTAGTTCAATACCTGAACTTATTGAACAATTAAATGGAGGAGTAGAATATTTTGGGGGAAGAATGGACACTCACTTTAATGTAGAGAAAGACTTCAGATCGGTATTAGGTGACAATCCTTATGATATTACAGATACCAACTACGGAAATAATGATGTTGATGGTCCAGATCCTAAAAAAGAAGATGCGATGCACGGTACTCATGTAGCGGGAATTATTGCTGCACAAAGAGGAAACGGTATTGGTATGGATGGTGTTGCTCATAACACTGAAATTATGGTAGTTCGTGCTGTGCCAGATGGTGATGAATATGATAAAGATGTAGCATTGGCTATTCGTTATGCGGTTGACAATGGGGCTAAAGTAATAAATGCTAGTTTCGGAAAAAGCTATACTCAAAACCCTGAATGGGTTTGGGATGCAATTAAATATGCTGCAAAAAACGATGTGTTAATCGTTCATGCTTCCGGAAATGATGGAAAGAATATTGATATAGCAGAAAATTATCCAAATGACCATATGGGAACTAGTAAAGAAATTAGCGATAATTACCTTTCAATTGGTGCTTTAAATTATAAGTATGGTAAAGAAATGGTTGCAACGTTTTCAAACTATGGTGTTGCTAATGTAGATTTATTTTCTCCTGGAGTAAAGATTTGGTCAACTACACCATTGAGTACTTATAAGTATTTACAAGGAACTTCAATGGCATCTCCTAATGTAGCTGGTATGGCTGCTATGATTCGTTCTTATTTTCCAAAACTAACTGCGGCACAAGTAAAACAAGTTTTAATGGATAGTGGATTACATACTTCAGCTCCAGTTATTGTAGGAGGAGAAGATACAGATGTTCAGCCTTTTGATGCTATTTCAAAATCTGGTAATACAGCAAACTTATATAACGCCTTAATTATGGCAAGTAAAATTTAATACTCTATGAAAATTTTTATTGGTGGCGTTTTCGCCCTTTTTATTACTATTGCTACAGCACAAAATAATACTAGTTATTGGCAACAAAAGGTTGATTATAAAATGGAAATCGATTTAGATGTCGAAGCCCATCAATATAAAGGAACTCAAGAGTTAACCTATACAAATAATTCACCCGATACTATTTATCGGGTGTTTTATCATTTATACTTTAATGCTTTTCAGCCAGGAAGTGATATGGATGTTAGGTCTTTAACTATTTCTGATCCAGACGGTAGAGTTGGGGATCGAATTTCGAAACTTTCTCCTGAAGAGATTGGTTATATTAAACCAACAAAACTTACTCAAGACGGGAAGGGATTAAAATATAAAATTGTTGGTACAGTTTTAGAAGTTTCATTAAACACTCCAATTCCGCCTAGTTCTTCCACAGTTTTTAATATGAATTGGGATGCACAGGTGCCTTTACAAATTAGACGTTCTGGAAGAAATAGTTCTGAAGGTGTAGCATACTCCATGACACAATGGTATCCAAAATTAGCGGAATACGATTTCGAAGGTTGGCATGCAGATTCTTATATAGGTCGTGAGTTTCATGGCGTTTGGGGAGACTTTGATGTAAAGATTAAGTTGGATAAAGATTATATCATTGGAGGTACTGGATATCTTCAAAATGGAGATAAAGATGGTCTTGGTAAAAAATCTAAAGGAAAAACAAGAACTTGGCATTTTAATGCTCCAGATGTTCATGATTTTACTTGGGCAGCAGATAATGAATATATTCATGACAGTATTGAGGGACCAAATGAGGTAACTTTAAATTTTTACTATAAAAATAATCCAGAGATTCTTGAAAACTGGAAAGCACTTCAGCCTATTACAGCCGATTTACTGACTTATTTTAATACTCATATTGGTGAGTATCCTTATAAGCAATACTCAGTGATACAAGGTGGTGATGGAGGTATGGAGTATGCAATGTGTACTTTAATTACTGGGGAAAGAAAACTAAACAGTCTTATTGGCGTTACTGCGCATGAAATGGCACATACTTGGTTTCAGTTTTTGTTAGCTACAAATGAATTAAAACATGAGTGGATGGACGAAGGGTTTACGAGTTATATTTCGGGATGGGCTATGAATGAGGTGATGGAAGAAAACAAAGAAAACCCTGTTTCAAATTCTTATCGTGGATATAATTACAATGTTAGTACCGGAAATGAGCAGTCCTTAAGTACTCATGCAGATCGCTATCTAACTAATCAAGGTTATGGAATTAACGCCTACAGTAAAGGTTCTGTTTTTCTAGCTCAATTGGGCTATGTTATAGGAAAAGAAAACCTAGACGAAACTATTAAACGTTATTATAGCGAATGGAAATTTAAGCATCCAACGCCAAACGATTTTATTCGTGTTGCAGAAAAAGTATCTGGAGCGGAACTAGATTGGTACTTAATGGATTTTGCACAGACCACAAACACTATAGATTACGGAATTAAAAATGTGACAACTGAAGGAAACAAAACTACAGTTTCACTTGAACGTATTGGTTTAATGCCAATGCCGTTAGATATTAATGTAACTTTTGAAGATGGATCTGTTGGAACCTATTATGTTCCTTTACAAATGATGCGTAAAAACAAACCAAGTTCAATTGAGGACCGAACTGTTTTAACTGGATGGGCTTGGGCAAATCCAAATTACTCTTTTACCATTGAAGAAAATAAAAAAGTTAAAAGCATCACTATAGATGCTTCTCAGTTAATGGCAGATATTAATTTAGAAAACAATAGTTATACTGTGAAATAGCTTCTGTTTTTCTAATAGAAAACCAAAACCCTAGACGCTTCCTTATAAGTTTTTAGGGTTTTGTTATTTTAAAAATTCTGTGAAATTACCTTCGTAAAGTCTTGGCGGGACCTTTAAATTTAGTTTTTTTTGTTGATCGAGGTCTTCCCAAATTAGAGCAACTCCTAAACTTTTGTTCATGTCGTACGAATCGTGCCTAGAGGTTATTATAGAATAAATATAGTTTTTATCTATGGCAGTGTCCCTATAAAACTTTAAGACTGCCCCAATTATAATAAAAAAGTTTTCGTTTGAATCTGCCGTTATACTATGGCAATAAAAAACCGGGGGAGTTTGCATTTTATAATTTACTAAATCACTAATGGTTAAATCAATTTCCATTAGTTTTTGATTTTTAATTTTTTTATAGGTTTCAAAACTCAATGGAAAGTATAAACTATGACCGGCATAATTCCCAAGTACATCCGTTACAATTAAATTAAGTTCAGGAAAAATTCTTGCAGTTTCTCGTATTAATTGCCGAGAGATTGATTTTAATGAATCCCCCTGTAATTGTGTATATCTGATAATATTTTCAATATCTTTTTCGGTTTGTATGGGCCTTATATTATTGTGAATACTGTCTATACTTTCTTTAATCCATCTTACTTCAGGTAGTTTTTGAAACAAAGGTGATAGAGAATATTTTCTTAGGTTAAAATCATAATAAGTATGAATCGGATTCGTAGTATTTAGATTTCTAATAACCTGATTTGGTATAAAAGTTATGTTTGCAATTTCCTCTTCCTTTTCAGATTTTAATAAGGTTTCGTTTTTTTCCCACCTAATAATTGTACGAATATCAACATCAAATTTTGCTGCAAGATCTGCTTGTGATATGTTGTTTAGGTTTCGAAAACCAATTAGTAACTCTCCTAAGGAGATGTATTTTTTCATTAGACCATTATTTGCTTTCTAAAAATGCAGTAAAATTATGTTCATAAAGTCTTGGGGGTGCTTTACTTTTTATTTTAGCTTGTTCTTGTTTATCTTCCCACACCATAGTGGCGCCCAATTTTTCATTTATTTCATAAGTATCATGTCTCGAGGTATAACTAGCGAATAAATGTTTTTTATTTGACAGTTCTTTAAGAAACTTCATGATCGCTCCTGTTATATAATAAATGTTTTCATTACAATCTGCATTAATATCATATGCATAAAACACAGGGGTTTCTTCGTTTTTATAATTCACAAAGTTGTGTTCAGACAAGTCTTCTTCTTTAAGTGTTTTGTTTCTAATTTTTTGATAAGTCTTTTGGCTTAAAGGAAAAAAAACACAATGTCCAGAATAATAACCAGAGGTGTCAAAAATAATTAAGTTTAATTCAGGAAGAAATTCAATAGCTTTATAAATTAAGTCCTTTCGAATTGGTTTTGAAATGTGTTTTTGAACTAATGAACATTTAATAATATCTTCTATATCTGAATCATGTTTTATAGCTCTTAGCCTTTCTGTACCATACTCCATTTTAGATTTCATCCAGTTTGGGTCTGGCAATTCATTTGATAATTCGCTTAAAGAATATTTTCTTAAATCAAAATCATAATATATTGGTATGGAAACTGGTGCGTTTAAATTACGAATAACTTGATATGGGATAAAAGTAATGTTTACCATTTCTTCTTCCTTATCGGGTTTTAATAAGGTTTCGTTTTTTTCCCACCTAATAATAGTGCGAATATCTACATCAAATTTTGCGGCAAGATCTGCTTGTGATGTGTTGTTCAAGCTTCGGAAATCTATAATTAATTCTCCTAAAGATGTATATTTTTTCATTCCTATGGCTAGATTGATACAAGTAAAATTAACAAATTTTTATTAATTCATGACATTGAATGTCATATTACATGTTTTGACTCTCCAATACTTTTGTAGAAAATTAATAATATGATACGTAGAAATTTAGTCTTGCTAGAATATATGGTGAAAAAGCGTATTGAAGAAGACGGTAAAAGGCTTGAAGCGATTAAGAAAGTGAATGAATTATTATTATCGGCAGATTTAGATATAGATGATTTAGATGAAGGAAAAAAAGAAATCATTTTAAAAAAATTAACAGCAATTAAAGGAAGGCCCTTAAACTATTTAGAGCTGGATTTAATTGAAGAAATTTTTAATGTTAACAATTAAAATGGGATTACAATTAAGTTTTTAATACAACTAGCAATTTAAAGTGTCTATGATACAAACCAAACTTTTAATAATAGAATATAATACTGTAAATAACCCGGTACAAAATCCAATAAAATTAAAGACCATAAGAAGTGTTAGAAACCTTTTAATGGAAATAGATTTTATTTCGGAAACGGTCCCAATGGAAAGTACAGAAAAGTTAAAAGAGCTATTAACTTCTTTAAAGGGGGAGACCCTTACTCAAGAAGAATCAAGTATTGCTGAAGAATTAATCGCTGTTTAAAAATGATGAAAATAAATTACAAACTAGAAGTTGTTTATCAGGTTTTTGAAAAAAAAGGAAAGACATTTTTTGAAACATCTAATTATGTTTTTAATTCAAAAAAATCACATCAAAATCGAAGTGATGTAATAAATAAATACGAAAGTTTTCGGCATGTGTTTGATCTCGCAAGTAAAACGACTAACCATTTAAAACTATCAATAACCGAAGTCATTAATAAAAACATTTCAGGCTTTAAAATTCCTATTTTAAATATTTATTATTCAAGTAATGAGTTTAACTCCAACAACTCTGGAACGGTCCTTTTTGGTGATTATTTAGATGAAGTTGGTGAACGGTTAAACAGTTTGGAATACGAACAAAAAGTATATAAAAAAGAAAAAATTAAAGGCTTTAAAACTGAAATAATTAAAGATTATAAAGGAAACTCTTATAAAGTTTTAAACCAAAGTTCATTTGAAAAAGAAGATTATAATAAATTAAATGCAATAGGAGTTTAAGGGTTTTCCTTAGCAAATAAAAACAATAAGCTTATTCTTGAGGTACAATTGTTTGTAGTTGATAAATTGATTTAAGTATCCTATAATAGACTACTTAATATCCCCAATTTTAAGTATGCGGGCGCGAAAGCGTCCGCTTTTTTTACTTTACAACAAACTGTTAAAGTTTTCCCAGTGACATGCGATGTCATAAAACAAACTTACTTGTGGTTGTATTTTTGGGCTATGATTAGTTGTTTAAGTTGATAGGTTAAAATTGGTAGGTTGATTGATGCCAATTTTTATAAAAGCGGATGTGAGAGCGTCCGCTTTTTTTTTACATAGAACTTTATATAAGTTGTTAAAGTTTTCCCAGTGACATGCGATGTCATAAAATAAACCTGCTTGTGGTTGTAATTTTGGGCTATGATTAGTTGTTTAAGTTGATTGATTAAAATTGGTTGGTTGATTGAATCCAATTTTAAGTATTAGGGCGCGAAAGTGCCCTTTTACATTTAATTTTTTTTACTCCAAATAACATTCTTACTTTTACTTAAACAGCCTGCTTTAGTCCAAGCTGAATTGTTAACAGTTGAAGGTATCTTTAAAGAATGATAAAGCTATTTCAAGATCAATTATCTCATTTCGTTTTTCTTTTAGTATCTTTATGGGTAATTGCGTTTATAGGCGATAATTATCCCGTATATCTTGCTGGTGAGTTATGGGGAGTCTCTACAAAATGTTGGTTATACATAGCAATCGGGTCGCCAATTATTCATCAAATTTATGTTTTATTTTGTTGGCGATTAGAGTTGTATTCCCAAACAATTTCAAAAACATTCGGCAATAAAGGCTTTGTTTATTATAAGGTTGGTTTTGCATTTTTAATTTTATCGAGACCTGTTACATTGACTTTGTTGGCGGCTTCTAATGCTAATTCATTAGATGTAAACCCTTATGTTAGTTATCTTATTGCTATACTTTTATTTATTCCAGCTGCATATTTATTTTATTCTGTAAAAAAATATTTTGGAATGGATAGAGCTTTTGGTGTGGATCACTTTGAACCAGAAAAAGCAAAATTATTTTCTATGGTTACAAAGGGAATTTTTAAATATACTTCGAATGGGATGTATGTTTTTGGGTTTTTAATATTGTGGGTTCCTGGTTTCTTATTTCTATCTAAAGCTGCATTACTAATTGCATTATTTAATCATGTTTATATCTGGATTCATTATTATTACACCGAAAAACCTGATATGGATTTTATTTATGGCGACAAATAATAATAATATTAAGGAAAATTGAAAAACAATTATTTGGTCAGTTTGGTTTAATTACATATTTTTATAGGACTAATTAGTCTTTTTATGAAGCGCTTTCTGCTTTTTTGCTTTTTATTATTAAATATTTCTTTTCTCTGTTCTCAAACCGACTCAGTACAAATTAAAAAAATAACATTTACTGGTGATTTTAGGTTTAGAATAGAACAGGATTGGAATTCTCGAAAATCAAATGGTACATACCGCGACAATCGTTCTCGATTAAGATATCGCTTTCGCTTCGGAATGAATTATCAACTCATAGAGTGGGCTGAATTAGGAATGCGAATTAGAACCGGTTTTAGAGAAAAACAACAAGACCCACAGTTAACTTTGGGAGAAGGGTTCAAAGAGTTTAGTACAACACCTATCGGGTTTGAAAAGCTATATTTTAAAGCACATTATAAAAACATCTCGGGTTGGCTTGGGAAAAACACCTTTCCCTTTATAAAACAAAACGAATTGTTTTGGAGTGATAATGTGTTTCCTGACGGTGTTTTTATAAGTGGGTTATTTCCTATTGGGTCTTCATTCATACAGTCCCTTCAATTAAATGGAGGCCATTTTATATTAGGAACATCCGGAACTACTTTCGATCAAGATCAATACTTTCAAGGGTTTCAGGTGGTCACTTTTCATATTAACAAAAAACTAACTGTGTTTCCGTCTTTTTATTATTTTCATGAGATGCCTAATATTCCTGATGGAAATGAAACTTATCTACTAGATTATTCTATTTTTCAAATTGGCACAAAAGCAACGATAATTGAAAAACCTAAAATAATAGTTGGGTTGGATTATTACCATAATTTAGAAAACTTAAATCGTTACGACTCTATTCCAAAAATATTTAAAGATCAAAAAAACGGAATTGTTGCATCTGTTAGTCTAGGGGAATTAAAAACTCGGGGAAATTGGAATGTAGGTACCACTCTTAGTTATATAGAAAAATATGCCATAGTAGATTTCTTTGCACAAAACGACTGGGTTCGTTGGGATTACTCTTCTAATGGGTCTCCAGATGGTAGGTTGAGTAACTTTAAAGGCTTAGAATTAAATGCTGCTTATTTAATTCGTAAAAACTTTAGATTAAAAGCAAGGTTCTTTGTGGTGGAACAATTAATTCCATTTGGAGCTTCAAAAGAGACGGGAAATAGAATTAGATTAGATTTAGATATTGGGTTTTAAATAAGAACCAATACTCTTTCATATTTCTTACTTTTACTTCCATGAATTTTCGCTTTCCAAAATCTGAAAAACTTAAAAGTAAAAAAACCATAGAGCTTCTTTTTAAAGAGGGAAAATCGTTTTCAAAATTTCCTATAAAAGTGTTTTATCTTCCAATGATAAACTTTGAAAAAACTCAAGCTGGATTTGCGGTTCCGAAAAGGAGTTTTAAAAATGCTGTAGACAGAAATAGGATAAAGAGACAGTTAAGAGAAGCTTATAGACTTCAAAAACATTTGTTAAAAAGTGAAGGGGATTCAGAGTTTGCACTATTCTTTTTATACCTTGGGAAAGATAAATTACCTTATGAGTCCATTGAAAAGGGAATGGAAAAGATTCTAAGCAAAATAAATTAAAATAGTTACCCTGCTAAAAGGGCATTTGGCATGAAAAAGAAAATATTAGTTCCTGTTCTGGCTTTAGGGCTCTTGTTTACTACCATGAGTTTTAAAGGCGATTTTTTTGAAATTGCAAAACAGATAGAAATATTTACAACTCTATATAAGGAGTTGAATATGAATTATGTGGACGAAACAACCCCTTCGGTTCTTATGGATAAGGCTATTAAGGGTATGTTGAAGGATTTAGATCCTTATACTGTTTTTTGGAATGAACAAGAGGTGGAAGATGCTCGAATTAATAATTCAGGGATGTATACAGGTATTGGTGCAACCGTAAATTCTAAAGATAATAAAGTGATTATTGTGGAACCTTTTAAAGATTTTCCTGCAGATAAAGCTGGACTAAAAGCTGGAGATGAAATTATTAAAATTGGAGACATTAGTCTTTCAGATTTTGAAGGAGATAAAACAGAATTATTAAAAGGCGCTGCCAACTCTGTGGTAGAATTGTCTTATTCTAGGCAGGGAAAAACAGAAACAACAACACTTACTCGAGGAGCAATAGATGTGCATGCGGTACCTTTTTACAAGTTAATAAATGAAGACATTGGATACATTGTACTATCAAAATTCAATCAAAAAACAACCGTTGAAACCAAGGCTGCTTTAGAAGATTTAAAGGCTCAAGGCGCTACTAAAATTATCTTAGACTTACGAGGAAACCCAGGTGGTTTACTTAACGAAGCTATAAATATCGTTAACTTATTTGTTCCAAAAGGAGAGGTGATTACCACTACTAAATCGGTTATAAAAAAATACAATAAAACCTATAAAACTAGATTAGAGCCTGTAGATACAGAAATCCCATTAGTGGTTCTTGTAAATGGTCGTAGTGCTTCTGCAAGTGAAATTGTTTCAGGAGGCTTACAAGATTTAGATCGTGCAGTAATTATTGGTGCTCGTAGTTTTGGTAAAGGTTTAGTACAACGCCCTAAAAAACTTACTTATGGCACACAATTAAAGGTAACTATATCTAGATATTATACGCCAAGCGGTCGCTGCATTCAAGCCTTAGATTATTGGAATCGTGATGAAAATGGAGACCCTGTTCGTTTAGATCCAAAAGAGTATAATTCTTTTAAAACTAAAGGGGGAAGAACTGTTTATGATGGTGGAGGAATACTTCCAGACATTGAAATTGAATCTGCAAAGTTTAGTCCAATTACCACAGCATTGTTAAAAGATCGTGGAATTTTCGATTATGCAACTAAATATTATTATTCGCATTCCTTAAAAGATTGGAATGAATTTAGTTTTTCTGAATCTGATTTTCAAGATTTTTTACAATTCTTAAAAAAGAATAGTTTTGAATATGAAACCGAAACCGAAAAGGAATTCGCAGAAGCGCTTCGGAAGGCGGAAAGCGAGCATATTGATAAGGAAATAAAAGAAGCTTATATTAGATTAATGAGTGATATTGATGTTGCTAAAGAAAAAGCTTTAATAGATAAAAAAGACGAGATTACTAGCCTGCTAAAAGATGAGGTTTTAAAGCGTTATTTTTATAGGGATGGTATGTACAATTACCATTTAAAAAATAGTCCAGAGATTTTACAAGCGGTTGAAGTTTTAAACGATCCAAAAAAATACAGTAAAATACTAAAATAGTTTATGGAAACCTTTCTTAGTTTTTTCGAGTCCATGCCTGTATGGATAAAAGCCGCTTGGATTGTATTTTTTTTAAGCTTCTTTTGGGTGTTAGAAGGTGTTTATTCGTTTTATGCTCCTCCCAAAAGTAAATGGAAGCATGCTAAAACGAACTTTTTTTTATTATTGTTCGTGATTATTATAAATGCTTTTTTTGGAATAATACTAACTGCCATAAACGAATGGTTGTCTAGTTCTGGTTTCGGTTTACTTAATTTTTTTAAGGCTCCTGTTTGGGCTAAACTATTCCTTTCAATATTGGTCTTAGATTTTACTTCCCAATATTTTGTTCATTTTTTATTACACAAAGTACGATGGATGTGGAGGCTTCATATCACACATCATACCGATAAACATGTAGATGTAACTACAGGAACTCGTCACCATCCTTTAGATTTTATGATTAGAGAAACTTTTGCTCTATCCGTAATTATATTAATGGGAATGCCAATATCCTATTACTTTTTTTATAGAATGTTAACCATTCCGTTTACCTATTTTAATCATGCGAATATATCTTTGCCTTTAAAATTAGATAAAGCCTTGAGCTATGTCATCGTTTCTCCAAATATGCATAAGTTTCATCACCATTATCAGTTACCTTGGACCGATAGTAATTTTGGAAATGTCCTTTCTATTTGGGATCGAATTTTTGGAACCTATGTGTATGATGATCCAAATAAAATTCAATATGGATTGGACTCTTCAGACCATACCGATGATGAAAATGTATTGGTTCAGTTAACCATTCCTTTTAATAAGGATGTAAAGTCAATTGATAAATAACACTGTTTTTTTATGTAACTTTTGTAACTGTTATTGTTTTAAAACTCAATTAACTTTGTTAAAATTTAAACCTTAAATTATGAGTTATTATTTTAATAAAATTGTAAAAAGTAAAGATTTTGAAGCTGTTATCGATCAGACCACTGCAATATTAAAAACAGAAGGTTTTGGGGTTTTAACCGAAATAAACATCCAAAAAGCTTTTAAAGAAAAGATAGACGTGGATTTTAAAAAATATAGGATTTTAGGAGCCTGTAATCCACATTTTGCACACAAAGCCTTATTGGTTGAAGATAAAATAGGGGTGTTTTTGCCTTGTAATATTATTGTTGAAGAACATGAAAACGGAGATATTGAAGTTTCAGCAGTAGATCCAATTGCATCTATGGGTGCTGTAAATAATGATGCTTTAGGGGGTTTTGCATTAGAGGTGCAAGAAAAAATGAAAAGCGTTATTGATAAATTAGACTAAATAATTAAAAAAAAATATGATACTATCCACAACAGATAAAATACCAAGTAAAGAAGTAGTTGAAATATTAGGAGTTGCTAGAGGCAGTACAGTACGAGCTAGAAATGTTGGTAGAGATCTTTTTGCGGGTTTAAAAAGTTTAGTTGGAGGTGAAATTGAGGAATATACCAAACTGCAAGCGCAAGCTAGAGAACAAGCAATGTTTAGAATGCAACAAGATGCGGAGAAAATGGGAGCAGATGCAATAATTAATATCCGCCTTACTACTTCTATGGTGATGCAAGGTATGTCGGAAATTCTTGCTTATGGTACAGCGGTAAAATTAAGTTAATCGCCACTTTTTAACATTGCAATATGTGGAATTCCATCTTCTAAATATCCATCTCCTATAGCTTTAAATCCAAGGTTGGTATAAAATTTATCGAGGTAGCATTGCGCAGATATTTTTATAAGGCTTGTATTATAATGTGTTTTAATCGCTTTAACAGAAGCGTTCATTATATCGTTTCCGTACTTGTATTTTCTTTGTGATTTCATTACAACAACTCTCCCAATAGAGGCTTCTTTAAAGTAGTCACCTGGTTTAAAACAACGAGTATAAGCAACTATTTCACCTTCTTTTGTGCCTATAATATGAAGTCCTTTATCATCTTTTCCGTCTATATCTTGATATACACAATCCTGTTCCACTACAAAAACTTCAGTACGAAGCTGTAAAATTTTGTAGAGTTCTGTATTAGTGAGTTGTTCGAATGTTTTTACGCTTATATTCATAATTAATCTTGTACAACCATTTCTTTTGAATCCATTTTCTGAAATTCTGGTTGAATATTTATATGATTGATACCAAAATCATTATTCAGTATTTCTTCTATTTGAATTAATATTTTTTCAAATTCGATTAAAGTGATGTTTTTATAAAAATCTACATGTGCTTCCATATGTACTTCTTCTTCATTTAATTGCCAAATATGAATATGATGTATGTTTTTAATTTCTGGAATTTGTAAAATCGTTGTATTAATTTTTTTAATATTAATATCTTCTGGAGTAAACAACATTAAAACTTTAAAAGAAGTTTTTAGTAAATCGTAACCCATATATAAAAGATAGACTGCAATTAATATAGTAAGTAGACTATCTACCCAAAACCATTGAAAATATTTCATTAATAAACCACCTACTAAAACCGCTATAGAGGCTGCCATATCAGTAAATAAATGAAGATAGGCAGAACGCATATTCATATTTTCTTTAGCTTCACTTTTTAATAGAATCACACTGAATCCGTTTGCAAAAATAGCTAAAAGTGCCAACCAAATTACGAGTCCACTTTTAATTTCTTGAGGATTAAAAAAACGTTCAACCGCTTCATATACTAAATAAAACGCAACAATAATAAGGGTAGAAGAGTTTATAAATGCTGCAATAATTTCAGCTCTTTTATAGCCAAAAGTTCTTTTAAAGGAAGCTTCTTTTTTTGTAAATAAATCTGCTATAAAACTTATAATAAGGGAAACAACATCACTAAAATTATGAAGTGCATCAGATAATAAAGAAAGACTGCCTGAAATTAAGCCACCAATTACCTGTGAAATGGTAATAATAATATTGAGTACAATAGTAAATAAAAGTTTCTTTCCTTTTAAATCACCATTATTATGGGTTTGAGAATGTTTATGTGAATGGGAATGTCCCATTATTTAAGAACAGGGAATTTTATCTACTCTATTTTGGTGTCGCCCACCTTCAAATTTAGTATTTAAAAAAATTTCTACCATAGCAACCGCTTGTGGAATACTAGTATAACGAGCAGGAATACTTAAAATATTAGCATCGTTATGTAATCGTGCTAACTCTGTTATTTCTTTAGTCCAACATAATGCAGCACGAACTTTTTGATATTTATTAGCAGTCATTGCAGCACCATTCCCTGAACCACAAATAATAATTCCTAAATCTACTTTATTTGAAGCTACATCTTCTGCTACTGGATGAATAAAGTCTGGGTAATCTACACTATCAAAGGTATTGGTTCCATAGTTATTTACAATAATATCTTTACTTGTTAATAAATCTATAATCGCTTTTTTATAATCTGGACCTGCGTGGTCGTTTCCTATTGCTATTTTCATGAGAAGATTGTTTTTACAAAGATATTAGATATAATTAATAATTACTTTATTATTTCTATCCGTTAACAAGGTGTTGATAATTGTTAATCAAATTTCAATAATTAAATTTTGATTATTGAATTAAAAATTCCATAGACTTTTTTAATTTTATTAAGCAAATTAGTTAGCTATAAATTTTAGAAAAGTTATTGGTTTAGAAAAGTAGTTTTTCAACTAAATAAATTAAAATACTTATTAAAAAAAGTATGTTTATAAAGGTTGTTTACAACTGTTAGTTTAATAATCTATATACCTATTCTTCAGAGAAGAAACACGTTCATTTACTGTTGATAAATCTATGTAAATTAGGATTAACTCAAAATCAAAACAAATAGTAAAAAAGTTATAGTAACTATTAACAAGCTATAATAAGCACTATTTTTATTTTTAAATTTATTAAAAAAAATGAATATTATATTATATATGTTAATAACAAAAAAACTAAACTATTTTCAAAGAAGCAGACTTATCTAAATCGTTAATTATTTGAATAGTTTTTTCTTTATCTTCAAGATGAACTTGCAATCTAATTCCTCCGAAAGCGTTAGAATGAAAAGGAAGAATATTAATTACAGTTTCATTTAAAAATACATATCGTATTTCTTCTTGTTGAAGTAATAGTTCTAAAACAGCATAATCACTAGTAAAAGTAAATCGAGCAACAGTTATAAAATCTTCCATATCGTTTAATATTTAATAACTCTAATATAATAATTTAATAATATCTCTATACATTTATAAGTCTTACATTTACAATTAATAAAATTTAACAATGTCGAAAAGAAATAAGAGGCGAAATAATTCTAATACAAACAATCTTACCCAGAGTATCCTTACTATTTTAAGGAAAGAAAATTCAAACCCAATAAATTATAAACAAATAGCATCTAGCCTAGATGTTAGAGATACGAGTACTAGAAATTTAATTATAAAACGATTAAAGAGCCTTCAATTAGAAGATAAAATTGAAGAAATAGAAAGAGGAAAATATATTATTAAAGCCTCAAAAAATTATTATACTGGAGTTGCAGATGTTACTTCTAGAGGACAAGCCTATATAGTTGTAGCTGATTTAGAAGAAGATATTTTTATCAATAACAAAAACTTAAATCATACTTTACATGGAGATACGGTAGAAGTATATGTTTTTAAAAGAAGAAAAGGTGGTAAACAAGAAGGAGAAATAACAAAAATTATTCAAAGAAAACGTACGGAGTTTGTAGGAGTAATACAAATACAAGAACGTTTTGCTTTTGTTGTTTGCTCTGATGCTAAAATGTATACCGATATATTTATTCCAAAAGATAAAATAAACGGTGCAAAAAATGGAGAAAAAGTACTAGTATCTATAGAAGATTGGCCAGAAAAAAAAGATTCTCCATTCGGGAATGTAATAAAAGTACTTGGTAAACCTGGAGATCATAATACAGAGATCCATTCTATTTTAGCACAATACGGATTACCATATGAATTTCCGAAAGAAATAGAAGACTACGCTAACAATATAGACACTAAAATTCATAAAGAAGAAATTAAGAAAAGGCGCGATATGCGTAAAGACTTAACTTTTACTATCGATCCAAAAGATGCTAAAGATTTTGATGATGCATTATCTTTTAAAATTTTAAGTGATAATACTTATGAAATAGGAATTCATATTGCAGATGTATCTCACTATTTAGTACCAGGAACTATTTTAGACGATGAAGCTTATGAACGCGCTACTTCTGTTTATTTAGTAGATAGAGTAGTACCAATGTTGCCAGAAGTTTTATCTAATAATGCTTGTTCATTAAGACCAAATGAAGAAAAATTTACCTTTTCAGCGGTTTTTAAAATGGATAGCAAAGGAGAAGTAACAGATAAATGGTTTGGTAGAACAGTTACTTATAGTGATGCTAGATTTGCTTATGAAGAAGCACAATATCTAATTGAAAACGAAGAGGATGCAATTCATGAAATACCAGAAAATATTTCCATCACAGGAAAAAGTTATAAAGTAAAAAGAGAGATTTCAGAAGCTATTTTAAAAATGGATGAGATTGCTAAAATTCTTCGTAAAAAAAGAATGAGTTCTGGTGCAATATCCTTTGATAAAGTAGAAGTTAAATTCAATTTGGATGAAAATAATAATCCAGAGGGAGTTTATTTTAAAGAAAGTAAAGATGCTAATAAACTAATAGAAGAGTTTATGTTATTAGCAAATCGTAGTGTAGCTGAATTTATAGGAAAACAATCGGTAAAACACACTTTTGTATATAGAGTTCATGATCAGCCAGACGATGAAAAATTAGCAGCTTTAGAAAATATAATTAGACAATTTGGTTACAAACTTGACACGCGAGATAGAAAATCTACTTCCGCTTCTTTAAATAAATTATTAAAAGATGTTTCAGGAAAAAAAGAGCAAAACTTAGTAGATACTCTTGCAATACGATCTATGAGTAAAGCGGTTTATACCACCAATAATATTGGACATTATGGATTAGCTTTTGATTATTATACACACTTTACATCTCCAATTAGAAGATACCCCGATGTAATGGTACATCGATTATTACAGCACTATTTAGATAAAGGAAAATCTGCAGATAGTAAATTATACGAAGATAAATGTGCGCATAGCAGTGAAATGGAAGGATTAGCTGCAAGAGCTGAACGAGAAAGTATAAAATACATGCAAGTAAAATACATGTCCGATCATAAAGATAATAACTTTTTAGGGGTTATTTCTGGAGTAACAGATTGGGGAATATATATAGAAATAGTGAGTAATAAATGTGAAGGAATGGTTCGTCTACAAGATATGAAAGACGATCATTATGTATTTCATAAAGAAGAGTTTGCTGCTGTAGGAGATAAGTCTAAAAAAACCTATCAATTAGGAGATGAGGTTTATGTGCGTGTAAAGAATGCAGATCTAGTTAGAAAACAATTAGATTTTGAAATGTTAGGTGGTAAACAAGATTTTGAAGAATAAGTAATATAAATAAATCAAGAACAAAGTATTTACTACTTTTGTATAACTATGTTCGATGGTTTATTATACGCGGCTTTTTATGGTTTTCTTCTTGCATTTGCAATAGGCCCAGTATTTTTTACCCTTATAGAAACTAGTATTACTAAAGGTTTTAAAGCAGCAGTTTTCTTTGACTTAGGAGCTATTTTTTCTGATATTATATTTATTCTAATTGCTTTTTATAGTACTAGTATGATACTCGAAAAAGTAAAAGATGATCCAGGTTTATTAATATTTGGAGGAGTGGTTTTAATTGCTTTTGGAGTAATATCTTATATACGAACTGCGAAATCTTTTATAAAAATTGTTAGAGAACATTATTCTGTAAATACAAAAAAAAATCATGGGGGTCTCTTTTTAAAAGGCTTCTTACTTAATTTTGTAAACTTTGGGGTATTAGCAGCTTGGATTGCTACAATTGTTATTGCTCAAGCTATAACCACTCAAAAAAATGGAGTGTTTTTATTTTTGAGCACTGTTTTAATTACTTTATTTCTAACCGATTTACTCAAAATATTTCTTGCTAAAAAATTAAAAAACAACCTTACTCCGCGATTTATAATAAAAACTAAAAAATGGGTAAGTGCTTTAATTGTTGGCTTTGGTATATTATTATTACTTCAAGGTATATTCCCAGACAAGCTTCAAAAAGAAATGGACCGTATTCCTGAAACTACAGAAATTATAGAATAATTTTTTAATATTTAACACTATGACAGCATTTGTCATATTTAGACTTTAATATTTTCTATATTTTCTTTAGCTTTTTTCTCTTGTGCTAAAAACGACTTAAATGAAGAGGTGTTAGATGTTAATGATTTAGAATTAAATAAATCAGTTAACAATAATACTTATCAAATAATAAAGGATATAAGTTATGGTTCACACCCAAAACAAACTTTTGATATTTATTCACCAACAAACTCTTTTGTAAATAAAACAAAAGTAATTATACTTATTCATGGCGGAAGATGGATTAATGGGGACAAAAGTAGTATGGAGGGGTTATTAACAAGAATTCAAAATACTAATCCAAACTACACCATTGTAAATATGAACTATGTATTGGCAAATAAAAACACATTTGCCTTTCCAAATCAATTTATGGATATAGAATTAGTATTAAATGAGTTAACGTTAAAGCATAAAGAATATAAAATAACCCCAGAGTTTGCACTTGTCGGAAAAAGTGCCGGCGGACATTTAGCGTTAATGTACGATAGTTCTTTTGATAAGTTAGATCGTGTTAAAACAGTTTGTAGTATTTCTGGTGCAACAGATTTCACTCACCCTGTTTTTCGAGACGACCCAGATTTTGATTATTTATATGATTTATTAGTTGATAAAAACTATTACTCATCTTCTTTTGACGCAACCAGCGAAATAAGCCCATTATTCCAAATTACTAGAAAAAGTAGCCCAACAATTATTTTTCATGGGATTAATGACGTTAAGGTGCCAATAGACAATGCAGAATTATTAAAAGAAAAATTAAAATACTTTAAAGTTCCTAATAAATTATTAATTGTTGATGAAGGGCATTCTAATTGGGGTAATGAAACTATGCAAATTTTTGATTTAGAATTTAATATGTTTTTAAAGGACAATTTTTAGGCCTATTAATTCATAACCAATAAGTAGAATACATTTTAAATCATTAAATATTATATAATAAAAAAACCTCTTGATATTCAAGAGGTTTTTTTTGAGGCGTCGAGCGGATTCGAACCGCTGTAAGAGCTTTTGCAGAGCCCGGCCTAGCCACTCGGCCACGACGCCCTAATTTCCAAAAAACTCATAAAAGAGGTTTCTTGAAGCGACAAATGTAAAAAAATTATAACTAAAACAAGTCTTTTATTTTACATCTTTAAGCTCCTATTTTTCTAGGGTTTTATGTGTTTTACAAAAAAATTATCTTTTTGCAACAATAGTTACACTTACTTCAGAAACATCCCCACCAATTGGAGGGTTGACTTTAGAAACAGTTACAGCCACCGAACTAACCATCGAAATAGAAGCAAGTATTCTATCTACTATACGTTTTCCAACATGTTCTAAAAGTTTAGATCGAATTGCCATTTCTTCTTTTACTATTTTATTAAGCAAAACATAGTCTACAGTATCATGTAATTCATCTGAAACCTGTGCCTTATTTAAATCGGCCCTTACCTTTAGATTTACCAAATAATCAGAACCAATCTGCCCTTCTTCCATCATACAACCATGGAAAGCATAAATTTTAATATTTTTTAGCCGTATCGTGCTCATTTCAACTATTTTTGTAAAGGTACAAATCCCATACAAAATGCGGGATTTTATAAAGTTTAATTTTATTGATAAAGATTATAGAATGTCAAATACAACAGAGCCTCTTCATTTTATTGAACACATAATAGAAGAAGATTTAACTAACGGAATGCCGAAAGAAAACTTACGTTTTCGGTTTCCTCCAGAGCCTAATGGTTTTTTACATATAGGTCATACTAAGGCTATTGGAATTAGTTTTGGTTTGGGAGAAAAATATAATGCTCCCGTTAACCTTAGGTTCGATGACACCAACCCTGCAAAAGAGGAACAGAAATATGTAGACGCTATAAAAGAAGATATTGCTTGGATGGGTTATCAATGGGATAAGGAACTGTATTCTTCAGATTATTTTCAACAACTTTACGATTGGGCTATACTTTTAATAAAAGAAGGTAAAGCTTATGTAGATTCTCAATCAAGTGAAGAAATGAGACTTCAGAAAGGTACTCCAACACAAGTGGGTACAAATAGTCCTTTTCGCGATCGATCTGTAGAAGAAAACCTAGATTTATTCCAAAGAATGAAACAGGGAGAGTTTGAAGAAGGTACTTATGTTCTTCGTGCAAAAATTGATATGGAAGACCCTAATATGTTAATGCGCGACCCATTAATGTATAGAATATTAAAAAAATCACACCATAGAACAGGAAACGATTGGTGTATTTATCCAATGTACGATTGGACACACGGCGAAAGCGATTATATTGAACAAATCTCACACTCGTTATGCTCTTTAGAATTTAAACCCCATAGAAAGCTTTATAATTGGTTTAGAGACGAAGTTGTTAGGTATTGTTCTAGGGAATATCCAAACCCACCAAAGCAACGTGAATTTGCTAGGCTTAACTTAAGTTATACCATTATGAGTAAACGAAAGTTACTTAAACTGGTAGAAGAAAGCATAGTTAGCGGTTGGGACGACCCTAGAATGCCTACTATATCTGGTTTGCGAAGAAGAGGATATACACCTAATGCTATAAAGAAATTTATTGAAGCCGTTGGTGTAGCAAAACGAGAAAATGTTATTGATGTTTCTTTATTAGAATTTTGTATCCGAGAGGATTTAAATAAGATTGCACCACGTGTAATGGCGGTTTTAAACCCTATAAAACTAACAATTACCAATTATCCTGAAGGTAAAGTTGAGCTTTTAAAAGCTGAAAACAACCCTGAAGATGAGAGTGCAGGTTTTCGAGAAGTTCCTTTTTCTAAAGAATTATATATAGAAAGAAATGATTTTAAAGAAGAAGCAAGTGGTAACTTTTTTCGATTAACCATTGGAAAAGAGGTTCGTTTGAAAAACGCCTATATTATTAAAGCAGATTCTATACTAAAAGATGACCAAGGAAATATTACAGAAATATTATGTTCTTACGATTCAAATAGTTTAAGCGGTACCGGTACAGAAGCTAGTGTTCGAAGAGTAAAAGGAACTCTTCACTGGGTGTCTATAGCACAGGCTTTAAAGGCTGAGGTAAGATCTTATGACCGTTTATTTACAGATGAAGCTCCAGATAGCCATAAAGACAAATCCTTTATGGACTTTATCAATACAAATTCGCTTACTACATCTGAAGCATTTATTGAACCAAGTTTAGCTTCTGTTAAAAAAGGAGACAGTTTTCAATTTCAACGTTTGGGGTATTTTAATGTAGATCCAGACTCAACTTCAGATAAAATAGTATTTAATAAAACGGTTGGTTTAAAAGATTCTTGGGCAAAGAGGAAACCGGTTCAAAAACAAATAGTACAACAACAAAGACCTCAAATTTCACCAATAAATGAAATTATGAAATTTGGAAAAAAGTACACAAAGTTCCCTACTGTAAAGCAAGAAGAAACAAAAGCTAAAATTCAAGTATTGGCTGAAAATATTACTTACGATGAACTTCAACCTTTATTTGGAACCGCTGTAAAAAAAGCAGGAACCCGAATAGTTACCATGATTAGTTTGGGTGTTTTATTAAAAGAGGGTCTGGAAAGAAATGAAGAAATAAATGATTTCATCAGCAAAGCATTAGAAGATAAAAGTGAAGTTTTAGTAAACGAAGCAAAAAACCTATAAACTAAAAAAGGATGTTTTTTAAAACATCCTTTTTTAATTCTATTAATATTCAAAATCTTCTCGAGGTGGGGATTTAGGCTTTCTTTTTTTATTAGTAATACCCTTCGCTTCATTTTCTTTTTTCATTTCTTCTCCTAAAAGATTACTTGCGGCAAATGAAGTTATCATTTCATTCAACATATTAGAACCCGTTTGCGGATTATTAGGCATTAGTATTAAATTAGAATTGGTTTTTTCACCTAAGGACTGTAAAGTATCATAATGTTGTGTTACCACAATTAATGCGGACGCTTCTTGAGAATTAATCCCCACATTATTTAATACATCTACACTCTCCTCTAATCCTCTAGCAATTTCACGTCGTTGGTCTGCAATTCCCTGTCCTTGTAAGCGCTTACTTTCAGCTTCTGCTCGAGCCTTAGCAACAATTTTAATACGTTCTGCTTCTGCTTCATATTCTGCAGCTACTTTTTCACGTTCTGCAGCATTAATACGATTCATTGCTTCTTTAACCTGAACATCTGGATCTATATCGGTTACTAGAGTTTTTATTATATCATAACCATAATTAATCATGGCTTCGTTTAATTCTCGTTTTACCGCAATAGCAATATTATCTTTTCTTTCAAAAACATCATCTAACCTCATTTTAGGTACTTCAGCACGAACCACATCAAACACATAGGATGTAATTTGGTCATGTGGGCTTTGTAACTTGTAAAAAGCATCGTAAACGTTTTCTCTTATTACCTGAAACTGAACGGATATTTTAAGCTTTACAAAAACGTCGTCTTTCGTTTTCGTTTCTACCATTACATCCAGTTGCTGAATCTTTAAGTTTATTCTTCCTGCAATCCGCTGTACAATTGGAATTTTTAATTGCAAACCCGAAGTTCGAATACTAGAATACTTTCCAAAATTCTCAACAATAGCAGCAGTTTGTTGCTTTACTATAAAGAATACTTGAAACAATAAAAACAACCCTAAAACAATAAGGATGGGTAGGCCAATTAAATTAGTCATAATATTTACAATTTTATTTTTTTATTACATTGTTGAAGATACGAAAATAAAGCTATTTTAGTTGCCTTAATAACCTACTTTATATATGAGTCTTAAAAAAATTATTTTTGTTACCTTTTCGCTTTTATTTGTCCAACAAGCCTTTTCTCAACGAAATTTTGATCATTATAATCGACTTGGAATTACAGCTGGATATACGCTTTTCGACATATCAACATCTGACTTAACCACCAAACAATCGGGGGGGTTTATGCTTGGGTTTACAACTCGCGGTGCTTTTAGAAATAACTTTGATTTAATTTACGGACTTAATTTCCTTAGTACTAGTGTTGAAGTTTTAGGAAGAAACCCAATTTCATTTACAGACACTCAATATATTGGATATACAATACCGACGGTTCAAATAAATTTTCTAGGAAGTTATAATATAATAAAACACCATTTAAGCTTAGAGTTTGGACCCGTTTTAAATGTTAATGGTAAAATGAAAGTAGATTCTGAAAGATATGAAGATTATATTTTGGATGGATACGATTCATTAAGAGCTACTGATATAGAAGACATTTCGCCTGTTAGTTTTTTAGTTGCCGGAGGAATATCTGGTGGACTTGAAAGTTTAAGAGCAAGTGTTCAATATCAATATGGCGCTACCAATATGTTGGGAAAACTAAACGATAAAGATCTAGAAAACACAAATTTTAAAGGCAATAGTAACAATATAATCTTTGCTTTGGTATTTTATTTTTAGAAAGACAATAGGCTTTTTCTAGCTCATATATACTATTGCTTTTTCAATTCTAGAAACGGCTTCTTCCTTTCCTAAAATAGAAGCGATATCAAACACATCTGGCCCCTTCATTTCACCAACTAATGCAAGTCGAAGTGGCATCATAACTTTTCCAAAGCCCATTTCTTGTGAGGTAACCCAACCTTTTATCTTTTCTGAAATTTCTTCAGAAGAAAACACATTTGTTTCTTTTAAAAGTGTTACTACATTTCTAAGAATTTCAGGAGTGTCTTCTTTAAAAGCTTTCTTGGAAGCTTTTTCATTATAAGTTTCAGGAGCAATAAAAAAGAAATCACCCAATTCCCATAAGTCCGATGCAAAAGTGGCGCGTTCTTTTAACAAGGAAACGATTTTTGTTAGATCAAGACTAGTTACTGTTTTTTTCTCATCAAGTATTTCTAAAAAAGAGATAGCCAACTCTTCATTGGATTGTTCTTGTAAATAATGATTTTGAAACCATTTGGTTTTATCAGGGTCAAATTTTGCCCCCGCTTTGTTAACCCTACTTAAATCGAATGCTTCAATTAATTCCTCTAAGCTAAATATTTCTTGTTCCGTACCAGGGTTCCAACCCAATAAAGCCAACATATTAATCACTGCTTCTGGTAAATAACCATCTTCTCTATACCCTGAAAAAGTTTCATCACCTGCTGTTTTCCATACTATTGGAAATACGGGAAAGCCCATTTTATCTCCATCTCGCTTACTTAACTTCCCTTTACCCACTGGCTTCATAATCAAAGGTAAATGTGCAAAACCTGGAGCGTCCCACCCTAAGGAACGGTATAATAAAATATGTAAAGCCATAGATGGCAACCATTCTTCCCCACGAATAACATGGCTGATTTCCATAAGATGGTCATCTACAATATTCGCTAAATGATAAGTAGGCATCCCATCACTTTTAAACAAAACTTTATCATCCAGAACATTGGTGTCTATTTGAACATCCCCTCTTATAAGATCTTTTAACTGAAGAGTTTCGTTGATAGGTGTTTTAAAACGGATTACATAATTTTCGCCAGCTTCAATTTTAGCATTTACCTCTTCAGAAGAAAGCGCCAATGAATTGTTTAAACTTTTGCGATTATGCCAATTATATATAAATGTCTTTTTATCAGCTTCATATTCTTTTCGTAAAACATTTAATTCTTCTGAAGTATCAAAAGCATAATAAGCATTTCCTGAAGCGATTAATTGCTCAGCATATTGCTTATAAATCTCTTTACGCTCACTCTGGCGATAAGGAGCAAATTTACCTTCTTTGCCAACACCTTCATCAAATGGGATGTTTAGCCAATTTAAAGCTTCTACGATATAATTTTCAGCACCTTCCACATAACGAGTTTGGTCGGTATCTTCTATACGCAACACAAAATCTCCTCCGTGTTTTTTTGCAAATAAATAATTAAATAAGGCGGTTCTTACTCCTCCAATATGTAATGGCCCTGTTGGACTAGGTGCAAAACGAACTCTAACTTTTTGTGACATGAAAAATTATACTTTAATTAGGGCGCAAAGATAGTGTTTCGCTTGATAAAAAAGTATAGCGAATCTTTACTTAAAAACATATCTTTACTATTATTTTATATAACCATTAAACTAACCAAAAATGAAGTTCAAAATCATATTATTCTTTTTTTTAACTACATCTTTATTGTGTTTTTCACAACCAGATATAGAATGGCAAAAATCATTGGGGGGAAGTTACGTTGATATTGCATTTTCTATAAAACAAACATCAGATGGAGAATATATCATTTCAGGAAAAAGCATATCAAACGATGGTGATGTTTCTGGAAATCATGGGGGTGAAGATTATTGGATAGTAAAAATGTCTGAATCCGGAACAATAACCTGGCAAAAATCCCTAGGAGGAAGCAATGGTGAAAAAGCTAGTTCCATTCATCAAACTATAGATGGAGGTTTTATTGTTTCAGGACAAAGTTATTCTAATGACGGTGATGTAACTGGAAATCATGGAGATGCTGATTATTGGATTGTAAAACTTAATACTGAAGGGGAAATACAATGGCAAAAATCCCTAGGAGGAAGTGATTATGATTCTGCTTACTCAATAGAACAAACAACCGATGGGGGATATATTATATCAGGTTCAAGTTACTCAAACGATGGAGATGTTACAGGAAATCATGGAAATATTGACTTTTGGATAGCAAAGCTTAATAATACTGGAACCCTACAATGGCAAAAATCCCTTGGAGGGAGTAGTTTTGAAACAGCCCTATCGATCCAACAAACAAATGAAGGGGGGTATATTATTGCAGGAACTAGCAATTCAAATGATGGTGATGTTTCGGGAAACCATGGTGATTATGATTTTTGGATAGTAAAACTTAACACAGTAGGGTCTTTACAGTGGGAAAAATCTCTAGGAGGAAGCAACTCTGATAGGGCAAGTTCAATTCAACAAGTTTCCGATGGAGGATATATAGTTGCCGGTGAAAGCAAATCGAGTGATGGCGATGTCTCTGAAAATAAAGGAGATGCCGATTATTGGATAGTAAAACTAAATACAACAGGTACAATTCAATGGGAAAAATCCCTTGGCGGCAGCGAAAAAGATGTTGCTACTTCCATTCAACAGACCATAGATGGTGGTTATGTAGTGACAGGATTAAGCTCTTCGAATAACGGCGATATTTCAGGTAATCACGGTGATTCTGATTATTGGCTTGTAAAACTAGATGTGGGCGGAAATATACAATGGGAAAAATCACTAGGAGGTAGTGACTTTGAAATTGCCTATTCAGTTCAACAAACTAACAATGGAGGCTATATTGTAGCCGGCTCTACAAGTTCTACAGATGGAGATGTTACAGAAAACCATGGTCATGGTGATTATTGGATAGTAAAACTCTCCCCAGATTTAGGAATTAATGACAATGAATTTAATAATACGGCCTTTTTATACCCCAACCCATCCAATAGGGATATAACAATAGAAGCAGAAGGCTTAGAGGCAATAACAATTTTTACTAGTTTAGGAAAACAGAGTTATTTTAAAGAATTTACAGGAGAAAGTAATGCCAATATTGATGTTAGTTATTTAGCTAAGGGTGTTTATACCGTTGTTATTTCAACAAACAGCCGACAGTTGGTGAAAAAACTAATAATTAAATAAAATACACTTTTCATTCTCTAGCATTATTATTGTTACAAAAACATTAACAGGTTTTTAAAAAAGATTATAGTATTTTCGGTATATAATTCATAGGATTTCATAAGAACATGAGTAGCTTTTCCATCATCCAGCAAAAACTGGAACAATTTATTAAAAAGTACTATATAAGCGAATTGATAAAAGGAGCAATTCTTTTTTTCGCCATAGGGCTCCTATATCTTTTGGTCACTTTATTGGTAGAACATTATTTATGGCTAGGTTCTACAGGAAGAACCTTATTGTTTTGGTCCTTTGTTTTGGTCGAAACTGGATTATTTCTCCGCTTTATTGCTTATCCTTTATTAAAGATATTTAATTTACAAAAGGGAATAAGTCATGAAGAAGCTTCTAAATTAATAGGAAACCATTTTCCCGAAGTAAGCGATAAGCTTTTAAATGTAATTCAGTTAAATCAGAACCAACGTGAATCGGAATTACTTTTAGCGAGTATCGATCAAAAGTCATCAGACCTGCAACCCATTCCTTTTAAACACGCAGTTAACTTTAATAAAAACAGCAAGTATTTAAAGTATGCAGCGATACCTGTTATCATATTTTTATTGTTTAGCGCTTTAGGGGATAAAGATATTTTTTCAAAAAGCTATAAACGGGTTGTTAATTACGACACCGCTTATGAACCACCTGCTCCATTTTCGTTTATCCTTACCAATAATTCTTTAAGAGGTTTAGAAAACAAAAGCTTTACGCTAAAAATAAAAACTCAAGGAGAGATTGTTCCAGAAAACGCAAGTATTAGTTATAATAATGAAACGTATTACTTAATTTCCACATCACCGGGATTTTTTGAATTTACCTTTTTAAACCTTGAAGAACCAATCAATTTTAACTTAAAGGCAAATACGGTTACCTCTCAAAGCTACACCTTAGACGTTATTAAAACCCCAGCATTGGTAACCTTTGAAATGGCTTTGGATTACCCTTCCTATACTGGTAAAAAAGATGAAACACTGAATAGTACAGGAAATGCCATTATTCCTGAAGGCACAAGGGTTTATTGGAAAATGAACACAAAAAACACCGATGAGGTTGCTTTAAAAACAAAAGATAGCAGCTATCTATTTACTTCTGAAAAAGAAGAGTTTTTATTTGATAAAAGGGTGTTTCGCAAGCTAGATTATGCAATTACAACCTCCAATAAAGAGCTAAAAGATTACGAAAATTTATCCTTTACGCTTGGCGTTATTCGGGATGAATATCCAGAGATTAGTGTGCAGTCCAAACAAGATAGTACAAGTAGTCAGAAAGTATATTTTTTAGGAAACGTTTCGGACGATTACGGGCTTACAAAATTACAATTGGTGTATTTTCCTTCCGGAGAAGAAAGCCTAAAGCAAAGCGCTTCATTGCGCTTAAATGCATCTAATTTTGATCAATTTGTTTATGGATTTCCTGGAAAAATTGAATTAAAGGATGGGGTCTCTTATGAATATTATTTTGAGGTTTTCGATAACGATGCATTACATAATTTTAAATCTAGTAAATCAGCGATTTATTCCTTTAGAAAACTCACGAAAGATGAGATTGAAATGGAACAGCTTCAACACCAAGAAAATACAATTAAAGGGTTGGACAAGTCTCTGGAGAACATGAAAGAGCAAGATAAAAAACTAGAAGAGCTCTCTAAAAATCAAAAAGAAAAGGAGGAGTTGAATTGGAATGATAAAAAGAAATTAGAAAATTTTATAAAGAAACAGCAGCAGCAGGAAGAAATGATGAAAAATTTCTCTAAAGAATTGAAAGAGAATTTAGAAAATTTTCAACCAGAAAACGAAGAAGAGGATCCTTTTAAAGAAAAGCTTGAAGAGCGGTTTAAAGAAAATGAAGAGCAATTAAAAGAAAACGAGAAATTACTGGAGGAGTTAGAAAAGTTACAAGATAAAATTGAGAAAGAAGAGCTTACCGAAAAACTGGAAAAATTAGCAAAACAAAATAAAAACCAAGAGAAAAACCTAGAACAATTAGTAGAGCTAACTAAGCGGTATTATGTAACTAAAAAGGCTGAAAAACTTGCAGAGGAACTTGAAAAACTTGCTGAAGAACAAGAAAAATTAGCAGAAGCTCCTGAGGACGAAAACACTAAAGAAAAGCAAGAAGAAATTAACGAGAAGTTTGATGAATATAAAAAAGAAAAGGAAGAGCTACAAAAAGAGAATGAAGAACTAAAAGAACCCATGGACATTCCAGATGATAAAAAAGAGGAGGAAGAGGTTCAGGAAGAACAAGAAAAAGCTACCGATAAGCTAGAACAAGAAAACAAACCTGGCGCATCAAAAAATCAAAAAAAGGCAGCTCAAAAAATGAAAAAAATGAGCCAGCAAATGCAAATGCAAATGAAAGCTGGGCAGATGGAATCTTTAGATGAAGATTTAGAAATGTTACGACAAATCGTAGATAATTTAGTGGTGTTTTCTTTCGAACAAGAAGATTTAATGGAAGACTTTAATACTATTGATTATGGAAATCCACTATTCGGTAAAAAGTTAATTGTACAAAACGATTTAAAGCAAAACTTTGAGCATATTGACGATAGTATTTTTGCACTTTCTCTAAGACAACCCATGATAGGAGGAGTAATTAACAAATCACTAACCAATGTACTTTTCAACCTAGATAAAAGTTTAGAGCGGTTTGCAGATAATAAGTTTGGTCAAGGAATTTCGAGTCAGCAATATACCATTACAGGAGCAAATGAGTTGGCAATTCTTTTAAGTGATGTTTTAAGCAACATGCAAAGTCAGATGAATATGCCTGGTTCTGGAAATGGGAGTGGAAAAGGTAAGGGAAAAGGAAAAGGAGAGGGAGAAGGAAAAGGAAAAGGGTTTCAATTACCAGATATTATAGAAAAACAAGAAAGCCTAAATGAGAAAATGGGGGAAGGAGTAAAAAAGGGAAAGAAAAAAGGCAAAGGCGAAGAGGGCGAAGGCGAAGGTGAAGGAGAGGGTCAAGGAGAAGGAGAAGGAGAAGGGGATGGCGATGGTCAAGGGGATGGTGAAGGCTCAGGAAAAAACGGAAAGAATGGTAAAGGAGATAAAGAAGGGGGTGAGTCTGAAAGTCTAGGAGAACAAATGAACGGAGAGCTTTATGAAATCTACAAACAACAACAAATGCTTCGCCAACAACTAGAAAACAAACTTCGTCAATTGGGCAATAAAGGAGACGCAAATAATTTACTGCAGCAAATGGAAGAAATTGAACAGCAATTGCTAGACAAGGGTTTTAATGAACAAACCTTAGAAAAAATGCTAAACTTAAAACATGAACTTTTAAAATTAGATAAAGCAACTTTTGAGCAAGGACAAGAAATGAAAAGGGAATCTAAAACCAACTTTTCAAACTTTGAAACGCCTTCTACTAATAATCCAGAGGAGATAAAAAAATATTTTAACACTACCGAAATATTAAATAGGGAGGCATTACCTTTGCAACAAGAATATAAACAAAAGGTTCAAGAATATTTTAAAAAAAACAATGATTGATTTTTATTCAGAAACAGATTTTAACCTTGAAAAGGAAGAACAAGTTTCAAAATGGATATTAAAAAACATCACTTCTGAAGGATATGAAGAGGGAGAGATATCTTTTATTTTTTGTGATGATGATTATCTACACAAATTAAATGTTGAATTTCTAAATCATGATACATTAACAGATATTATAAGCTTTGACAATAGTTTAGGGAGACAAATTAATGGGGATATATTTATATCTGTTGAGCGTGTACTTGAAAACTCTAAAACTTTTAAGACAACATTTTTAAACGAATTGCATCGAGTAATTATTCATGGAATACTTCATTTTTGTGGATTTAAAGATAAATCTGACGCTGATGCTAAAGTCATGCGATCCAAAGAAAACGAAGCTCTTTTGTTACGGGATTTTGTTTAACGTCTTGAAAATCAAAGCAAAAGAATATTAATACTCTGGTTTTAAGTTAATTACCTATATTTGCACTCAATTTTTTCCCTTCAGCTTAGCTCAGGGATCTTTTATTTAGGATTGAATAATATTTCATTACTAGTAAACAAATTTAAATACAGTTTAAAAAAAATGTTCCACGTGGAACAATCAAGATAATATGTTTCCAAATAGATATGATGTTATTGTTGTAGGCGCAGGACATGCTGGTTCTGAAGCTGCTGCTGCTGCTGCTAATTTAGGCTCAAAGACTTTATTGATAACTATGAACCTTCAAAACATCGCGCAAATGTCTTGCAACCCTGCTATGGGAGGAATTGCAAAAGGACAGATTGTTAGAGAGATTGATGCTTTAGGTGGATATAGTGGAATTGTTTCAGATAATACCGCCATACAATTTAAGATGCTTAATAAGTCTAAGGGTCCTGCTATGTGGAGCCCTAGAGTTCAAAGTGATCGAATGCGGTTTTCAGAAACCTGGAGGGATATGTTGGAAAACACTCCTAATTTAGATTTTTACCAAGAAATGGTTGCTGGATTAATTGTTGAAAACAACATGGTAGTTGGAGTTAAAACTTCACTTGGTATAGAAATTAGATCAAAGACTGTGGTATTAACTAATGGCACTTTTCTTAATGGGATCATTCATATTGGAGACAAAAATTTTGGAGGAGGTAGAGCTGGCGAAAGAGCATCAACCGGAATAACCGAAGAACTATTAAATCTAGGTTTTGAATCTGGAAGAATGAAAACAGGAACTCCTCCTAGAGTAGATGGCCGGTCTTTAGATTTTTCAAAAATGATTGAACAACCAGGTGATGAACATCCAGAGAAGTTTTCTTATTTAAAGTCTACCAAAAGACTAACTAATCAGCGTTTGTGTTATATGTCCTATACTAGTAATACGGTACATGAATTACTAAAGGAAGGCTTTGAAAAATCACCAATGTTTAATGGTGCAATACAAAGTACAGGCCCTAGATATTGCCCTTCTATAGAAGAAAAAATAAATCGTTTTGCAGATAAAGATAGGCATCAACTTTTTGTGGAACCTGAAGGATGGAACACAGTTGAGTATTATATAAATGGTTTTTCTACTTCTTTGTCTGAAGATATACAGTATAAAGCTTTAAAAGAAGTAGCGGGATTTGAAAACGTTAAGTTTTTTAGACCAGGATATGCTATTGAGTATGATTATTTTCAACCTACTCAATTAAAACACTCCCTTGAAACAAAGTTGGTTTCAGGCTTGTTTTTTGCTGGACAGATAAACGGAACGACGGGTTATGAAGAAGCAGCAGCTCAAGGGCAAATGGCAGGAATAAACGCCCACCTCAAGGGGAAAGAAAAAGATCCATTTACTTTACAAAGAGACGAAGCATATATAGGGGTTTTAATAGATGACTTAATTACTAAAGGAACGGAAGAGCCTTATAGAATGTTTACTTCTCGAGCAGAATATCGAACTTTATTAAGACAAGATAATGCAGATTTTAGACTAACCTCTAAGTCTTTTGATTTAGGTTTAGCTTCTAGAGAACGAATGGAAACCATGGAGAAAAAGCAAAAAAACTCTAAAGATTTTATTCAATTCTTTAGAAGTACAAGTGTAAGTCCATCGATCTTGAACCCAATATTAGAGTTTAAAGAATCTTCACCTGTTAAACAAACCGATAAATTATTTAAGCCATTTTCTCGACCGAATATTACCATGGAGGATATGAGGAAAATAAAAGAAGTAGATGACTTTATTGTTGAAAATGATTTAGATAATGAAGCGATTGAACAAACCGAAATTCAAGTTAAATACTCAGGTTATATAGATAAAGAAAGAAATAACGCAGATAAGTTAAATCGATTAGAGGGAATTAGAATTCCAGAAAGTTTCGATTATTCTAAACTAAAATCTTTATCCTATGAAGCTTTAGAAAAGTTAAGAGCTGTAAAGCCTGTAACGGTTTCACAGGCATCTAGAATTAGTGGTGTTTCGCCTAATGATATTTCGGTATTGTTAGTTTATATGGGACGTTAAACAAAAATATTTAGAAATGTTTCACGTGGAACATTAATAAAATTTCATCTTGAAAAAGGAAAACCAATCCATTTATATTAAGACAAAAGACTTCCTTGTTTCAGGGGAAGAGTTTAGTTTGCTTTATGATTTAGATAGGGAATTACTTGTAACTCATCCACAACCAAAGATTGAATCCTTATCGAAATATTACGAGAGCGAGGAATACATTTCTCATACCGATAATAAAAAGGGGCTCGTTTCTTTTTTGTATCAATTTATAAAAACAAATGCACTTCAAAATAAAACAAAGCTAATTAAGACTTTGAATAAAGGAGAAGGAAATCTATTGGATATTGGTGCAGGTACAGGAGATTTTTTAAAACATGCCAGGCAAACTGGTTGGGAAATAAACGGTGTAGAACCCAATAAAGGAGCCAGAGAATTAGCAAGCAAAAAAGGAATAGAATTAACAAATAATATAGATGCCTTTAAAGGAAAAACTTTCGAGGTAATTACCCTTTGGCATGTATTAGAACATCTTCCTAATTTAGAAGAAACAATAGATAAGATTGAAAAACTATTAAAGCCAGGTGGAACATTAATTATTGCTGTGCCTAATTTTAAATCTTATGACGCAAAGTATTATAAAACCTTTTGGGCAGCATTTGATGTGCCTAGACACCTTTGGCATTTTTCAAGAAAATCAATGGAAAAGATATTTTCAGACAAACTGACTCTTTTCAAAACAAAGCCAATGATTTTTGATTCCTATTATGTGAGTTTGCTTTCTGAAAAAAATAAAACAGGGAAGCAAAACTTAATCAAAGCATTTTTTATAGGATTGCGATCTAATCTTACTGCTTGGAAAACTAAGGACTATTCTTCATTGATATATTGCTTTAAAAAAGACAAATAGCCGTTTTCAGCGCCCTTTAATTATACTTTATAATAAAAACAGAGGATTTGTTGGGGTTTTTAAGAAAGTTGCTTAAAAGCTTAATTTCATACGCTTAATTCATAAGAAAAAAATATGAAATTAATTTATAAAATAGAAATTGCTTATGCAAGTTCTTTTTTATGAATTAGTCTTGTTAATTGAATGGACAGATCTGTAAAAATAATTTTGGCATTCCCGTTTCGCTCTACATGATATTCAGCATCTTCCAAAGCCTTCATAATTCCAAAAATATTATTTTGATGTACAAAAGGAGCAAACTTTTCTAATGAGAATTTAAAATCCTTACTTTCAAAAAATATTAAAGAATCTACTTTATAGTTTTTAAGCAATGCTTGTCTAAATAAACTTAAGCAAAAAGCTAAAAACTTTTTTTGTGTTTCTCTACCTTCTTTAGCCAAGGTTTCACTCCAGCTTAGCAAATCATTAATTACAGCTTTGTTCCCTCTTGCTCTAAAAGCAGTTCGAACCCAGGTAACAAACCATTTTTCAAATTCAAGATCCTCTTGATTATTGGATATTAAGTGAAGCGCCTTATTAAAATCGCCATTAGCTTGATGGCTAATATTTTTAGCGATATATTCTGTAATGTTGTGACTATTAATTAGTTGTAAAGAGATGTCTTCTTCAGATAACAATGGAAAATGTAATTTCTGGCAACGAGATTGAATAGTTCCTAGAACATTCTCTTCATTTTCAGTAAGCAATAAAAGCACTGTTTTGGCAGGCGGTTCTTCTAGTAATTTCAATATTTTATTAGAACATTCCGTATTCATTTTATCGGCCATCCAAATTATCATTACTTTATAACCTCCTTCATAGGCTTTTAATGCTAATTTCTTTGAAATATCCTGTGCTTCATGTTTGCTAATGTTTCCTTGTTTATTTTCTATTCCTAAAAACTGATACCAATCGTATAAAGATGCGTAGGGATTATTTAAAACAAACTCTCGCCACTCGGATGAAAAATTAGAAGAGATTGGATTTTTTTTAATCTTTTCATTTGTATTCACGGGCATTACAAAATGAAGGTCAGGATGGCCAAGTTTTGCAACTTTGTGCGCACATTGTAAATAGCCCTCGCTGTCCTTTGTAAAGCTATGGCATAAAATTTCTTTTGCATAACTTAAAGCAATTGGAAGAATCCCACTACCGGCTTTACCTATAAAAAGTTGAGAATGGGGAATACGCCCATTTTCAATCGTTTTTAACAAGTGAGATTTTAAGTGTTTTTGACCTATAACTTCTGAAAAATCCATAGACAATATTACGTTAATTTACACAGAAATAAAACCTTGTTATCCGTATATTTGCCCCGAAAATAAAGCATATGAAACGAGCATGCAAAAAAGTTTATCATTCAGTAAAATGAATTATAGCGAACAGCATGTGACCGATTTATTAAAATAACAGAAATACATGAAAACTGTAAACGATTTTGACTTCAAAAATAAAAAAGCATTAATCCGCGTTGATTTTAATGTTCCTTTAGACGATACTTTAAAAGTAACCGATAATACTAGAATATTAGCCGCTAAAGCAACGATTATTAAAGTTTTAGAAGACGGAGGGTCTTGTGTTTTAATGTCTCACCTTGGAAGGCCAAAAAATCGAGAAGAACAGTTCTCACTAAAACATATTATCACCACTATAGAACAAGTTGTTGGGGTTGAAGTTAAGTTTGTATCCGATTGTATTGGCGAAGAGACTTTAAATGCAGTGGAAAATTTAAATTCAGGAGAGTTACTTTTATTAGAGAACTTACGTTATCATAATGAGGAAAAAGCTGGAGACGTAGAGTTTGCAAAACAACTTTCTAAGTTAGGAGATATTTATATTAATGATGCATTTGGTACGGCACATAGAGCCCATGCATCAACTTCTGTAATTGCTCAATTTTTCCCTGAAAATAAATGCTTTGGATTGCTTTTAGCCTCAGAAATTGAAAACCTTAATAAAGTACTAACCAATAGTGAAAAACCAGTGACCGCAATTATTGGTGGTGCAAAAGTGTCTTCAAAAATTACGATTATTGAAAACATTTTAGATAAAGTAGATCACCTTATTATTGGAGGCGGAATGGCTTTTACTTTTATAAAAGCACAAGGGGGAAACATAGGTAATTCTTTAGTGGAAGAAGACCAGCAAGAATTAGCGCTTACCATTCTTAAAAAAGCAAAAGAGAAAAATGTGGAAGTTCATTTACCATTAGACGTGATTGCTGCTGCAGATTTTTCTAACGAGGCGGAAACCAAAATAGAAGACATTTTTCATATTTCTGAAGGTTGGATGGGCTTAGATGTTGGGCCTCAAACGAACGTCTTATTTTCTAAAGTAATATTGGATTCGAAAACCATACTATGGAACGGACCTGTAGGAGTTTTTGAACTTTCCACCTTTGCTAAAGGAACTATTTATTTAGGAAATGCAATTGCGGAAGCAACTAAAAACGGAACCTTTTCATTAGTTGGAGGAGGAGATTCAGTAGCAGCCGTTAAAAAGTTTGAACTTTCTAAAAAAGTGAGTTATGTTTCTACTGGGGGTGGTGCCATGCTAGAAATGCTAGAAGGCAAAGTGCTTCCTGGAATTGAAGCGATTACTAAATAAGAAATAACACAAACTAAGAGAATTATTTTATGACATTGAAAAGTTAAATAATTTGACGTTTCTTACCAATTTCCTACATTTATCAAAATTTTATAAAAGCCCAAGATCATTTTAAGAACAATGAATCTAAAACAAATATACTCTGCTCTTTTTTTGATTCTATTTTTTTATGGAAATGGAACTGTATTTGCACAAGAAGAAACCATAAAAAATGATTCTTTACCAATTGTTCAACTAGAGCTTCAGAAAAAAACTATACAACTTGTAGATACAATTGTTGTAAAAGAAACTTCAGGAGATTTTACAAGCAATTCTATTCACACGAACACTAGAGACACTTTGATTTTTGATTTACAGGATAATCAGATAGCAAGAGAAGCGGATAGTTTATGGATTAAAGAACTTTATAATAACGAAAGGTTTGAAGAAGTTTATGGCAGTATTGTAAATCAGGAATATGAACCAGTAGAATACAAAGAACTTTCCACAGAAGTTTTAAAACAAAGATTAGAAGAGCTCAATGCCCGAACTCCATTTAATGTAGAATACAACGCCTCTTTAGAAAGCGTAATTAAGCATTACTTAAAAAATCGTCGTAGAACGATGGGAAGTTTAATAGCATTGAGCGATTATTATTTTCCAATGTTTGAACAGGAATTAGATAAGCACAACCTTCCGCTGGAGATTAAATACTTGGCCGTAGTAGAATCTGCTTTAGACCCTGTAGCACAATCTCGAGTTGGTGCAAAAGGACTTTGGCAATTTATGTTTGCCACTGGAAAAATGTATGGCTTAGAGGTAAATTCATATGTAGATGAACGTGCGGACCCAGAAATGGCTACCGAAGCTGCAAGTAAATATTTAAAAAGCCTATATGGTAGCTTTAACGATTGGGATTTAGCTTTAGCAGCCTATAATTCTGGACCAGGGAATGTTTCGAAAGCAATTAGAAGATCTGGAGGAGAAACTAATTATTGGAAGATTAGAAAAAAACTACCTAGAGAAACCGCTGGCTACGTCCCTGCGTTTTTAGCTACCATGTATATTTTTGAGTACGCCGAAGAACATGGATTTAAAAGTACAGGCCCTAGACACCATCAAATTGCAACAGATACTATACAGGTAAAAAGGTTAATAACTTTAAAGCAGGTAGCAGAAGTAGTGAACCTTCCTATAGAAGAAGTACAGTTTTTAAACCCTTCCTATAAGGTTGGAATTATCCCATATATTAAGGATAAAAATTATTCCCTAAGACTTCCGGTAGATAAAATAGGAATATTTGTAGCTAATGAAGAAGCTATTTATGTACATGTTGAAGAAGAAATAAAGAAATTAGAAAAACCATTACCCACCTATATAGAACAACCAGATAGGATTCGATATCGAGTACGAAGTGGGGATTATTTAGGTAAAATTGCCGAACGTTATGGCGTTGGTGTTAGTCAGATAAAAAAGTGGAATGGCCTTAAGAGTAACAATTTAAAAGTTGGGCAACGACTTACCATTTATCCTCGTAAACCATTTGCCGCCAAGAATGAGACTTCAGTAGCGAAAACAACTACCAAGAACAACGTAAAAATTTATACTGTTAAAAATGGAGACTCCCTTTGGAGTATCTCTCAAAAATTTCCTGGAGTTACTGTTCAAAAAATAAAAAATTGGAACGATATTAGCAGTAACCATTTAAAACCCGGAATGAAATTAAAAGTTTCTAAAGGTTAATAAATTTTAAATTCCATTTAAGATGAAGTCATTTTTTATAGCAATATTATCAGTGTTAATTCTTTTTTCATGCGACAATAGTGGCGCTAAAAAAAGCAATTATCGTCAGCAATCTGTTGGAAACATTAACGCTTTACAAGTAGTGATTAAAGATGATTTATGGACGGATATTGTTGGGGAAGAGATAAGAAAATATTTTGCTGCTCCAGCCGATGGATTACCACAAGATGAGGCTATTTTCAGAATAAACCAATTGAATCCTTCTTCTTTTTCTGGGTTTATGAGAAGTAACCGTATTTTATTACATGTAAGTTTAGGAGAAAATGAATCTGTTAAAGTTGCTAAAGATCCTTTTGCGAGACCACAAACAGGAGCCATAATAGTTGCAAAAACAAAAGAAAGACTAGTAGAGTTAATTGCAGAAAATCAAGAAAGAATAATCGATTCTTTTTATAAGTCTGAAATTAAAGAAAGACAACGAAGAACCTCAATTTCTCCAAAAAAGATAGATTCTCTACAAGAACGATTTGGACTAAGTATAGAAATTGCTTCTGCTTATAGAGTTGCAAGTCAATCGGACGATTTTTATTGGCTTCGTAAAGACCTT
Source organism: uncultured Flavobacteriales bacterium (assembly GCA_913058295.1). GTDB lineage: Bacteria > Bacteroidota > Bacteroidia > Flavobacteriales > Flavobacteriaceae > Marifrigoribacter. The sequence goes on along the minus strand of CAJXRD010000001.1, from coordinate 44,733 downwards.
GAGGATAATGGATCTACGAATATCTTAATTTATGAAGTACCACTTAATTCCATTACAAACGATAGTTTAGTATTAGAAGAAATAATTAATATTAGAGATTCTATTGGTGGAGGTCATTTACCAGTAGAAGATGACTCTAGATTTATTACTGAAGAAGCATATTCAACGTCCTTATACAAATCTGAAATAGATGGAAAGTTTGCTTATGAAACTAAAGGTATTTGGGAAGTAGAAGGTGCATTTATGGCTGGACCTTTTATTAATTATGCAATATATGATGAGAAAAACAGCAGATATTTAATTATTGAAGGGTTTACGTACGCGCCATCCGTAAGAAAGCGTAACCTTCAATTTGAATTAGAATCGATAATAAGATCAGCTAAAATAAATTAAAAAGGACTATTTATTTTCGTCCAATTTCGTTGAGTCATCAGATTCGTCTTTAGAAGCGTCTTTAAATTCTTTTAGACCACTTCCTAAGCCTCTCATTAATTCAGGGATTTTTCTTCCTCCAAACAATAATAATACAACTACAACAATTAAAACTATTTGTGGCCACCCTATCATTAAAGGCACTATTGCTAAATTCATAATAAAAATATTTAAAGCACAAATGTAACAAGAATTCATTAGAATTATCGTTTTCATTTTAACTTTAGTGTATAGCGCCTACATTGTTTTATATTTGCTAAATAGAGGAATTAAAAAATGGATACCGAAAAGAGATCAAAAAAAATTAAAAGTAAACTTCTTAATAAGTATCGTCTTGTAGTACTTAACGAAGATACTTTTGAGGAACGATTTACCTTTAAGCTTAATAGACTAAACGTATTTGTTTTTAGCATACTCTCTGTAATTATATTGATTACTTCAACAACAATTATTATTGCATTTACTCCTTTACGGGAATATATTCCAGGTTATTCTTCTGCTACATTAAGAAAAAAAGCAACCTTGTTGACTTATAAGACGGATTCACTACAACAAGTTATTGCTATTAACGACCAGTATTTAGAATCTATAAAAAAAGTGTTGACAGGAGACGTAAATTCTGTTGATTTTAACAAAGACTCTATAATTAAAGCTGCTGAAAAGGACAACCGAGAATTAGACTTAGCCCCTTCTAGAGAAGATTCCTTACTTAGAGAAAAGGTAACATTAGAAGATAAATACAACCCACTAGTAACTAATTCTGAAGTTAGTTTTGTGCTTTTTCCACCTGTAAAAGGAACGGTTTCTCAAGAATTTAATATTAAGGAGAAACACTATGCAATTGATATTGTTGCTCAAAAAGATGCGCCAGTAAAAGCTACTGCAGATGGAACGGTAATTTTTTCTGAATGGACTTCAGATACTGGATATGTGATAATAATAGACCATTCAAATAATTTTCTTTCGGTATATAAACACAATGCATTATTAACTAAAGACCAGGGAGAATTGGTGAAAGCTGGTGAAGTAATTGCTCAAGTAGGAGATACTGGAGAGTTTTCTACAGGCCCACATCTTCATTTTGAACTATGGAGTGATGGCTATCCAATTAATCCTTCCAGTTTTATCGATTACAATTAAAAGGCTTATGTTTTTAAAATCCATTGGAGCTAAAATTTTAGCAAAAAAAGCAGTTAAGAATATCCATAAATGGGCTATCAACCCTATCGAAACGCAACAAAAACTTTTTAACACTTTAATTACTGAAGCTAAAAATACTTCCTTCGGAAAAGACCATCATTTTCACAACATTCAAACCTATCAAGATTTTGTAAAACAAGTCCCTGTAAGAGATTATGAAGGCTTAAAAGATTATTTTGAAAGAACAGCTAATGGAGAAGAAAATGTGCTTTGGAAAGGAAAGCCTACGTACATTGCAAAAACCTCTGGTACCACTTCAGGAGCAAAATACATTCCTATTACAAAACAATCTATGCCGTCTCATATTGAAGCGGCCAAAAACGCATTATTGTGTTATATTCAAGAAACGGGCAATGTAGATTTTGTAAATGGTAAAATGATTTTTTTACAAGGAAGCCCAGTTTTAGAAGTTAAAAACGGAATTAATATTGGACGTCTATCGGGTATAGTTGCCCATTTTGTCCCCAAATATTTACAAAAAAACAGACTACCTAGTTGGGAAACCAATTGTATAGACGACTGGGAAACTAAGGTAGATACCATAGTTGAAGAAACCAAAAATGAGGATATGACACTTATTGGAGGGATTCCGTCTTGGGTACAGATGTATTATGAAAAGCTTCAGACGGCCACTAACTTAAAAGTTGGGGAACTGTTTAAAAACCTTCAACTATTTGTGTATGGCGGGGTCAATTACGAGCCTTATCGCGCAAAATTTGAAGAAATGATAGGCAGAAGAATAGACAGTATAGAATTATATCCAGCCTCTGAAGGTTTTTTTGCTTTTCAAGATTCTCAAAAGGAAAAAGGGATGTTGTTGTTATTAAATTCAGGAATTTTTTACGAATTTATAGAAGCTTCAAAATTTTACGATGATAACCCAAAACGATTGACCATTGGAGAAGTTGAAATTGGAGTTAATTATGTAATGATTATTTCAACTAACGCAGGTCTTTGGGGATATAATATTGGAGATACGGTTCAGTTTACTTCTACAAAACCTTATAGAGTAATCGTTTCAGGAAGAATTAAACATTTTATTTCTGCCTTTGGTGAGCATGTAATTGGTAAAGAAGTAGAACAAGCAATTAATGAAGCAATGAAAAAGTTTGAATTTTCTATTTCAGAATTTACTGTTGCTCCTCAAACCAATCCAATAAAAGACGAATTACCTTATCATGAATGGCTAATCGAATTTCAATCCCCTCCATTAAACCTTACTGAAATTGCGGATTTTATGGATAAAAACATGCAAGATCAAAATACGTATTATAGAGATTTGATTGAAGGAAAGGTACTTCAGCCTTTAAAAATATCTAAATTAGAAGAAGGAAGTTTTAATAAATATATGAAGTCTCTAGGAAAATTAGGAGGTCAAAATAAAGTGCCAAGACTTTCAGACAATCGTAAGATAGCAGACAAGCTTTTAAGCTAGCTTTATGCTAAATAGTCACGATTTATAATTTTCGGTAAGATTATAGTATTTTTGCATAAATATTTTTATGATAATAACACACAAACGAACGCGAGCTCAAGAAAGTTCTGGAGCAATTGAAAGATTATACATAACCATGCGACATCTTTTTAACCGTGGGTTTTATAAGCCTATGGGAGTTTCTGGAGAAACTTTACGAGAGTCCTTGCTTACCCTTAGACCAGAAATTTATGGTTCTATAGCTGAAGAAAAGGTAGAATTAGAAGGGTTGCTATATGTTATAGATAGACTCCCAATTGGAATTGAAGAATGTAGTTTTATAAACCTAACAAGTGATGAAGGGTATAAAGATTCGCACTTTGAAGCTATAATCCCTTCCAAAAGAAGAAGAAATTGTTATCGTATTGACGAGGAACAAATGAATATTGAAGTAACTCGAGGGCGTTCTGAAATTTACGATGTACTTACTCATCTTACGTTTTTGTTTATAGAGTCTCATAAAATCATGTCACATGTAATTATAAATGATGGGGATGATGTGAATAGAGACTGGAAAAAATTAGAAAAGGCAGTACTTAAAAAAGGAAAACTTACACAAAAAGAGAAAGAGGTTGCCTTAACACATACAGCAAATTTTTTAGGCAGAACTTTTGAAGAAGTAAAAAATGCTTATCCAAATTTTGCTACTAAAACAGATCCCAATCGATTTTTAAAAATCATTTATTATTTAGGAAACCTAGCGATTCAAGAAGTTACTACCAATAATAAACGAATTGTAACTTTTAGCCCTGTTTTAAGAGAACGTTTAGGTCATCATATTCATGGAGAAATATGGGCATCAACGATTAAGAAAAAATTGGACGAAAACAATTTGTTAGCAAGACCAATACATATTATTAGTGCCAATATGCACAGTGTTATGAACACTCTTTATAGCCCCTTAGCATTAAAAACGGAACATAAAAAGCACTCAGCAATGGAGATTTATGAAATGCTAAGTGATTCTGAAAACACATTGCTTCGTAAAAAAGTGATGAAATATGCAGCTCTAAATGGCTTGACTTATATAAAAGATACTAGTGGAACGAACATCAATGTTCAAATAATTGACACTGCAAAACTACCTAACACTACTTCTGCCGATATTATTGAAAGCAAGCCGGTAATTATTGTAATGGATTATGCTTTTGGAGAACAAGCTTTTGAAACTTTGGATGAGTTATTAAAACCATATAAAGTTTCTAAAAAAGAAAAACAATTTTTAGATGTTTGTTCGGTTTCTATTATGGGAAAAGCTGGAATTTTAGAAGGAGGAAAAGGAGATATTATGATTCCTTCAGCTCATGTTTTTGAAGGTACCGCAGATAATTACCCATTTAAGAATATGCTTAAAAAATCTCATTTTGAAGGCGAAGATGTAAATGTTTGTAAAGGAACTATGATTACTGTTTTAGGGACTTCACTTCAGAATAAGGATATTTTAAAATTCTTCAACAATTCTACTTGGAATGTTGTAGGTCTTGAAATGGAAGGTGCTCACTATCAAAAAGCAATTCAATCTGCATCCAAAATAAGACACAGTATAAGCTCAAAAGTAAAAGTGCAATATGCTTACTATGCTTCGGATAATCCTTTAAAAACAGGAAGCACCTTAGCATCAGGAGGATTAGGGACATCAGGTGTAAAACCAACATACTTGATTACAGAAAAAATGTTAAATCAAATTTTAGAATAATTATATTTTGAAGAATAAAGTTTTAATTACAGGAGGTGCTGGGTTTATTGGATCTAATTATGTAGAACTGGTTATTGAAAATCCTGAAGATCAAATTTTTGTATTAGACAATTTAACTTATGCGGGAAATTTAAAAAATCTGGAAGCCGTTTCTCATTTATCAAATTACACTTTTATAAAAGGAGACATTTGTGATGAGGCTTTGGTAGACGGTCTTTTTAAAAAACATCAATTTAATAAAGTAGTTCATTTTGCCGCAGAATCTCATGTGGATAATTCAATCACAGGGCCTGGAGCATTTATACAAACGAATATTATTGGAACCTTTAATTTAATTCATAGCGCTTATCGGTTATGGATGAATGGGCCTAATAAGTTAAAAGAAGAATTTAACGACGCTCGTTTTTTACATGTTTCTACCGATGAGGTATATGGTACTTTAGGGGAAACAGGCTTGTTTTTAGAAACAACTCCATACGCACCAAACAGTCCATATAGTGCCTCTAAAGCGTCTTCAGACTTTATTGTAAGAAGTTATTTTCACACCTATGGAATGCCGGTAGTGACCACTAATTGCTCTAATAATTATGGAGCGCATCAACATAAAGAAAAATTAATTCCAACGATTATTAGAAAAGCGATTTCGGGTCAAGAAATTCCTATTTATGGGAATGGAAAAAACATTAGAGATTGGATTTATGTTACCGATCATTGTAAAGGAATTAAGTTGGTACTTGATAAAGGTGAATTAGGAGAGACATATAATATTGGCGGACGTAACGAACGTGAAAACTTATATATTGCTTATACTATTTGTGATTTATTAGATAAACTAGTTCCTAACGAAACACCTTATAGAGAGCAGATGACATTTGTACAAGATCGTGCAGGGCATGATTTTAGATATGCTATTGATGCAGATAAAATTGAAAAGGAATTGGCTTGGAAAGCCGATGAAAACTTTGAAAGCGGTATTTTAAAAACTATTGAATGGTATTTAGATAATAAAGACCAATTATAAAAATAATAAAGAGACATGAAAGGAATAATATTAGCTGGAGGTTCTGGAACAAGGTTGCATCCAATCACCTTAGCGGTAAGTAAACAATTAATGCCGGTTTATGACAAACCAATGATTTACTACCCACTATCTACCTTAATGTATTCGGGAATAAACGAAATCTTAATCATTTCGACTCCACAAGATTTACCTTTATTTAAAAAATTGTTGGGTGATGGTAAAAAGTTTGGTTGTGAGTTTTCTTATGCCGAGCAAGCACAACCTAATGGTTTGGCTGAAGCATTTATAATTGGAAAAGAATTTATAGGTAATGATAAAGTGGCATTAGTTCTTGGCGACAATATATTTTATGGCTCTGGATTAAAGGGACTTTTACAAGCTAATAATAATCCTGATGGAGGAATAATTTATGCTTATCATGTACAAGATCCAGAACGATATGGAGTGGTAGAATTTGATAATAACGGAAAAGCACTTTCCATAGAAGAAAAACCAGAGGAACCAAAATCTAATTATGCGGTCCCTGGAATTTACTTCTATGACAATAGTGTGGTAGAAATTGCTTCTAATATAAAGCCAAGTCATAGAGGAGAGTTAGAAATTACCGATATAAATAACGTATACTTAAAACAGGGAAAACTTAACGTAAGTATTTTGGATAAAGGAACAGCGTGGTTAGATACAGGAACTTTTTCTTCATTGATGCAGGCATCTCAATTTGTAGAAGTTATAGAAGAACGCCAAGGATTAAAAATAGGATCTATTGAAGAAGCAGCTTTCGAAATGGGATATATTACCAAACACCAATTAAACGTTTTAATAGAGCCCTTGCTAAAAAGCGGTTATGGGAAACATTTAATTCAAAAAGACTAGCCTTGGAAATACAGCACAGCCCCCTAAAAGATTGTTTTGTTTTAAAACCTAGAATATTTAAAGACCATCGAGGGACTTTTTACGAAACATTTAATCAAAACCTTTTTAAAGAAGTTTCTGGAAAGGAAATTGACTTTGTACAAGACAATCAATCTACTTCTACTCGTGGAGTTCTTCGTGGCCTACATTTTCAAACGGGTGAAATGGCTCAATCTAAATTAGTAAGAGTAATTCGGGGAAAAGTATTAGATGTCGTTGTCGATATAAGGAAAGGTTCTAAAACCTTTGGGCAGCATTTTTCTATTATTCTTGACGATAAAGAGCAACTACAGTTATTTGTACCAAAAGGATTTGCTCATGGATTTATAACATTATCGGAAAAGTCTATTTTTTCTTATAAATGCGATAATTTTTATAATAAAGCATCTGAAGGTGGAATCCTATATAATGACGCAACCTTAGCCCTAGATTGGCATCTTCCGAAGGAAGATTTTATAATTTCAGAAAAAGATTTAGAACTACCTTCCTTTTTGGATATTACTGGATGAAAAAAATATTAGTTACAGGAGCAAATGGACAATTAGGGAAATGCATAAAAGATGCCTCCTTAAACTTTCCAGACCTTGAGTTTGACTTTAAAACTAGAGAAGACTTAAATATTACGGATGAAAGTTCTGTTAGTGATTATTTTAGTGAAAACAAGTTAGATTATTGTATAAATGCCGCAGCTTATACCAATGTGGAAAAGGCAGAAGGTGAACCGGACAAAGCATTTGCAGTGAATACAGAAGCGGTTAAAAACATTGCATTAGCTTGTAAAAGCCAAAATGTAGTTTTAATACATATTTCTACAGATTATGTGTTTGACGGAGAGAAACAAATGCCCTATACCGAAAAGGACAAAACTAATCCTATTAACGTATATGGAGCTTCAAAATTAAAAGGAGAACAGTATGTTCAAGAGATTCTTAACGAATATTTTATTTTAAGAACCTCTTGGTTATATTCACAACACGGGCATAATTTTTATAATTCAATTCTAAAATTTGCTTTGCAAGGAAGGGAACTGTCGATAACAACAGAACAGACAGGAACTCCAACAAACGCTAATAACTTGGCTAAATCAATATTAAATATTATAGCAATAAATTGTAATAAATACGGAATTTATAATTTTAGTGATAATGGGGAAGCAACTTGGTATGATTTTGCAAAAGCTATTTTGCAAGAAACCAAACAATTTGACCCAAGAAAACTTGCCAAAACCGACCATTACCGTACTTTTGCAAAAAGACCAAAAAACAGTGTTTTAGACACATTAAAATTTAAGAACACATTTAACAAGCAATTGATTAACTGGGAAAAGAGTTTATCAATGCTTATAAATTAGACAATATTATAATTATGGCACAAGACAATACAGACGAAATAGATTTAGGAATTGTTTTTACAAAAATTAAAAATACAACAAATAAGTTTTTAATTAGTATTTATCATGGAACACAGTTTCTAATTAAACACTGGTGGAAATTATTAATTCTTGTTATAATTGGTGGTACTATTGGTCATTTTTCAAATAAAAATAGCGAACCGAATAAGGAAACAGAACTAATTGTTCAAAATAATTTTAAGAGCTCAAATTATGTTTATAATGCAATTTATCAACTGAATAATAAACTTAAAGAAAAGGACACTGTTTTTTTAAAAAATGCGGGTTTCAAAACTGATACAATTGTAATAAAGAAAATAGAAATTGAACCTATTGTCAATATGATTGATTTATTAAATAAATCACGAGACTATTATAAGCCCTTAGAAACTTTTATAGATCAAGTTAGTATTGAAGACGAAATATTAACTTCCGAATTATTTTTATCTGAATATACGTTTCATAAAATTCACATTAATACTTCAGCGAACGGTACACAAGAAGTAATTGAAAATGTACTTAACTTTTTAAATGATAATATTGTTTTTAACGACATTAAAAAAGTAGTATTTGAAGAAACAAAAGTTCAAATAAATCATTATAAAGAATCAATTAATAAAATCGATAAAATTTTAGAATCCCAATCAGGTAAAAATTTAGAAGACAATAGTTCAAACCAATTAATTATCCCAAATGGAGCAGATTTTACAGATTTCTATGAGTTGATAAATTCTAAGAATAATGCTATTTATCAAATTATTAGTTTAGAAACTGAACTAACAAAATACGATAATGTAGTTACTTTAATAAATAAACCTGTTTTAATAAGCCCTAAAGATAGATTTAGTAATAAAACAATAATATATCCATTTATACTTGTGTTTTTATATATATTCTTTTTCTTAATGAAGGACTTTTATTATAAATTAAAAACAATTTCTGAAAGTGCAGATAATAACAAATAAGATTTAATTATTCAGCTATCATTTAATATGAAAATTAATTTAATTGTATTTGGCACACGCCCTGAAGCCATAAAAATGGCTCCTTTAGTAAAAGTTTTTTTAGCAGATCCTAAGTTTATAACAAAAGTATGTGTTACTGCACAGCATCGAGAAATGTTAGATCAGGTATTAGAATTTTTTGAAATCACACCTGATTATGATTTAAACGTAATGAAACCTAATCAAAATCTATATAGCTTAACAGCAACAATTATAGAAGGAATGAAACCTGTTTTGGAAGAAGTAAATCCAGATTTTGTTTATGTTCATGGAGATACTACAACTTCTATGGCAGTAGGAATTGCAGCTTTTTACAGTGGCGCAAAAGTGTGTCATGTTGAAGCAGGATTGCGTACTTTCGATAGAAAATATCCTTTTCCAGAAGAATTTAATAGGCAACTTACAGGTAAAATAGCAGACTATCATTTTGCTCCAACAGAGTTATCAAAGGCTAACTTATTACAAGAAAACACTAAAAAAGAATCAGTCATAGTAACAGGAAATACAGTAATAGATGCGTTATTGTTTGGTATTGATAAAGTAAACTCAAATCACTTTAAAGAATCGGAGATTGAAAATTTAAAAGAAATTTTAGATTTTAATAATAAAATTGTTTTAGTAACAGGACATCGAAGAGAAAATCATGGACAAGGATTATTAAATATTTGCTCGGCTTTAAAAACTATTGCAGAAAATAACCCAGAGGTGCAGATAATATACCCAGTACATTTAAATCCAAATGTAGAAAAGCCAGTTCATGAATTACTTACAGGCTTTGCAAATATATTTTTAGTAAAACCCTTAGCCTATGCAGCCTTTATTTGGTTGATGGAAAAATCCTATCTTATTATTACGGATAGTGGAGGAATTCAAGAAGAGGCTCCAAGTCTAGGAAAACCGGTTTTAGTAACTCGAGACACTACTGAACGTCCCGAAGCTGTAGAAGAGGGAACGGTACTTTTAGTGGGTACAAATACCCATAAAATAATAGAAGAAACACAAAAACTAATAAGCGATTCTACATATTATAACAGTATGAGTATGCTACATAATCCTTATGGAGATGGAAAAGCAACTTCTAGGATTGTAAATTATATTAAGGAATTATAATATGGAGAACAAACCCAGTGTGGTTATGATGGGCCTTGGTTATATAGGTCTTCCAACAGCAGCTTTAATAGCTAGTAGAGGATTAAAAGTAACAGGAGTAGATATTCACCAAAGTGTTGTAGACACTATTAATAAAGGTGAGATTCATATCGTTGAACCCGATCTAGATGGGTTAGTTCATAAAGTTGTAAAAGATGGAAATTTAAAAGCATCGATAGTCCCAATAGTTTCAGATGCATATTTAATTGCTGTTCCAACCCCTTTTAAAGGCGATCATGAGCCAGATCTTTCATTTGTAGCTTCAGCTGTAAGAAGCATTATTCCAACACTTAGAAAAGGAGCTTTAGTGATTTTAGAATCAACAAGCCCGGTTGGTACTACACGTAAAATGGAAAATCTTATTTATGAAGAAAGGCCTGAATTAAAAGGGAACATTTATTTAGCATATTGCCCTGAGCGAGTCTTACCGGGAAATATATTACACGAATTAAAGCATAACGATAGAGCTATTGGTGGTATTGATGAAGCCTCTACACAAAAAGCAATTGCTTTCTATAAACATTTTGTGGTGGGTACCTTGCACCCAACTAATGCTAAAACAGCTGAAATGGTAAAACTAGTGGAAAATGCTTCAAGAGATAATCAAATAGCATTTGCAAACGAATTATCAATTATTTGTGATAAGGCAGGTATCAATGTATGGCATATGATTGCTTTAGCAAATAAACATCCAAGAGTAAATATTTTAAACCCTGGCACAGGAGTTGGAGGCCATTGTATCGCAGTAGATCCATGGTTTATTGTTTCTGAATTTCCTGATGAAAGTCCTTTAATTAAAAAATCGAGGGAAGCTAACAATTATAAAACAGAATGGGTTATAGAAAAAATAAAGAATAAAGCCTTGGCTTTTAAAATAGAAAACAAAAGAGATCCAATCATTGCTTGTATGGGCTTGGCTTTTAAACCAAATATTGATGATTTAAGAGAGTCACCAGCATTATTGGTAACAAAAACACTAATTAGTGATGATTTTCATGTTTTAGCAGTAGAACCTAATGTTAAAGAATACAACGAATTTGATATTATTTTAGTAAACGATGCTATCAAAAAAGCAGATATTGTAGTTTTTTTAGTAAGACATAATGAGTTTATTAATATAGACATTAATGACAAAATAGTTTTAGATTTTGTGAATAGTTTAGATTAAAATTAATATTTTCCTATACTAAATCCATTGTAGAACCAATTTAATAGTAAGATTTTATATTTTGTAGGTTAAATGAAAAAGAGATTAAAAATTATAGCTATATCATCACCAGGAGGACATTGGATAGAGTTACAAAAGATTTGTAAACCTTTAGAAGAAATTTTCAATATTGTGTATGTCAATCCTAATAATCAATTTACAAAAAGCGATGATGATTCTTCAAATAACATTTCGATTATAGATGCAAGTGCAAAGACAAAACTTAAACTAATTATTCTTTCTTTTCAATTAATTAAAATAATCTTATTTAATAGACCAAAGTACATAATTTCTACAGGAGCAGCTCCTGGAGCAATTGCTGTTTTGCTTGCAAAATGGTTGCCATGTAAAACTATTTGGATAGATAGTATTGCTAATACTAAAGAACTTTCCTTATCAGGAAAATTAGTTAAAAATCATGTGACTATTTTTCTTACACAATGGGAAAATTTAGTTGATGAAAAAATAATGTTTAAAGGCGCTTTATTATGATATTTGTTGCAGTAGGAACTCAATTAGCTTTTGATCGTTTGATCAAATACATGGATGAATGGGCAAAGATCAATTCAGAAAAAGTAATAGCTCAAATTGCCGAAGGTTCCTATTTACCAAAACATATAGAATACAAAAAGTATTTTAAAAATGATGAATATATTGCTATGGTTAAAGAATCTTCCATATTTGTTTCACACGCTGGAATGGGTAATATATTTACGGCTAAAGAATTAATGACTCCTATTATTGTAGTTAACAGACAATTAAAATTAAATGAGCATAGAAACGATCATCAAGCCGATGGTTTAAAATGGATGGCAAAACTTAAGGGGGTTTATACAGCGACGACTAAAGATGAACTTTTTGATTATTTAAAGCATAAAAATTTAGAAAGTGATGAATCCATAAGTCCTAATAATTCAAATGTTATATCAGAATTTATTAAACAATTGATTTTAGAAAAGAATTTTTAGATTCAATATAATTCAAATTTCAATTACACTTATTTTATAACTATTTGGATTGGTGTTATCTGTTGCTTATTAGTATACTAGTTGATTTTTAAACCAGAAAACTGATGATAGTCCTGTAGATTTGTATTAAATAATAATAAAAACATCTAAAATTATAAATTAGTGATTTTAAATAATGGAGGTGTTCTTGAAAGTTTTAAATTTGAATAGAACAAAAATAATATGAACCTCCCGTTTAATAAGCTTAGAGTTGAATTAAAACATGAAGAACCTACGGATATTTATTAAAAAGCATACTTCATTTTCAGTTATAGTTATGGGAGCTGTAGCTGTTTTTTTTGTAAATATTATTTTTAAAGTGGCGCTTACTCCAGTACAATATGGGGAATACTCTTTGTTTATTTCATATATACAATTATTAGGCACCTTTGGTTTATTAGGTTTTGAGCAAGTTTTTTTGAGAATTTCGGAAGCTGTTGATAATAGAAAAATACGGACGAGTAAAAAACTAATAATAATCATTCTTTTTATTTGGGTAATATTTGGATTGCTTGGTTCAATTGGTTTTATGAGTTTTTTTTCCAGTTTAGATGTTAATAGTATATATATAATAATTTGTACTCTTTCAGTAACCGCATCAATATTTCTATATAATATTTTTAGATTAAACTCATCTTTTCTTATTTCACAGTTTATGTTGAATAACTGGAAATTTGTTCTTATACTTCTGGCTATTGTAGGTGTTTATATTTATAAAATTGATTTAGAATCATTCATTAAATTGTTTAGTTATTGCTTATTATTACTACTAATACTTCAATCGTATTTTACATTTAAGCAGATACATTTTGAGTATAGTATTGTTGAGGTTCCAAAAAAAATATATTCATTTGCTTTAAATTTTTTTATTGCAATGTTTACAATTTCCATCATTAGTTTTTGGGATCGGTTTTTTATTAAAGTTAATTTTGGAGCAGTAGAATTAGGCGAGTATTTTTTTTTAGCAACCATTTTTATATTTCCTTTTTCTTTGTTACAAGGGTATATTGGTTTTAAGGAACTAGTTTTTTATAAAAATCAATCGTCAGAAATAAAGATTGGAAAAAAACTAGTAATGCTTAATTTTTTTGGAGTATTATTTGGAGGGTTCTTAGTTATTTGCTCAATTATTTCAAACCAATTTGAGATTATTCCACATATCAATATTAAGAATAATATTATGATTGTTATTATTTTTATATTTACAGGAATATTAAAACTAAATTATAGCTTATATTCAGCAATATTAGGAGCAAGAGGAGAAGTTATAACTATTAGGAAAGCAAATGTTCAATCTATTGTTAGTATTTTTGCAATTTTATTCTTGTTTTTCCGTAAGTTGGATAAACTAGAGTATATAGCTTTCATCGTTTTATTATTTTGGTTAAGTAGAATTTTTATTTGGAAATATAATATTATGAAACAGATAAAAAAAGCATGATGTTTGAGATAAAATTATGGATAAATGCCATTATAAAGGGAGTTCCCGGAAGGACAGGATGTCGATTAAGGAATTTTTTATTACCATATAAATATGGCAGTAATGTTACAATTTGGGCAAATACGCATATAGATTTCCCAAGTAAATTGATAGTTGGCAACAATGTATCAATAAATAGAAATTGTGTGCTTAATGCTTCAGGTTATATCGAAATAGGTAATGATGTATTAATTGGACCAAATGTGATTATTTATAGCCAAAATCATAATTATAAAAAAAAAGATATCCCAATTAGATTACAGGGATACTCAATGAAAAAAGTGCTTATTGAAGATAATGTTTGGATTGGGGCAAACACAATAGTTTTGCCAGGAGTTACAATAGGAAGTAATTCAATTATTGGAGCTAATTCATTAGTAAATAAGAATGTTCCCAAGAATACACTTGTTGGTGGAAACCCTGCTCGAGTTATTAAAAGCCTATAATTATTTTGTATAAAATTCTTTATAAGATAAAAAACAACGAAGACATACAACTCTCGATGTTGCTTATTGTTTTTTATTTATCTGAAGCTTTTACTAAAATAGCTTATTATTTTCATGCTGGATTTCATAATTATAGTGCTTTAATAAAAGGAGGTTTTATCCTTTTGTCATTATATATTGCATTAGTTAATTTTAATAAAAAGAGAAAGTCTATTTTATTATTTTTAATGATCATGTCTATAATCTTTCTAATTGGACAATACACATTTAACACAAATGGATTAAATAGCAACTTCTTTAAAAACTTGATATATTCTTCTAGATATATTTTTGTTTTTTTTTTAATTCTTTATTTTATAGACTATCCTTTTAAATTTAAGTCTAAAATGCATTTAAAGGTTTATGAGAAAATAGTTCTTATAAATAGCTTTTTTATTATTATTGGATTTTTTTTTAATTTAATAATATTTCGGACATATAGTAGCAGGTTTGGATTTAATGGTTTGTTTATGGTGCCAAGTATAACCACCTTTTTTTATGCTTTAGCATTGACCTATTTTTCTTATCAATATATCAAGTATAATAAAAATAAATTAGAACTCTTAATAGTTATAATTGCTAGTTTGTTAGTTGGTACTAAAGCACTGTTATTATTTTTGTTACTAACGCTAATACATTTATTTTTTGTAAAGAAAATTTATAAGCTAAAACTATTTTATTTGTTCGCTTCTATTTCAATTATTGTTATTGTATCTAACATTAATTTAATAATTAATTTTCTGAAAAATAAATATGATACCCTTTTTAGAGTTTATGAAAATTATGATCTAATTACTATGTTAACATCTTACAGGAATTTAAGATTAAAAGAAAATTTTATTCCTGTTATTACCGAAAATTGGTCATTCTTAAATTACTTATTTGGTGGCACTGACTTTGTAAAGTATAGAGTAGAATTTGAACTATTTGATGTTTTTTTGTTCTGGGGAATTATAGGTAGTTTTTTATATTTATATTTTTATTTTAAAAAAATCATCTCTTTTAAAAAAATCGTGAAATTTGGAAAAATTCAGATAGTTTTTTTGCTTATTATTGCAATGTTGTCTGGCACCTATTTTAACAACGCACCAGTTGCATTATATTTGTTGGTTGTATTAAGTAGTTTAAGAACCCCTAATTAACTTATGGATAATATATTTTATACATCATTTTCTATAATATTTTTTATATTGGGTGTTGTTTCTGCTTCCAATTTAGCCTATAAAGAAAACGCTTTAAAGGGGTTTATTTATTTAACAACTCTATTGCCTATAACTAAAGTAATTCTAGTTTACCACCTAAAATATCAGGTTTCTATCTATTATTTTTTCTTTATACCTCTAGTATTTCTATTTTTAAGAAAAGCACTTTTCTTCAGAAAAGTTAAGAGAAATACTTTTGATGGTTTAATGCTGATTCTATTATTTATCATCCTTTATTTTATTTATTTTTTAATTGATCCTGTTAAAGATGTTTTGGCAATAAATGTTTTAAAAGATATTAAACCATTTGTGTTAATCTTTTTAAGCTTTTTATTTATTGATTATTATAAGGATAAATTAAAAAGCATATTAACTAAGAGGTTTTGTGAAAGACTCATTTTATATTACTTTATTATTAGTACATTATTCTTTTATTTGTTAATAAAATACAATCTTCATTTGGTACTTACTGATGATAAATATTTTACAATTAATGAGTTTAGGTATGAAACGATAGGTAATTATTTTGGTATTATATATTTATTAAGTTCCATTTTTCAATCAAAAAAGCTTTCTTTAAAAATTATATTGTTAGTATTATTACCAACTTTATATACTGGTAACAGAACATTATTATTTAGCATACTTGTAATAATAATTATATATTATTTATCAAAATTGTCACTTAAAAAAATAAAGATATTTGCCTCAATTTTTGGTTTTTTATTTTTAATACTATCTTATTTTATTAATAGGGCAAACGAATTATCGCCTCTTTTTAGATTTCAAAAACTATATAAGGCAGAAACGATAATTGAAAGTTTAGTTAATAGATATTCACCTTTTATAGAAACTGTTAAATCTTATAGCATCAGTGAATATTTTATTGGAACTGGTTTTGGACAAACTTTTTTTATACCTTGGTTTACATGGAGAGACCACATTGATGATTACAATATTTACATTGACAATTTGTACCTTACTTTATATGCGAAATATGGGGTATTTTTTATTGTATTTTTTATATTAATGTATTATTACTTGGCCACATATCTTTCCAAGCAATCAAGATTTTATTTCTTTATTATGATATTAATAATATGTATAACTAATTCGATGGTATATCAATTTAATTTTTTGTGGATATTTATACTATTAGCCATGCCTTTTAGGAATGACTTAGAGGTCTCGGCTAGATAAATTTACTTTATTTTCAACAATGTTTACAAACAAACAAATAAAAAGAGTAAAAATAACAACTCCTTTTTGCCTTTCAAGATAGGATTCGGTTATAAATAATATACCAGAAACGACCATAAACATATAACCTAAATAAAACTTATTCTTTATAAAGAAAATAAAATAATAATAAAAGATCCAAAAAAGCAGTAATAGTCCTAAAATACCTAGCCCAACATAAGTTTGTATATATTGATTATGTGCATTAAATTTTCTATTTGCATCTTTAAACATCTTATGTTTTACATATGAATCAATAATTGATTCTTTAGCATCTCCAATTCCATTTCCGAAAAAGAAATTATTATTAGCATCGATAGAAGACTTCCATTGATTTAATTTGTCTTGCCCATCATCATGACGTGGTCCATTATGAAAAGTAAAGCCAAAAATTTGCTGAAACCGATATCTTGTAACTCTTACATTATAGCCAGTTACAGCTACAATAATGTAAAACAAAATTAAATAAGTAATCCCTCTTTTTAATTTATTCTGCTTAATATAATATAGTAAAATAAATAAATTAATCACGACAAACAGCCCTAATAATGCAGTTCTAACCGACAAGTGAAATACAAAAAAACTTAAATATAATATTGCTAAAAACAACAATGCTTTTTTATATTTTTTAAAAAAGGTTAAAAAAGTTAAAAATATGACTGTAGTAATAACATAGTAAGCATAATAAGATCTATGAATACCAATAGCTTCATCAGCTAAGGCTTTGTAAGAGTATTCCATTCTTACAATATTGTATAATATATCATTATTATCAATTAGCTTTTTTATTACAGTATAATGAGAAAAAAGCGCTAAAATTAATACCCAACCAATTATAATTTTAATGAGAATAAAAAATTCTTTCCTAGAAATTTCAATAACACTAAAAATAAATGGAAGGGCGATTAGGGGCAATAATTTTACACTTAAATCTATTCCATATTTAATATTACTACTATAAGTTAAACTAAGAATGACGAATAAATAAAAAATTAAAAATGGTAAATAATTCTTTAATTTTTTAATATTAAATGATCTTTCTTTAATTGCAAAAAATAAACTAAAAGCAGTTAATGAAATAAATATTTTAGTATTAATATCTTCCTTTAAAGGAATTGTTAATACTAATAAAATCAAAAGAAAAAAACCGATCTTTTTTTTGTACTTGCTCGTTAAGTTTTGATTCAATTTATTTATATTTGCTCGTTAAATTTTGACTCTAATTGTATCCTAAAATGGATGTTTCAAAATTAACTAAAATTATTTAATTTGAAAGTTTTTCACATATTATATGAGTCATTACCACGGGTATCTGGTTCAAGCATTAGGAGCCGAGATATTTTAATTTCTCAAAAAAATATAGGGATAGATGTAATTGCTATAACCTCTCCATTTTCAAATTCAACTAGTCAGGAAGAATTTGATATTATAAATGGCATTAAACATTATAGAACCTCTAAAAAAACTAAAAACTCAATTTCTGATGACGGAAGGAATCTTTTTGTTCGGTTCTTAAGACTTTTTTCAATAATTTCTTTTTTTAATAAAACATCAAAAGTGATAAAAAAAGAAAAACCTGATGTTTTACACGCACATGCAATGTTTTATTGTGGCTTACCTGCAATTTTTCTTGGAAAAATTTATAAAATACCTGTAGTATATGAATTACGATCTGTATGGATGTATAATTATAAAATGGATAAAAAGGAAAATATTTTCAATAAATTAATTAACTTCTTACTATTAAAGTTAGAAATAATTACTCTTAAGAAAAGCGATTATATTGTTTTCTTGAACAATAAACTAAAAGAACATATAGAAGAATTAAGTAAAAATTTTCCAGCATCAAAAGTAATTCCGAATGCTGTTAATTTATCATTGATTAACTCAATGAGTAAAAAAACAGAAACAGATGAGGTTGTTTTTGGATATGTAGGAACACTAACCCACTACGAAGGGATTGAATTTCTTATTGAAACTTTTCAAGAAATGTATGATGATGGTCTTAAATATAAGTTACTTATCTATGGAAATGGAGTTTGTAGAGATAGCATTATCAAATTGATAGACAGCAAAGAAAGTAACATTTATTATAATGGAAGTTTTCCACCTGACAAAATAAGTAGCGCCTATTCAAAAATTGATGTTATTATTAATCCAAGATTAAATTTAGACATAACAAATAATGTTACACCACTAAAACCTTTGGAAGCTATTGGTTACAAAAAAATATTTATAGGAAGTGATGTTAATGGTATTAAAGAGCTAATAACAAATAAATCCTATGGGTTTTTATTTAAATCAGAAAATAAGGAAGATCTAAAGAGCATTGTAAAAAAAGTTTATAATCTAAATAATACGGAAAAGAATTTTATATTAGAAGAGGCATATAACTATGTTAAAACTTTTAAAGATTGGGAATCTAATGCTTTAAAATATGAGGAAATTTATACTGACCTCATTAAAAATAGCTAAGCTCTAATTAAATCTACGAATTGTTAGATGATTTACTTACGGAGCTAGAATTATAGGGTAAGGTTTTTACAAAAGCAAAACAAGTTGTTATAAAAAAACGGCTAACTTGAATTCGACCTAAGAATAGCCCTCTTTTAACATAGAAAAAACAGAATATTAAAGTATTGAACCCCAATACACTATAATACATTCTACTTATTACTTCCAAAAAAAACCGTCATCGAATTTGAAACAAAAAACACAAATTAATTAGCACTTTTTTGCTAAATCCTTAGGTCGAACTCAGGTTAGTAAAAAGGTGTTTTTTCTATGTTAAAAGAGGGCTATTTTTAAATTCCTAAAATTTTAATTTACCACCAGTTTTAGTTTTTTTACGTACTTTTGTTTTGATCAGCTTTTAGTAAGAATTTTTTAATTAGATTATCACAATTATTTTATGAAAATCCTTTTAGCAAGCATATATCCTTATGCTTTTATACTCTTGTATATATCGATCCCTTTTGATGATTATATAAGAGCTTTCCCAAATTTATTGTTAGGGATTTTATTGATAGCCTTTCCTTTTATAGTTACTAAGAATGATTTTAAAAAATTACTAGCAAAACCATTACTAATATTTATAATATTCTTTATTTTCCTTTTAATAAATGCTTTCTTGTTTGGTCGTATAACAGATGACTTCGTTGTAATAAAAAAGATGTTAATTCCCATAGGACTTGTTATTCTATATATTCCGGTACAAGATTTTAAAAAACTAAACAAAGCAATTATTTTTTCCTCTATTGCAGCAATATTATTTTCTATTATAAAATTTATCATATTAGTTAATAATACAGGGATCTTTAATATCAACTATTTTCAAGAAAGCTTAGATATTCTATTAATAGATAAGTTATATATAGGGTTCTTATGTGTTCTAAGTATTTTAATTTCATATCAATCCCTAAAATTAGATTACCACCCGAATAATAAGTATTATTTAATAAGCATTATATTAAATAGTTTATTTATAATATTAATATTTTCCAAAATATTCTTAATTGTATTAATAGCAATTGTGTTATTAAGACAATTTTATGGTGAAAAAAGAAAATTAAGATTATTGATTTCAGCTGTGATTTTATGTATTACAATGGGTTCTATGTTTTATATTTTTAAACCCGATTTAAAAAATATAATTTCATTTGAAAAATCGATAGAATCAATAAATTACGAGGATAATGCATTGCCTTGGGGATTTAGAAATATAATTTGGAATTGCGCTAGTAATATGATTCAAAATGGTGAAAACCAATTTTCAGGGATTGGCTTCAAAAACACCAATCAAAACCTTATAAGCTGTTATGAAGAGAGTATTACAGATAGTTCAACAAGAGACTATTTTTTAGATAAAAGATTTAATTCACATAATCAATATCTTGATTTCTATATAAGCTCTGGAATAGTAGGGTTTTTATTGTTTGTGGTTGTTTTATTGGTAATGATAATGAAATATAAAAAACATTTTTTTGCAATGGCATTATTAACAACCATTATATTAATTGGATTAATTGAGAATTATTTTCACAGACAAATTGGAGCGTATTATTTTGGTTATATATTGATCATATTATTAATTAATAATTCTTTTTTTATGAAATCTGAAAAAGAAAAATTAAACAAGTAATATCACTGCTATTAGACAGGGTATAATTATGGTAAATTGTATTTTTGCAAAACTATAAGGTTAAGAAATATAAATAAATGAAGATATCAGTAATAGGAACAGGATATGTCGGTTTAGTAACAGGAACCTGTTTGGCAGAAACAGGAAACGAAGTAATCTGTGTGGATATTGATAAAGATAAAGTAGAGAAAATGCGAAATGGGATTGTACCAATTTATGAGCCTCATTTAGATGTATTATTTGAAAGAAACATAAAAGCAGGCAGACTTAGATTCACAACTTCATTAGATAAAGGATTAGAACACGGTGAGATTGTTTTTTTAGCACTTCCTACCCCTGAAGATGAAGATGGTTCTGCAGATTTATCCTATGTTGAAAATGTTTCGGAAGAAATTGGAAAAAAAATAAAGAATTACAAAGTTATTGTAGATAAAAGTACTGTTCCTGTTGGGACAGCAGAAAAAGTAAGCGCTATTATTTCAAAAAATGCATCTTGTGATTTTGATGTGGTTTCAAATCCGGAGTTTTTAAGAGAAGGCTATGCAGTAGATGATTTCTTAAAACCAGAAAGGATTGTAATAGGGTCTACTAGTGATAAGGCAATTGGTTTTATGAAGAAGCTGTATAATCCTTTTGTACGTTCAGGAAATCCAATTATTATTATGGATGAAAAATCAGCAGAGCTAACTAAATATGCAGCGAATGCTTTTTTAGCGACTAAGATTACTTTTATGAATGAGATTGCAAATTATTGCGAAAAAGTTGGTGCAGATGTAGATAAAGTAAGAGTTGGTATGGGCACAGATTCTAGAATTGGAAAACGATTTTTATTTCCAGGAATAGGATATGGAGGTTCTTGTTTTCCAAAAGATGTTAAAGCACTTCAAAAAGCAGGGGATATTGAAAATTATGATTTTAAAATATTAAACTCTGTAATAGAAGTAAACCAAAAGCAGAAAACCATTTTAATGCCTAAAATTGAAAATTATTTTAATGGGGATCTTAAAGGAAAAAAAATAGCTATTTGGGGTTTATCTTTTAAACCAGAAACAGATGATATAAGAGAAGCACCATCCATTGATTTAATGGAATTATTAATCGAAAAAGGAGCTTTTTTAAATGTATTCGACCCTGAGGCAATGCCTAACATAAAAAAGAAATTTGGAGCAACACTTATATATTGCGACTCAATGTACCAAGCATTAGAGGCCGCAGATTGTTTAGTTATTTGTACTGAATGGAGTATTTTTAGAACTCCAGATTTTAAAAGAGTAAAAGAATTATTAAATGAACCTATAATTTTTGACGGAAGAAATTTATACGATGTATCTGAAATACAAAAAGAAGGTTTTATTTATAAATCTATAGGAAGGGAAACTAAAAAATGAAAAAAAGAATATTAATAACAGGAGCAGCAGGGTTTTTAGGGTCACACTTGTGTGATAGATATATTGCTGAAGGATATGAAGTATTGGGGATGGACAATCTTATTACTGGAGATTTAAATAATATTGAACATTTATTTAAAGACTCTAATTTTGAATTTTACCATCACGATGTTTCAAAGTTTGTTCATGTTTCTGGAGACTTAGATTATATTCTTCATTTTGCATCACCAGCAAGTCCTATAGATTATTTAAAAATACCAATTCAAACTTTAAAAGTTGGTTCCTTAGGAACTCATAATTTATTAGGTCTAGCTAAAGAAAAAAATGCAAGAATATTAATAGCTTCAACTTCTGAAGTGTATGGAGACCCATTAGTACACCCTCAAACGGAAGATTATTATGGAAATGTAAATACTATTGGTCCCAGAGGAGTTTATGATGAAGCTAAGCGCTTTCAGGAGTCTATCACAATGGCTTATCATCGGTTTCATGGAGTTGAAACACGCATCGCTAGAATCTTTAACACATATGGACCCAGAATGAGGTTAAATGATGGTAGAGTAATTCCAGCTTTTATGGGGCAGGCATTACGTGGGGAAGACCTAACAGTGTTTGGAGATGGTTCACAAACAAGGTCTTTTTGTTATGTTGAAGATGAAATAGAAGGATTTTTTAAATTATTGCAAAGCGATTATTCATTGCCAGTTAATATTGGCAATCCTAATGAAATAACTATTTTAGATTTTGCTAAAGAGATTATAAAACTTACTGGAACAGATCAAAAAATAATATTTAAGCCATTGCCAGTCGATGATCCATTACAAAGGCAGCCAGATATTTCTAAAGCTAAAAAAATCTTGCAATGGGAGCCAAAGATTAATAGAGAAATAGGGATGAAAAAAACATTTGAGTATTTTAAAAACCTACCTCCAGACCAATTTTTAAAAAGTGAACACAAGGACTTTTCTAAACACATTAGAAAATAAAAATGATATTTAAAAGAGGAAGATATTCAGGCTATTTAAGACCCTTATCATATATATTTGATTTGGCCATAATTAATACATTAGCATTTCCTTTTTTTAAAAATAATTCAGACTTTTTAAATTATTCTCTTTTTGTGTCCTTTTCTTGGATTATCATTTCTTTATTATCTAAGTTTTATGAAATATATAGATATACAAGTGTTACTAAAATCTTTAAGTTATTAGCAAGACAAACAACAACATTTCTTCTAGTAGTATTTGCTTTTTTTGGATTTTTTAATGAGCTGGAAAGAGAACCAATAGGCATATTAAAATATGTGTCAATAGTAATGGTTAGTATTACCATAATGAAATTTATGGTATACTTTTTATTAAAAAAGTATCGAGTATTATTAGGTGGTAATTTAAGAAAGGTTGTTATTGTTGGGTTAAATCAAAAAACAGATCAACTAGGTAAATTTTTTGTTGACTATCCAGATTATGGGTATAAACTAATTAAAATATTTGACCTTAAAGGCAATAATAAATCAAGTATAGAAGACTGTATTAAATTTATTTCTGAAAACGAGATTGACGAAATCTATTCTTCAATTGCAGAAGTTGAAAGTGACGACCTTACTAAACTTATCGATTTCGCAGATAATAATCTTAAAATATTAAAATTTCTTCCGGACAATAGAGATATTTATTCGAAAAAACTAGACTTTACTTATTATGGATATCTTCCAATATTGTCTATGAGGAGTATCCCAACCGATGAACCATTAAATAAATTTATAAAACGAAGTTTTGATATAGTCTTCTCGTTATTTATGATAATAGGCGTACTCTCTTGGTTAACCCCATTATTGGGCTTAATTATTAAATTAGAATCCAAGGGGCCTGTCTTTTTTAAACAAAAAAGAAATGGCTTAGATTATGAAGAATTTTATTGTTACAAATTTCGTTCTATGATGCCAAATCCACAAGCACATTTACATCAGGTTACTCGTGGAGATTTGCGAATTACAAGAACAGGGAGGTTTATTAGAAAAACAAGTATCGATGAGCTTCCGCAATTTATTAATGTTTTAAAAGGGCAAATGTCTGTAGTTGGTCCGCGGCCTCATATGGTTAGCCATACGCATATGTATGCCGAAAAAATAGATAAATTTATGGTGCGTCATTTTGTAAAACCTGGGATTACTGGTCTAGCACAAGTAAGTGGATTTAGAGGAGAAGTTGAAGACGATAGCTTTATTACCAATAGAGTAAAGTACGATATTTTTTACCTAGAAAATTGGTCTTTGTTTATGGATTTAAGAATAGTATTTCAAACTGCTTTTAACGCTTTAAAAGGTGAGGAAAGAGCATACTAAAGTAGATTTAATTCTTCTATCAATTGTTGAAACTGTGAAGAAAAATCAAATTGATTAACAGCATTTAATTGAACCTGTTGTCTTGAGAACATTGTCATTTTTTCTGCAGTTAAAGTATCTATAAAGTTTTGCAATTTATCTAGATCATTTACAGGAATTACCCAACCCAGTTGATTTTCCGAAACTATATTTTCACCTTCACCACCCGCAACATATAAAATAGGAATTCCTAAACGACTCAATTCAAATATTTTTGAAGGTACTGAGCCATAAATTCGGTTGGTTAGCGGAACAAACCCTAAATGATATTCTTGTATTTTTTTATGTAACTCTTCTCTTTTTATTTCACCTTGGTAAAAAACATTTTCCTTAGCAAGGGATTTTAACTGATCAGCATCAGATCCCGTACCGTAAATATGAATACTTATATGTTTTGGAAGGTTAATTGAAGAACATACTTTATACAAACCTTGCGCAACTCCTGTTAATCCAGCATAAACAATTTTTATATCTTCAACAATTGGCTTATCAATTGGTTTTTGAGGTTTAAAGTCTGGAAAATTACGGTATAATAATAAAGCGGATGAAACTTCTTTTTTATCAATATGAGATAATATTTCTTTGGATTGCCCTAAGATTAAATTAGAATTGCGATAACAGAACAACTCCATTTTACATAGCAAAGAATAATAAAACCCTTTAGATAAAAGCCCCATCTCTAATCCCGCAAGAGGCCAAAGATCGGATACATTTAAAATTATCTTTTTACGAAATAGTTTAGACCAAAAAACACCGGTAAAACCAACAAAAACAGGAGAATATTGAATCAATACTTTTTGAGGGATCTTTTGGAAAATAAAGAATAACGAAAGGCTTAATGAAAAAGATAACATAGACAAAAGCCTTAAAAATTTGTTGCTCGAATTACTCGGCCATATCCATAGCCTATAAAGTGTTCCAAAGGACTCTTGAGTTTTTGAAAACAGCTTCCATTTGTATCCATCAAATATTTTACCCTGAGGATAATTAGGTAAAGGAGAAACAACCTTTACGTTATATTCATTTTCAGAAAGGCCGCTTACAAGCGAAAACAATCTATTGGAAGCAGCACCTTTTTCAGGGGGAAAGTAATTAGTCACAACTAGAATGTCCTTTTTCTTCATATAGAATTATTTCTTTATTAAAGAAGTAAACTGTTTCAATTTACCACTCCTTTTTCTCTGGAGCATATCTACTCTTTCAAAAGTTAATTTCAGATTGTCTTCTACATAATTAACCAAGGCTATTTTAACTTTCGTTATTTCATCTGGGTTTAGTTCCTTTTCAGAAACATATATAATTTTAAAGGCATCTAAATTCGTTTGTTCTATGATAAACTCTTTTACATTTCCATCATCCTCAACAATGCTTTTAGTGATATAATAAAAAGTATGCCCTGGAACTGTTTTCCCACTTGGAAGTTGAGCAAAATCATTAGCTCGTCCAATTAATTTCTGTAAAATTGGTTTCTTAAAAGTGCTTTTTGGATCTAAAACACCTAGATCCCCAATATCGTATCTAATAATGGGTTGTGCTTTATTGAATAAGGAAGTGACAATAATTCTCCCCGCCTCTCCATTTGGAAGCACCTTATTGTTTTCATCCATTATTTCTACAAATAGGGTTTCACTATTAACGATAAGTTCATCCTCGTTATTTGTAAAGGCGATAAGGTCCAGTTCCGAAGCACCATATTCATTAATTATTGGAATACCAAAAATAGATTCTAGCAGCTTTTTATCTTGATCGTAAAGCATTTCACTGGTTACCACACAATACTTTAAGGTAGGGCAAACAGATGTTAGTTGTACATTTTTTTTCTTGAGATATTTGGCAAAAAGGACAATGGAGCTAGTGTGACCGTTGATAAAATAGAATTTTTTCTTTTTAAATTCATTTAAAAACTCTTCTAGTTTTGATTCTGATAAATCAAAAATTGGAAACCGAAAACGGTGACTTAAATAATCTTTTAATCGCTCTTTTTGATAGTTTTTAAAATCTAATGGAATACCATAGAATCGAGCTTGATAGGAAGAATTGAAATTAATACTAAACCACCCAAACCTATCTATTATTTCTGCCCAAGTTAAGGCGTGGCAATATTTGTCCTTTGCAAAAATTAATGGCTGTCCACTAGATCCCGAAGTCTTACTAGTATAGCAGTCTTTTAAAGTATACCCTTTTGAAAGTCTTTTGACTAAATGAATTTGTAAATCTCTTTTCATCATTATAGGAATATCTTCCCATTTTTCAACGGATTTTTCTCCTAAAAAAGATTTGTAAAAGGGATTGCTTTCTATATGAAAATCAACAATACCCTTGCGTTGTTCTATAGTATATGCTAAATATTGATCTTCCGGAATTCCTTGAATTTTCTTTAAATGTTTTTTTGCATCCTTAATTGGATAACCATTTAATTGTAATGTAAGTTCAAAGAAATTCAACATAAAATATTTGAGGACTAATTTACAAATTAATTAAATCCCTCTTCTTGTCACAGGATAAAATAACCTTATTTTTGCAATAGTTTTTAAAACGCTACAAAATGAATATTTTAATATTAGGCTCTGGAGGACGAGAACACACTTTTGCATATAAAATTGCACAAAGCAAACGCTGTAATCAACTTTTTGTAGCACCAGGTAACGCAGGGACTTCATTAATTGCAACAAACATTTCTATTTCTGTTACAGATTTTGGAGCAATTAAAAATTGTGTAATTGAGCGTAAAATTGATATGGTAATTGTAGGGCCAGAAGACCCCTTGGTAAATGGAATTGCAGATTATTTTTTAGCTTCAGAAGAGTTAAAAGATGTTATGCTTATTGGTCCATCTAAAGAAGGTGCTTTACTAGAAGGAAGTAAGGAACGTGCAAAAGAGTTTATGATTGACCATAAGATTCCAACCGCTGCCTACCAAAGTTTTACAAAAGATACTTTGGCCAAAGGGAAGCAGTTTTTAGAGACCTTAAAATCTCCATATGTTTTAAAAGCGGATGGATTAGCAGCTGGAAAAGGAGTTCTAATTATAAAGGATATTGAAGAGGCTAAAGAGGAACTGGAAAACATGCTTTCTCATAACAAATTTGGTGAAGCAAGTTCAACTGTTGTAATTGAAGAATTTTTAGACGGAATTGAATTAAGTGTTTTTGTATTAACAGATGGTAAAAATTACAAAATTCTTCCCACAGCAAAAGATTATAAACGAATCGGCGAAGGAGATAGGGGATTAAATACAGGAGGTATGGGCGCCATTTCTCCAGTACCATTTGTTGATGATGTGTTAATGCAGAAAATTGAAGAGCGAATTGTAAAACCTACAGTGAACGGAATTCAAAAAGAAAACATAGCTTATAAAGGGTTTGTATTTATTGGACTAATTAATGTTGATAACGAACCATTGGTTATTGAATATAATGTGAGGATGGGGGATCCAGAAACGGAAGTAGTGTTGCCTAGAATTCAAACTGATTTAGTAGATTTATTTGAAGCAACATACCATCAAACCTTAAATAAAGTTTCTGTTAAATTAGATGAGCGAGCTGCCACTACAGTTATGTTGGTGTCTGGCGGATATCCTGAAGCATATGAAAAAGGAAAAGTGATTTCAGGAATTTCTGAAATAGAAGATTCTATTGTTTTTCATGCAGGAACAAAACTACATGAAGGAAAAACAGTTACTAATGGCGGTAGGGTTTTGGCAATAACATCCTTAGATGTAGATTATAAAAAGGCATTAAAAAAATCGTATCAAAATATAGAAAAACTACATTTCGATACGATGAATTATCGTAAGGATATAGGATTTGATTTATCCTAAATATTCGTGAGCTTTGATACTTTTGTCATCACTACCCTCTATTGCATCGTATTTTTTAAGTTGTCCAATCCAATACACCATTGCTATTGCACATATAATCATAAATATCCATGACACTGTATTTGCTCCAAACCAATTTGAAGGTTCAAGCTCTCTTAATGCATCATAAGGTAAAAAGGCATAATCAACAAAAATTGTTTCAATTCCTTCAAAAAATCCTGTCCAAGTCATATCTTTATAATTTAACAGCAAAAATATAAATTTAGTAGTATGCTCACAAGCTTTTTTAGTAAATCTAAACCTATTAATTTTATTATAGTGAGTATTTATATCATTTTAGGATGGTTTTATTGGTTTTTACTAGTTAATGAGCAAATTACAGCGAGTTCATTTTTTAATATACAGTCCGTTTTAATATTCATTGTCTTGTTTTCTGTATTTCTTTTAAATTTTATTATTAGAAAAAACAAGCTAACAGGAATAAACACCTATTCAATACTTTCCTTTGGATGTTTTATATTGCTTTTTCCAGAAGTTTTCTTTCAATCAAATGTCATTACTCCAAACCTCTTTTTATTATTTGCATTTAGGCGGATCATGAGTTTAAACTCAGGGCTTAATATGGAGAAAAAGATATTGGATGCATCCATTTGGATTACAATAGCTTCCCTTTTTTATTTTTGGTGTATTCTATTTTTTATGGTGTTATTCGTTGCAATTTTTCAAATAGGGTCAAAAAACTATAAACTAACACTTATTCCGTTTGTTGGGTTTTTAGCTGTAACAATAATTTTAACGGCAATAAAAGTAGTACAAACCAATTCTTTTTTATGGTTTTTAGATATTGATACAAGCCTGAGTTTAGATTTTCAGAACTATAATTCATTATCACTTATTATCCCAATTTCGTTTATAACATTACTTTTAATTTGGACTACAATTCAGAAGGTAATTAATTTTTCAGAAATTAGATTAATGGAGAAGTCGAATTCATTTTCACTAATAATAATTCTTTTAATAAGTGTTACGACTATTTTATTTATTCCATCTAAAAATGGCGCTGAATTTTTATATATTATGGCTCCATTAGCAATTTTAACTACCAATTTTATAGAAAATATTCCCAAATATTGGCTGAAAGAAATTTTATTATGGATACTTATTACATTACCTATACTAGTAATGTTTTTATGAACCAAACCGAAAAGCATAGCGATTTAATCTAGCTTAATCGATGAATTATATAGACTCTAAAAATAGACTATCTTCTTTTATTTCAAAAACGATAACAAGTGTTGTGGGAAAGGATTTAAACGACAAAGTGTTTCGCAATTTATTCGCTAGAACAGGAACTGTTGGACGTGCATTTAAGCCAAATGTAAAATAAATTATTTCGAAAGATTTTGAATATTATAGTTTAGTATTAAACCGAAATTATATTGGCAATATGGCGCGAATTATCATATTCTAAATACTATTGCAAAATTTGATACCTTTGTACCTAAGGGAAAAACTGGTTTAGGAGAGTACTATAGAAGTAACTATTGTAAAAAGAGAAAAGTGCTTGATTCGTTTACGGAATTGTTGAAAAACGCACAATTTAAATATAACTTTTTAAGTTACAACAAGGAAGGCTTAATGACACCTGAAACGGTTAAAGAAAAAATGAAACGATTCGGGAAATATGATTTAAAAACCACAAAATACTAGCGATTTAAAGCAGATAAAACCGAAAATAGAAATTAAAAAACCGATAATACAACAGAATATTTACACATTTTAGAAAAATAATAATAAGCAAGGTCACTGAGCTAATCGAAGTGACCTAAATAAAAAAACCTTCGATACAATTTCTAAAAATAGAAATCACTCAGGGAACACAGAATAAGTAATACTATTAAATAATAAAAATTATGTTTTCAGAAAAAGCAAATACCATTTTTAAAGAAGTTATAGATAAATACCATGAAATTGACAGCGTGGACCAATCTTTTAATAATCCTTATAGCGATGAAACACATTTGTTAGCACATTTGTTATACAGAAAATGTTGGATAGATACGGTACAATGGCATTATGAAGATATAATCCGTGACCCAAATATTGATCCGGTAAGTGCACTTTCTTTAAAGCGCCTAATCGATGCTTCTAATCAAGATCGAACAGATATGGTAGAATACGTAGACAGTTATTTTTTAGAGAAATATAAAGGAGCCACTGTTGTAGAAAACGCAACAATTAATACCGAAAGCCCAGCATGGGGAGTGGATAGACTTTCAATTTTGGCATTAAAAGTATATCATATGAATGAAGAAGCAACTAGAGAAAACGCTTCTGAAGAACATAGAAATGCTTGTCAAACAAAGCTAAATATATTGTTAGAACAAAGAGTTGATTTAAGCACAGCTATTGATCAATTACTTGGTGATATTTCTAAAGGAAACAAGTATATGAAAGTGTATAAGCAAATGAAAATGTATAATGATGATGAGTTAAACCCTGTGTTACGAGGGGAAAAATAAAGATACTCAAATCAAATAGGAGATCCTTATTTTTATGAAACTGCCAACTCACATACTTGTAATTAGACTATCGGCCATGGGAGATGTAGCAATGGCAGTTCCTGTGTTGCAATCATTTTCTCAAGCCTATCCAGAAGTAAAACTAACGGTACTTTCTCGTGCTTTTTTCAAGCCTTTTTTTGAAGACATACCGAATCTAAATTTTTTAGAAGCAGATGTTTATGGGAAACACAAAGGAATTGGTTTAGTAAAACTAGCAAAAGAAGCAAAGGAATTAGGAATTGATGCAGTTGCCGATTTACACAATGTAATTCGATCAAAAGTCATCACTAATTACCTTAGAATAATAGGAGTTAAAACCGCAACCATTGACAAAGGCCGTTCAGAAAAAAAGGCACTTACTCGAGAAACAAATAAAGAGTTTCGACAACTAAAGACTACACACCAACGTTATGCGGATGTTTTTTATAAACTTGGATTTCCTCTAGATATAAAAACAGGAAATGCACTTCCAAGAAAAGCATTTACTCAAAAATTCCAAAACCTAGTTGGATCTTCTCCCAAAAAAATAATTGGTATTGCGCCTTTTGCTGCACATGATAGTAAAATGTATCCATTAGAATTAATGCGGGAAGTCATTCTTGAATTAGATAAAACAGGTTTGTACAGCATATTACTTTTTGGAGGAGGAAATGAAGAAACTTTAAAACTTAAAAAGATAGCAGAGGAATTTTCAACAGTTTCTAGTGTTGCGAGAGTATTGAGTTTTAAGGAAGAACTTGCCTTAATTTCTAATTTAGATATAATGCTTTCTATGGATAGTGGTAATGGACATTTAGCAGCAATGTATGGGGTCCCAGTAATTTCTATTTGGGGAGTAACACATCCCTATGCAGGATTTGCTCCCTTTGGACAAATTTCTGAAAATAATTTGGTAGCAGACCGAATTAAATATCCATTTATTCCCACGTCAATTTATGGTAATAAATACCCAGAGGGATATGAAAATGCAATGAAAACTATTTTATCAAAAACGGTTAGTGCTAAAATTTTAGAAATACTCTAAACATCATCATAATCTATACTCAGTACTGGTGTAGTGGGATGAGCTTGGCAAGTTAATATAAGGCCCTCAGCAATTTCGGAATCGGTAAGAATTTGGTTTTGTCCCATTACTGCTTTTCCTTCAATAATTCGAGCAATACATGACGAACAAACACCCCCTTGACACGAATAAGGCGCATCCACATCATTTTTTAATGCAGCATCTAAAACAGACTCTTTAGGAGACATATTTATTTGATGAATCTCATCATCTACTTTGATTATTAAATCAACCTTTTCGTTTTGACTTTTGATGCTCATTTATTTAAAATTTTTGCAAAAATACAAAGGAATTGAGGATTAAAAAACACCTTAGGTTCTTAATAAATATTTTTTTACATTTATTAACTACAGCATTATATTTTTTTTGATTCCAACTTTTGTTAGAATTACAGGATAATTTTTAAAAAGAACCGTATTTTTACGCTTACTTTTTAAGTAGACATACTAAACACGAAGCTTTTAAGTTTCAGTATTATATAAAACAATTCATATTTTGAAGGGGATCATAAAAACTACAATTTTATTAATGGCTGTCCTGTTTTTGGCGGCCTGTTCACGTAAAAAGAACACTTTTTTAAGCAGAAATAGCCACGCAGTATTTGCAAAGTATAATGCATTGTATAATGGGAATCTTGCTTTCGACATTGGAAAAGAAGAAGTAGAGAGAGGATATAGAGATGATTTTTGGGAAATCTTGCCCATTGAAAGAATTGAGTTAGATGATGATTTAAATCTCCCCGGACAAAAGAAAAACCCAAATTTTAATGTCGCTGAAGAAAAAGCAACAAAAGCAATCCAAAAACACTCCGTTTATGTGGATGGTAAAGAATACAACTCACAAATAGACGAATCTTATATTTTATTAGGAAAGGCACGTTATTACGACACGAGATTTATACAAGCTCTAGATGCATTTAATTATATTCTAAATAAGTATCCTACATCTAATAGCATTAATCATGCAAAGGTTTGGAAAGCTAAAACAAATATTCGCCTTAATAACGAAGAAGTCGCTATTGAGAATCTTAAAAAGATGTTTAAGCTAAAGGAAATAAGCAGTGAAGATTTTGCAGATGCTTCAGCAATTATTGCCCAGGCCTTTATCAATCTAGACTCTTTAGAAACAGCATTACCTTATATAAAACAAGCTTCAGAAAACGTAAAAAGCAATGAGTTAAAAGGAAGATACTTATATATAACTGGGCAATTATATAATACTCTTGGATTAAAAGATAGTGCTAACCAAGTTTTTGACGAGGTTATTGCACTTAATAGAAAGTCTCCGAGAGTGTATATGATTAACGCTTATATTGAAAAAGCTAAAAATTTCGATTTTACCAAAGAAGATCGAGTAGCATTTTTAGAATTACTATATGACCTGGAAAGGAATAGAGAAAACCGACCATTTCTAGATAAAATATACAACCAAATAGGGGAATATTACAATAAAAATGATAGTATCGATTTGGCTATAGAATTTTATAATAAATCACTACAGGCTTATCGGGAAGATAGAAAAATGCAATCTGTAAATTACCAAACACTAGCCGAAATATATTTTGATTTTACAGAATATAAAATGGCCGGAGCATACTATGATAGTACTTTAACAAATCTTGATGAAGGAACTAGAATATATAGACGTATTAAAAAGAAGCGTGAAAACTTAGACGATGTAATTTTGTATGAGGATGTCGCATACGAAAGTGATAGTATTTTACGCCTGGTTAATATGAGTGAATCTCAGCAGTATGCTTATTTTTCTGAATATACTGCAAATTTAAAACAACAGGCTATTCAAGATTCTATCTATTTAGCAGAAAAACAGGAAAATATTAAAAATAAAGAGTTCTTTAACTCTAATGGAAACGACATTAAGGGGCCAGGAGTTTCAGGAGGAACTTTTTATTTTTACAATCCAACTACAGTTGCTTTTGGAAAGCAAGAATTTTCAAAACGTTGGGGAAATAGAAGCCTAGAAGATAACTGGAGGCTTTCTAATAAATTATCCAAAATTGAAAATCTTCCAGAAGAAGACGCCTCTGTTCCAATAGCAGAGAGCATTCAATTTAAACCAGAAACTTATATTGCCTTAATTCCTAAAGACGAACAAGTAATAGACAGCTTAACTAGACAAAGAAATTTTGCCTATTACCAACTTGGACTAATTTACAAGGAAAAATTTAAAGAATACGATTTGGCAACGAACAGGTTAGAAACACTACTTTCCTTTAACCCAGAGAAGAGGTTAGTTCTGCCAACCCTTTATTTTTTACATAAAATATATTTAATTCAAGGAGACGAAATCACTGCAGCACAGTATAAAAACGAAATTATTACTAGGTACCCAGACTCTCGTTATGCTGAAATATTAAGAAACCCTAGTGCAATTCTAGCAACAGATGAATCTAGTCCCGAATATAAATATGGGGAATTATATAAAGATTTTGAAAACTCTAAATACCAAGAAGTAATTGAGAAATGTGACATCTATATTGCATTGTATTTTGGTAATTTAATTATTCCAAAATTCGAACTTTTAAAAGCAGATGCTATAGCTCGTCAACAAGGATATGAAGCCTATAAAAATGCTTTAAATTTTGTAGCTTTAAATTATCCAAATTCAGAGGAAGGAAAAGAAGCGCAAAACCTTTACGAAAATTTATTGCCAAGAATCGCTACTAAAACATTTTTAGCAGACGAGGCAAGCGATAAATGGAAGGTGGTTTATAGCTTTAATAAAGAGGACAGAGAAGCTGCCGAAGAATTATTAAAAAAGCTTAACGAAGCAATTGAATGGTATCGTTATGATAATATGTCCATATCAATAGATTATTATAATCCAGACACTTTATTTGTAATTATCCATGGTTTAAATTCAAGGTTAGGAGGTCGCGGTTTTGCGGAAGTTTTAAAGGAAGAGAAAAAATTTAAAGTAAATAACACTTATTTCGAAATCTCATCCCCTAATTATACTATTGTACAGATTCATAAAAATCTTGAGGATTATTTAAATCATAATTTTGTGAATATGTCTTTAGAAAAGGAAGAAAAAAAAGCCATGACCCTAAAGGAAAAGGAAAAAGCCATTGAAAAAAAGAAAATAAACGCTCAAAATAAACAAAATCCTAAACCAACTAACAAATCTAAATCTAAAAATAACTCTAGAAGTAAAGGAGAAAACCAATAAATAACATCTTATGTTTTCAGATAAAAAAGAGAAAGATCAAGAAAATCCAGGGACAGGTCAAAACAGAATTAATGATGGAACTAACATTAAAGGCGATATTAGTTCGAATGGTTATTTTAGAATTGACGGTAGAATAGAAGGTAATGTTAAAACCCCTTCAAAGGTAGTTGTTGGTAAAACCGGTGTAATTATAGGTACGCTAAGTTGTAAAAATGCGGATGTTGAAGGAAATATAAAGGGAACATTGAATATTTCAGGGACACTATCTCTTAAATCTTCTGCACATATAGAAGGTGAAGTTTCCGTAGGTAAACTAGCAGTTGAACCAGGAGCAACATTTAATGCAACCTGTTTAATGAAAGATTCAAAAAAAGAAACTCCTTCTTTTACAAAAGAGATTAAAAAAGAAGAAAACTCCTCTAGCCTCTTCAATCGTCAACAAAACATAGAGTCTAAAAGCACTCAACAGACGGAATCTTAATAAATGTCTAAAAAGGGTAAAAATGGAGTAAAACGATGGGCTATTCTTTCGGGTATCGGAATCCAAATGGGCGCTATTATTTATTTATTTGTTAAAGGGGGAAATTGGCTGGACCTTAATTACAATCCCGAAGGAAAAATGTATACCATAATATTTACTCTACTAGGTGTTGCAATTTCATTATTTTTAGTACTTAAACAAACCAATCGATTAAACAAATAAATAATGAAACGTAAAAGTCTACTATTTTTATTAGTATTAGGAGTGTTGCTATCCATTAGTTTTGGACTGCATCTAATTGCACTTCATTTTACCTGTAATGATCTTTTTGGAAATCAAATAATTCTTTCTTATTTACTTAACTATGTGCTCGCTGCAATAGTTTTAATTGCTGTAGAAAAAACATTAAGCAAAAACTCTGCACAAGCAGGCTTTGTTTTTATGGCTGGAAGCGGTTTAAAATTTTTAATTTTCTTTTTGGTTTTCTACCCTACTTATAAGGCAGATGACAAAATGCAAGCCATAGAGTTTACAGCCTTTTTTGTGCCATATGCTATCAGTTTAATTACAGAAGTAATCTATCTTTCTAAACAGCTTAATAATCAGTCTACTTAACAAATTTCAGGGAATATAAAAAAGAGTATAAATAGTTTTTTCTTTCCATAAAGAACAGTATTTTTGCACCGATTTTTAAAGCCAATACAATTTGTTTACTATGCAAAGCAATTTTTTAGCAAAACTACTTACAATCGTACTATTCGTTTTTAGCATGAATGTTCAAGCACAAAATGAAGAACATGAAGGAACGCCAGAGGAAGTAAGTTTAAAAACAAAAATCAAGGAAAGTATCAATCATCACTTGTTAGATTCTCATGATTTTATTTTCTTTAGTGATACTGAAACAGGAAAACATTACGGCTTTTCACTTCCAGTAATTTTAATAGATGAAGGGATTCAATTGTTTTCTTCTTCTAAATTTCATCACGGGGAAACTGTAGCTGAAAATAATGGAAATTATTACAAGCTTTACCACAACAAAATTTATAAAACAGACGCTGAAGGAACCATCACATTAGATGACCATCATCATCCTACTCAAGTAAAACCATTAGACTTTTCTATTACGAAAAGTGTTTTAATGATAATCATTACCGGTATTTTAATGTTTCTAGCTTTTGCAGGTATGGCAAAATCCTTTAAAAAAGGACCAATTGTAACTGGAGCTGGAAGATTTTTAGAACCGATTATTATTTATATAAGAGACGAAATTGCAATACCAAACATTGGTATTAATAAGTATAAAAAATACATGCCTTATTTATTAACCGTATTCTTTTTTGTATGGTTTTTAAATTTATTTGGCTTAACTCCTCTAGGAGTAAATGTAACAGGGAACATTGCCATTACTTTTGCATTGGCTTTAATTACCTTTATAATTACTCAATTTTCAGGGAACAAAAATTATTGGAAACATATTTTCTGGATGCCTGGTGTACCAGTTCCTATGAAAATTATATTAGCTCCTATCGAATTGTTAGGAGTAGTGATTAAGCCTTTTGCTTTAATGATTCGTTTGTACGCAAACATTATGGCAGGACACATTGTATTAATGAGTTTGATAGGTTTAATATTTGTGTTTCATAATTGGATTGGTAGTAGTTTAACCTTTGTGTTGGCTTTTGCTATATCTATGATTGAACTTTTAGTTGCTTTATTACAAGCTTATATTTTCACTATGCTATCGGCCCTTTATTTTGGCTTTGCAGTGGAAGAGCATGATGAAGCGCATTAATAAATTTGAATGTTTAATTTTAAATAAATATATATTATGGAGATCCCAGCTATTGTAGGTGCAGGTTTAGTAGTAATTGGTGCCGGAATCGGTATCGGTAGAATTGGTGGTTCAGCAATGGACGCTATCGCTCGTCAACCAGAAGCTTATGGAAAGATTCAAACAGCAATGCTAATTGCAGCTGCGCTTATTGAAGGTATTGGATTTGCTGCATTATTTGCAGTATAACAAAACCCAAACAACAATTGCAACGATTGGTTGCAATTGTTGTTTAATTAAAATTAAGAATTTATTTAAATTATAAGTATGGATAAGTTAATTAACGATTTCTCTTTTGGACTTTTTTTCTGGCAAATAACACTTTTTTTGTTATTGCTAATATTATTAAAAAAGTTTGCATGGAAGCCAATATTGAATGCTCTTAATGAAAGAGAAGAAGGTATTAAAAATGCATTGGATGCAGCTGAAAATGCGAAGAAAGAAATGGAATCTCTTAATGCTGATAATGAGCGTATTTTAAAAGAAGCTCGTGCAGAAAGAGAAAACCTTATTAAGGAAGCTCGTGAAATTAAAACGAAGATGATAGCCGACGCGAAAGAAGAAGCTAAAGCAACAGCTGACGATATGATTACTCAAGCACAAGAAGCTATTGTGAATGAAAAGAAATCTGCTATTGCCGATTTAAAAAATCAAGTTGCATCGTTATCTATCGAGATCGCTGAAAAAGTAGTTAAAGAAGAACTATCTAACAAAGACAAGCAATTAAAATTGGTTGAAAGTATGTTAGATGACGCTACCTTAAATTAGAGATAAATAATTATGAGCGGAAGCAGAGCAGCCATACGATACGCTAAAGCAGTTTTACTGCAAGCTAACGAAACAAATATTGCAAACCTTGTGTTTGATGATATGCAGATTATTCAAGCTACCATTAAAGCAAGTAATGATTTACAAACAGT
Organism: uncultured Flavobacteriales bacterium; assembly: GCA_913058295.1. Classification (GTDB taxonomy): domain Bacteria; phylum Bacteroidota; class Bacteroidia; order Flavobacteriales; family Flavobacteriaceae; genus Marifrigoribacter. The sequence goes on along the minus strand of CAJXRD010000001.1, from coordinate 6,052 downwards.
GCTTAATAGCCCTGTTATTAATGTAAATGATAAGAAAAATGCCTTGCTTGCAATTTTTAACAAGCAATCCGATACTACCAAATCTTTAATTAATGTATTGGTAGAAAACAAACGGACAAATTTGTTGGAGGATGTATCTATAAAATATATCGATTTATACAACAAAGCTCAAGGGGTAAAAGTTGCTCAAGTAACTACAGCGGTTGCACTAACTAATGAACTAACTGAAAAAATTCTTTCCAAAGTAAAAGAACTTACAGGAAGTGATAAAGTTACTATAGAAAGCACCATTGATGAATCAATAATTGGAGGGTTTATTCTTAGAATAGGAGATCTTCAATACAATGCAAGTATTTCAAATAACCTTGCAAGAATAAAAAGAGAATTTAGTAAAAGTATATAAATAAATTTCAGATTTATATCTGAATAATATAATTAATATGGCAGAAGTTAATCCAGCTGAAGTATCAGCAATATTAAAACAACAATTATCTGGTTTTGAATCCACTGCTTCATTAGATGAAGTAGGAAGTGTTCTAACTGTAGGTGATGGTATTGCACGTGTATACGGGCTTTCTAATGTACAGTACGGTGAATTAGTTGAATTCGAAAATGGTTTAGAAGGTATTGTTCTAAACTTAGAAGAAGACAATGTAGGGGTTGTATTATTAGGTCATTCTAGTAATATAGTAGAAGGATCTACTGTAAAACGTACCCAACGAATTGCTTCTATTAATGTAGGAGAAGATATTGTTGGTCGTGTTGTAAATACATTAGGAGAACCTATTGATGGTAAAGGAGTAATTACAGGAGAAACTGTTGAAATGCCACTTGAACGAATTGCACCTGGTGTAATTTTTCGTGAACCAGTAACAGAACCATTACAAACAGGAATTAAAGCAATTGATGCTATGATTCCAGTGGGTAGAGGACAACGTGAGTTGGTAATTGGTGACCGTCAAACAGGAAAAACTACCGTTTGTATTGACACCATATTAAATCAAAAAGAATTTTACGATGCTGGGGAACCAGTATTTTGTATCTATGTTGCTATAGGGCAAAAAGCTTCTACAGTAGCGAATATTGCTAAAGTATTGGAAGAAAAAGGAGCATTGGCGTATACTACAATAGTAGCTGCAAATGCATCAGATCCTGCCCCAATGCAAGTTTACGCTCCATTTGCAGGTGCTGCAATTGGGGAGTATTTTAGAGATACAGGTCGTCCTGCTTTAATTATTTATGATGATTTATCTAAGCAAGCAGTAGCATACCGTGAGGTATCTTTATTATTACGTCGCCCACCGGGACGTGAAGCATATCCTGGAGATGTATTTTACCTTCACTCTAGATTATTAGAGCGTTCGGCAAAAATCATTAATAACGACGAAATCGCTAAAACAATGAATGACCTTCCTGAATCCTTAAAGGATAAAGTAAAAGGAGGTGGATCATTAACTGCATTACCAATTATTGAAACGCAAGCGGGAGATGTATCTGCATATATTCCAACCAATGTAATTTCTATTACAGATGGTCAAATATTTTTAGATGGGGATTTATTTAACTCTGGGGTTCGTCCAGCAATTAACGTAGGTATTTCGGTATCACGTGTGGGTGGAAATGCACAGGTTAAATCGATGAAGAAAGTTTCTGGAACCTTAAAATTAGATCAAGCTCAATTCCGTGAATTAGAAGCTTTTGCTAAATTTGGATCAGATTTAGATGCAGCGACACTTAATGTAATTGAGAAAGGTAAGCGTAACGTTGAAATCCTTAAACAAGCACAAAACGATCCATTTACAGTAGAAGATCAAATTGCAATTATTTATGCAGGATCTAAGAACTTATTAAAAGCAGTTCCTGTAAATAAAATTAAAGAATTTGAAAGAGATTTTATCGAATTCCTTAACGCAAAACATAGAGATACTTTAAATACATTAAAAGCTGGAAAATTAACCGATGAGGTGATTGAAGTTTTAACTAATGTAGCTAAAGATCTTTCAGCAAAGTATAACTAATAGTTAAGAGTTATTAGTGTTGAGTGCAGAGTAAAATAAAAACTATGGCTTTTGAAAACAGTCCAATAAGAGTAAAGAGTTTTCAATTTGCACGTGAAATAGTTTTATACTGTGATCAACTTAAAGCTAATAAGGACTATGAATTAGCTTCACAACTTTTAAAAAGCGGTACTAGTATTGGGGCTAATACTAGAGAAGCACAAAGAGGAGTAAGCAAAAAGGATTTTAAAAATAAATTTGGTATTGCACTAAAGGAAGCTGATGAAACTAAATATTGGTTAGAATTATTAAAAGCAACTGGAAGAAAAGTACCTGAAGAATTGACAAATAAGTGCGAGGAGTTAATAAGAATATTAGTAGCAATTATCAAAAACTCATAACTCTGCATTCATAACTCATAACTTGAAAAATGGCAAATTTAAAAGAAATACGTACTAGAATAGCGTCTGTATCTTCAACGATGCAAATTACCAGTGCCATGAAAATGGTGTCTGCAGCGAAGTTGAAAAAAGCGCAAGATGCAATTACTACTTTACGTCCTTATGCTGATAAACAAACTGAATTACTTCAAAATCTAAGCGCAAGTTTGGATGGTGATATTGGTAGTGATTATACTACACAACGAGAAGTAAACAAAGTATTGTTGGTTGCTATTTCTTCTAATCGTGGATTAGCTGGAGCTTTTAATTCTAATATTGTAAAAGCTTGTAACACTTTAATTGAAGAGTCTTATAAAGGGAAACAAGTAGATTTTATTACTTTAGGTAAAAAAGCAAACGATATTCTTATAAAGGACCATACAGTTATTGAAAATAATATTGAAATTTTTGATGACCTAACTTTTGAGAATAATGCGATTATCGCTCAAAATTTGATGGATTTATTTACGGAAGGAACTTACGATAAAATCGTTTTGGTATATAATAAATTTAAAAATGCTGCGACTCAAATTATAATGACAGAGCCATTTTTACCTTTAGAATCTGTTAGTGATTCTGAGGCATCAACGACTGCTTCAGATTATATTTTTGAGCCTTCCAAAGCTAAAATAGTGGAAGAGTTAATCCCTAAGAGTTTAAAAATGCAATTGTATAAGGCACTTAGAGATTCTTCTGCAAGTGAGCACGGTGCACGTATGACAGCGATGCATAAAGCAACCGATAATGCAACAGAGCTTAGAGATGAGCTTAACTTACAATATAACAAAGCAAGACAAGCTTCTATTACTAACGAGATCTTAGAGATTGTTGGTGGAGCTGAAGCCTTGGCTGGATAGTAAGAAATACATAAAATTAAATAAAAAGAGGCTTCTTAATTTTAGAAGCCTCTTTTTTTTTGTCTTAAATTTCAAAAAAGAATTAAATTCAGCTTTCCTAATAAAAGTATTTAGCACTGAAATATATTTAGTATCTTTATACAACTCCCCCCAAATTTATTATGAAAAAAATCACAATACTATTCTTATTATTTATTTCAAGCTATAGCTATAGCCAAACCGAGGATCTTATGAATTTTTATATAGAGCCTAGTGGAGACAATGAGGTAACATTAGAAACATTATTTTATAGCAACTTTGCAGCAACTTTGCAGCAACTTTTGGCGGCTCCACTATAAGTTATTTAGACAATACCATTAGCGTTTCCCTATGTTATTTATACTCTTCTGGTCAATCAGAAACTTGGGACTCTCAAACTCATATTATTAATCTGCCAAATGGATATAACTCCTATACATTAAACATAGAACTCTATAGCGATAGTGACGCCGTAATGCCTTGCGCCTTAGACATCTTGGAAGAAACAAGAACCATTACTTTTGATTATCCTTACGATAATTCAGCAACTACTTTTATACCAGACAACATATTTGAAGATTATTTAGAAGATTTAGGTTTTGGAGATGATATTGCATATAACGACTTAGTGTTTACCAATAGAATAGAAAACATGGCAATCGTTGATTTTAATTATGTATTTGATTACATACTTAGTTTGGAGGGAATAAACGCATTTAAAGAATTAAAAATATTGCGTTGCCAAAGTAATGCGATAAGTAACTTAGATGTTTCTCAAAATCTAAAATTAGAACAATTATGGTGTTATAATAATCCAATAACAGAGTTAGATGTTTCTCAAAATGTAAATTTAGAACAATTGGAGATTTCTGAAAACAATATTAACACTATTGATATTTCTCAAAATGTTAATTTAGAAACTTTAAATGTTTCTAGAAATAATATTAACACTATTGATGTTTCTCAAAATGTTAATTTAAAACGGTTGTGGATTAATGAAAATAATATAGAAAATATTGACATTTCAAATAATATCGCTTTAGAATGGTTTTACTGTCCGGGAAATTTTTTAACCTCTATAAATACCTCTAATAATATAAATTTAAGACATTTATATTTTGGGCTTGACTTTATAACAGAGGTGGACTTGTCTGATAATTTTTTATTGAAAAGGGTGGAAATTTTGGAAGGTCAAATTACAACATTAGATTTGAGTAATAATCCTCAATTAGAATATGTTGGGCTTTTATATAACGACAACCTAACTTCATTAAATCTAAAAAACGGAAATAATGCTAATCTTGACCATTTAATATGTTGGGGGAGTGAAGAATTATTTTGTATTGATGTAGATGCTCCTGTACAAGACGATTATCCAGATTGGCATGTGAGTGATTGGACTATATTTAGTGAAGATTGTAGTTTGGGGATAGAAGATATTTTAGCAACACAAATTATGCTATATCCCAATCCCGCACAAAATGTATTACACTTAGAAAACAGTAGCGGTTATCACATTAATAGTTTAAAAATATACGTTGTGATCGGGAGGAGGGTGTTCAGCCTAAACCACCCAACCAACCTACTAGATGTTTCCAATTTAAAGGCTGGATTATTTTTTGTTTCTATAAAAACAGATCAAGGGACATTAATTAAAAAATTTGTAAAAGAATAATTTTACTTTTTCTGGGGTTTTTTTATAAACTATAAAAATTTAAACTACTGTTTATATGATAGTTTAAATCATTCTTTAACCTTTTGTCTTTCAGCGTAGCGGTCTTTTGTCTTTTATCGAACCCTAATGATTTTATTCAAAAAAAAGTCTTCTAATTAAATATTAGAAGACTTTTTCTTTGCTTACCTATAATTTAATTATTCTATCTAATATTTTTATCAAAATAATCTCTTGCGATATCCTCTCTAAAATTTGGATGCGCAATTTCAGTTAAGGCTTTTACCCGTTGCTTAATCGTTTTACCATATAAATTTGCAACCCCATATTCGGTTACTACATAATGCACATGTGCTCTAGTAGTTACTACCCCAGCACCAGGCTTTAAGAAAGGGACTATTCTATTTATTCCTTTATTGGTAACAGAGGGTAAAGCAATGATAGCTTTTCCTCCTTCGCTTAAAGATGCGCCTCTAATAAAGTCCATTTGTCCACCAACACCACTATACATGTTCATCCCAATAGAATCTGCACAAACCTGTCCAGTTACATCAATTTCTATGGCAGAATTGATAGCAACCATTCTTGGGTTTTGTTTAATGATACTTACATTATTTACAAAGTCTGCTTCTCGCATTTCAATAAATGGATTATCATCTACATAGTCGAACAATCGTTTGGAACCAATTAAAAATGTAGCCATGGCTCTTCCAGGATTTATTCCTTTATGATTCCCATTAATCACATCTTTTAAAATTAAATCGATCACACCATCCGAAAACATTTCGGTATGCAAGCCTAGATCTTTATGATTTCCTAAACGAGATAATACCGCATTTGGGATAGATCCAATCCCCATTTGTAGGGTACTTTTATCTTCAATAAGTTCTGCGACAAAATCCCCTATTTTTTCTTCACTTTCACTAGGAGCTACAGTATCATGATAATGTAATGGTTCATTTACTTCCACAAGGGTATCAAATTCTGTATAATGAACTATTCCATCTCCATGAGTTCTTGGCATATTAGGGTTAACCTGTGCAATTACATGTTTTGCATTAGCGATTG